>REEB01000123.1 GCA_007695295.1 Puniceicoccaceae bacterium
CGGAGAGGATCGTTTCGATTTCAGCACGGCTGCGCCGCACTTTCTTCCGGGGTTTGATTTCTGAATTCATCCCCGACAGCATAGCCGCCCGCACACCTAAACGATAGATGCGGAAGAAGAACGCTTACCGCCGATCGACGCCCATCGAGCCGCCATGGCGCGCAAGGCACGCCAAGTGGAAGCGCTCGATCGCGTCGACGACCCTCGGCCCCGCGGCGTGTCCGCCGCAGCCGGGCATGGCGCCGGTTGGCCTGGCTCTCTACAGGGTCATTCGCGCAATTGCCTCGATATGCCCGAGGCTCTTCTCCTCGGCGAAGGGGACGAGATGGGTGTAGAGCGTGGTCGTCTCGATCTCCTCGTGGCCCAGATAGAGATGAAGCTGCCTGAGGTTGACGCCCATGGCCAGCAGATGGGTCGCGTAGCTGTGGCGCAGGGTGTGGATGGTCGCCTCCCCCCAATCCGGGAGCAAGATGCTCCCGCTACTTTCCTGAGTTCAACAGCACCTACCAGTTCGAACGTCAGTCGTTTATTCACAATGGAGAGATTGCGGGACTGGGTGTCCCTCAGCCCATCCTTATCGTAATCCTGCTCGTAATCCTAATCGACGGATCGAGTGCACTTCTGGCAGCCGCATCCATGAAGAACCATCGGGATACGGCGCTGAACCCGCGGAAAAACGGGGAGTGGGATTACGATCACGATTAGGATTACGATTAGGATTACGAGAAGGCTTACGGGCTTGGACAGGGGTGTCCCAATGGTGAACTCATGTCTCGAAATCCATCACCGCAACGCCCTCGTCCTGCTCGACATCGGCGCGTAAACCGCGGGCGGCCGGCGCACCTCCCGGCCTTCACACCCCGCTTCTACCAGGCCGCCGCTTCCTTGCGCTGCTCCTCAACTTCGCGGGCGCGGATCAAGCCGCGGGCACTGCTCTTGCCGGTCAAGGCCACCACCGCACGGTCGAGTGCATAATAAAAGACCGGCACCGCAAAGAGGCTGAAAAAGGTCGCCACGCTGAGTCCGCCCACCACCACAATGCCGAGAGCGTTGCGCGTTTCCGCCCCGGCGCCGGTCGCCAGCGCCAAGGGCAGGATGCCGAAAACGGTGGAGATGGCGGTCATAAGAATCGGACGAAACCGCAGCGCCGCGGCTTCGGTGACGGCCCCGTAGGCATCCCGCCCGCGGACGCGGAGCTGGTTGGCGAACTCCACGATGAGGATGCCGTTTTTCGCCACCAGGCCGATGAGCATGATGAGGCCGAAGCGCGAGAAGAGATTGTCCGTGACCGGGTTGGCGGTGAACTGGGTCAGGTATAAAACGATGATCCCGGCCGAGATCGCCATCATCACCCCCGAGTAAATGCTCACCGGATGGACCCAGGATTCGAACTGGGCCGCCAACACCAGAAAGGTGAAGACCAACGCGAAGCCGAAGAGAAAAAACGTCGCCTGCACGCCTTCGAGGTACTCCCGGGCCTCTCCATCCCAGTCGTAGCCCATGCCGGGAGGGAGAATCTCCTGCGCCAGCTCCTCGAGAAACGCCACCCCGTCGCCCACCGAGACCCCGGGTGCGAGCTGCGTCACCAGCGCAACCGAGCGGAAGCGGTTGAAGTGGGGGTAGTTTTCCGGAATGACGGTTTCGTCGTAGGTGACGAGGTTGCTGAGCTGGATGAGGGCGCCGTCAGTGGAGCGCACATAGAGGCGGGTCAGATCCTCGGGCGAGGCGCGGCGGGCGTCATCGACTTGGATGACGACATCGAATTGGTCGTTGCCCTGGCGGAACTGCGTCACCTCCCGGCCGCCGAAGAGCGTCTCCAGGGTCGTGGCGACGACGGAGACGGGCACGTTGAGGTCGGCGGCGCGGCGGCGGTCCACCCGCACGTCGAGCTGGGGCTTGCTGGGCGAGGGGTCGACCCGCGGTTGGTTGAAGAGTCCGCTTTCGCGCATGCGATCGAGCATGGAGGCGCCCACCTGTTGGAGCTCGCCGAAGTCCTGGCCGGTCAGAATGAAGCGGAAATCCCCGCCTCCGCCGCCGAGCGGGCGGATGGGAATGGGGAAGGCGAGCCCGCCGGTGATTTCGGCGGCGTAGCGGCCAGCCAGTTCACCAATGATCTGCTGGGTGCTGCGATCGCGGTCTTCCCAGTGGGAGAGAGCGGTGAACATGAGGCCTTGGTTGCCCACGCCGGGGGTGCCGAAAGCCACCGCCGAAATGCTGAAATTGCGCTCCACCTCGGGAATGTCCGCCACGATCTCCTCCATTTTGATGATGTAGTGCCGGGTGTAGTCGGGCGTCGCCCCGAGCGGACCACGGAAAAAGGAGATCAGGATGCCGCGGTCCTCGGTGGGCACGAGTTCACGCTGGAGATTGAGGAACAGGATCGGCCCCACCGCACTGAAGCCGACCGCGAAGAGCATCACCAGCGGCCAGCCCTTCAGGCACCAGCCGAGGCAACGCGAGTAGAATGCCGTCAACCCTTCGAGCTGCTTCTCCGTCCACTGGTAAAAGCGGGAGTGGCCCCGGTCCTGCCGTTTGCCTTTGAGGGCGATCGAGCAGAGCATCGGCGTGAGGGTCAGGGCCACGATGCTGGAAACGCTGACCGCGATCGCCAGAGTGAGCCCGAATTCGTAAAACAGCCGCCCCGTCGAGCCGCGCTGAAAAGCCACCGGCAGAAAAACCGCGATCAGCGTCAGGGTCGTGGCGATGATCGCGAAGGCCACCTGCCGGCTCCCCGCGAAGGCCGCCCGGATGGGGTCTTCCCCGCCTTCGATCCGCCGGTAAATGTTTTCCAGCATCACGATGGCGTCGTCGATGACCAGGCCCACCGCCAGCACCAGCGCCAACAGGGTCAGAATGTTGATCGTGAAACCCATCGCCAACATGATGGCGAAGGTCCCGATCAGCGAGACCGGCACCGTCACCAGCGGTATGATGGTGGCCCGGGGATTGCGCAGGAAAAAGAAGATGACCAGGATGACGAGCGAGAAGGCGATGAAAAGGGTCTTGATGACTTCGTTGACCGACCGCTCGACGAAGAGGCTGGCATCATAGGAAAGGATCACCTGCACGCCGTCCGGCATTTGCCGCTGGATCTCGGGGATTATGGTTTTCACCCCGTCGGCGACATCGAGCAGGTTGCTCTGCGATTGGCGCACCACGCCCAGGCCGACCGAAGGCCGTTGGTTGAAGTAGGTCTGCGTGCGGTAGTCCCGCGCCCCCAGCTCGACCCGCGCCACTTCGCCCAACTCGACCTGGTACGTGGGTGTCGCCGCCACCACGATGCGCGAAAACTCGTCCTCGGTGGCAAGATCACCCTTCAGGCGGACAGTGAATTCCAGCCCCTCGGACTCGATTCTCCCCCCTGGAATTTCCACGTTCTGCTCCCGCAGCGCTCGTTCCACATCGCCGGCCGTGAGCCCAAAGGCCGCCAAGCGCTCCGGCAGCAACCAAATCCGCATCGCCGGCCGGCGCTCGCCGCCGATGATGACATTGGCCACCCCGGGCACCGTCTGCAGCAGGCGCTTGCCGTAACGGTCGGCGAAACGGGTCAGCTCGATGCGGTCGTAGAACTCCGAGCTGACCGAGATCCACATGAAGGGGCGCGAATCCGCGTCGCTCTTGGCCACGGTGGGGTCGTTGGCCTCCTGGGGCAGCCGGCCGCGCGCCCGACCCACCCGGTCGCGCACGTCGTTGGCGGCTTCGTCAATGTTGCGATCAAGGGTGAACTCCAGGGTGATCTGGGAAACCTGCTCGCGGGAAACGGAGGTCATCTTGCGGATGCCGTCGATCGTCGAGAGCTGCTCCTCGAGCGGATCGGTGATGCGGGTCTCGATCACCTCGGCCGCCGCCCCGGGATAAATGGTGGTCACGGAAACGACCGGAGTGTCCGTATCCGGGTACTCGCGCACCGGCAGGCGGCCGAAGGCAAGCAGCCCGACCACCACCAGGATGATGCAGCCGACCGTACAGACGATGGGCCGGCGGATGGAGACGTCGGAGAGAATCATGTGCCGCCGGTAAAGGTCAGAGGCCGCGGATTAACTTCCGCTCCGGGGAATAGAGGCAGGGCGCCGACACCGGCGGCGACCACACTGGCCCCCGCCCCGAGCGATGAATTGCGGGGGATGATCTGCACCAGGCCGTCGCGCCGGATGCCGATCGCGATTGGCTCGAAGGCGATGGTGGCCGGGCTGGAGGAGGCATCCACCCGCAGGAGATAGGTACCGTCGGCCCGGCTGAGCACCGCCGTTTCCGGCACCACAAGCGCATCCTCTTCCCGCCGCAGAACCAGCTCCACTTCGACAAACATGCCGGGGCGGAATCCGGACGGCGGCTCGGGCAACACCGCTTTGACTTGGGTCGCCCGGGTGGCCCGATCAACGCTGGAGCTGATGAAATAGACCTTCCCTTCGGCCGTGGTCGCGGTCGCCCGCTCCCGCTCCTCGCCCCGCCGCACCAGCACCAGGCTGTCCTCCGCGAGTAGATCGGAGAAACGCTCCGGCACCGCGAAGTCGACTTTCAACTGGCTGACGTCGTCGATCCGGGTGATCTCCGTTCCGGTGGTGAGCAGGTCGCCGGGGGAAATGAGGCGTGCGCCGGCGATGCCGTCAAACGGCGCCACCACCTCCGCTTTCTCCACCCGCACCGCCAGCCGCTCGACATCCGCTTGGGCCCGCAGCAGGTCGGCCCGGCTCCGGTCAAGATCCGTCTCCGGCAGGGTGCGGCTTTCGAAAAGGGTTTGATTGCGTTCAAAGACAAGCCGGGCCAGCTCCTGCCGGCTCTGGGCCTCCGCCAATTGCGCCCGCGCATCGCGGTCATCCATCCGCACGAGCACGTCGCCGCGGCGCACCGCCTGTCCGTCCCGGAATTCTATTGAAGCCACCACCCCGGGATACTCCGAGCGCAGCACCACCGATTCGTTGGCCTCCAGGGTGCCGACCAAAGAGAGCCGCTGCTCCATCGGCTGGCGGCGGACTTCCGCAACTTCGACCGGCCGGGGCGGCATCCCCCCGCCGCCCGCGCCCGCGCCCGCCCCGGGCACATCCACGCCGCGCCCGCAACCCGCCAGGGTCGCGGCAACAAACAATCCGGAACTCAGTAAAATCAGTCGGGCAATCATGGCATCCGCGGCATTCCGTGGCAAGGCGCTCCCATCTCGTGGCACCACCGGGTGCCGGCAAGATGGACAAGTTAAAAAAGAGCCCAAGCATGCCTGCTCTATTCCCGCAGGTCAATGTCGCCCACAAGTCCCGGGAAAAAGTTTCGGCTTCTAACGCAAAAGTCTTGCACCAACTGCCGCAAGGCGTTTGCGTTAGGCCCACTCTCCTCATTCCAACCACGAAAAACACTGCCACATGAAAACCAAACTCTTCCTTCCTATCCTGCTTGGGCTGGCCGTTTCCGCCGCCGCGCTGAACGCCCAAACCCTGAACTACACCCAGGGCCATGCCGACCTCACATTCATTTACGACGACGACGCCGATGCCTGGTCCACCACCCTGCGCGCCCGCAGCTCGAATCCTCCCGCGGTCATCAATGGCCTCGTCCAAGGTTCGGCCGAAGCGCCCGGTGACCGGGTCGACTACGCCTTCGACACCCTCAACGTTTTTGTCCCCGCAGCCGCCACCGTCAGCCGTCCCGCCGGCGCGGAGTGGGATTTCACCGGCGTGGCCGCCGGCGAGGATCTTTTCCTGCTCCCCGCCACCGCGGCCGAGGCCATCAACTTCGGCTCCCCCTATTTCGGCATCCGCCCGGACATTGGCGCGGGCACGCTCTTCAACGACCAGTTCGTGCTCTGGGTGACGCAGGTGGACGGACCGGGCGAGGTCTCGGTCTGGAGCCGGATCAGCATTCCCGGGGCCGCTCCCTCGGTCCAGTATGCGACCGCCACCAACCAGCTCAGCGCGCTCCAGTCCTCCACCGGCCACCAGCACATGAACTGGGGCTTTTCCGCCGCGGGCGACTATGCCGTCACCTTCGCCTTCGCCGGTCTTTTGCCCGATGGTGAAACCCTCACCTCGCTCGGCACCACCACCGTGAACTTCACCGTCATTCCCGAGCCGGCAACGGTCGCCCTTCTCGCCGGTCTTGGCGTCGCCGGGATCGCGTTGCTCCTGCGCCGCCGCCGCGGCTGAGGATCAGCCCGTTTCGTTTTCCTCCTGCCAGGCGGCTTCCCCCGGGAAGCCGCCTGTTTCTTTTCGCCTGCAGCAAACGGTTTGGAAACCGGCGGCCAACCTGCGCCCCACCCTCCCCGGCACCTCCCAACGACCATCGGCCCGTCGGCGGAAAAGAATCGGCAACGTTCGCGGGGCTGGCTGCTCCCGTCACGGGGTCGTTTGCCAGTGGATTTTCTGATAAACCCCGATTTGAACATTTCCGACTTGATTCCCGAATCGATTCGTTTGGGGTTTAATGCCAGTCAGCCACTGCCGCGACGGTTTCAGGGCCGCCCCTCCGGCCTCGACTCTCTCCGGTTCCCTTCGCTCAGTCCCCTGGCAACAAACCACTGCTGGAGGCGGTCCGCACCGCCTCCAAGGAAGTTTGTTTTTTCGCCGCCCCATGGCCCGCATCCACTGAACCTCACCACTCCCGCTTTCACTCCATGACCCCGCGAGCCCTGCTCATTGGTTTTGTTTTCGCCTCCCTGCTGGCGGGGTTCACCTACTTCAACGACTTCGTCCTCAAGCAGACCTTCCTCATCGGCACCCAAGTGCCGATCATTGTCTACGGCCTGCTCATCGTCTTCATCGTCACGATCAACCCGCTCCTGCGGCGGTTCGGCGAGAACGTCGCGCTCAGGGGGCGGGAGTTGGCGGTGATCCTCGGCATCACCACGGTGGTCTGCGTCATCCCGGGTTCGGGGCTCCTGCGGTATTTCATCATTTCGCTGATCATGCCGCACTACGAGGCGCAGACGCAGGCCGGGGGCATCGGGGAGGAGCTGATCGGGCACATTCCCACGCGGATGCTCGCGGATCCCACCGCCCACCCGGACGCCCTGCCGGGCTACCTGCAGGGGCTCGGCGTGGGCGAGCAGGGGATGCAGTGGTCGCAGGTCCCCTGGGAAGCCTGGCTGCCCACTCTTTTGCTCTGGCTGCCATTGCTGATGGTCTTCTGGATCGGGTTGATCGCGCTCGCGCTGGTCTTCCACACCCAGTGGTCCAAACACGAGCACCTGCCCTACCCGATCGCCCGCATCGCCAATGAGATGCTGCCGACCCATGGTGAGAAGCGCCACTCCATCTACAGCAACCGCTGGTTCTGGATTCCCTTCGCCATCGTGCTGGCGATCCACTTCAACAACTTTCTCGTCAGCCACTACCCGCAGCTCATCGCGATCAAGCTCGGGATGGACCTGAATCCCGTCATGAATCCCCTCGACTGGCGTTTCCGGGGGCCGGCGTCGATGTGGAGCACGCTTAATTTCACCATCTATTTCAGTGCGATCGCGATCGCCTTTTTCCTGCCCCGGCAGATCTCCCTCTCCATCGGGCTGGCGCCATTCTGCTACGGGCTGGTCGCGGGCACGCTCGGGCTCTACGGCATCAACATGGCCGGCGGCGGCGCCTATGCCCCCCGCAATTTGTTCAGCCTCGGCGCCTTCCTGGGCATTTTCCTCATGGTGGTCTATACCGGGCGTTATTTTTACCTCCAAGTCACCAAGCGGGCGCTCGGCATGGGAAAACCGGGGGAGGTGCCGGCCGAAGCGGTCTGGGGAGCGCGTATTTTTGTCCTCTGTTTTCTCCTCAGTGTCATCTGGTTCTCCGCCGCGGGCCTATCCTGGCCGATCACGTTCCTGGTTCTGGGGCTGATCCTGGTGACCTATATTGTCCTGAGCAGGATTTTCGCTGAGACCGGCATGTTTATCATCCAGCCCGTGCACAGCGCACCCGCCATGCTGTTGGTTTTTTTCGGCGCCCAGACGGTCGGGCCGGACGTGATGATGATTGTGGGCCTGCTCTGGGTCGTTTTCATGGCCGACCCCCGTGAGGCGCTCATGCCGTACGTGGTCAACGCCTTCAAACTCCTCGAGCACCGCAACCTCAGTCCGGCCCGGTTCGCACCCTGGGCCGTGGCCGTCCTCCTGCTCGGGCTCCTCATCGCCGTGCCGGCGACGCTCTACTGGCAATACGAAGGGGGCTCCCGCAATGTCCAGCCGATCAGCGTGGTCATCGCCATGAGCAAGATTTTTCCCGAGGCCATTCAGGTCCACCAGCGTCTTGATGCCCAGGGAGCTCTCGAGAGTTCGTTGCAAGCCTCCGGCTGGGAGGCGCTCCGGCAGATGCGGCCCCACGGCACCGGGTTGGTCGCCTTCGGGCTCGGGCTCGCCGCCGTCATCGGATTCAGTCTGCTGCGGCTGCGCATTCCCGCCTGGCCGCTGCATCCGGTCATCTTCGCCATCTGGGCCGCCTGGGGCACGGCCGTTTTCTCGATTTCTTTTCTCATCGGCTGGTTTCTCAAGGGCATGGTCTCCAAATACGGGGGTGAAAAAGCGGTCAACCACGTCAAACCCGCCATGGTCGGCCTCGTGGCCGGCGAGTTCATGGGCGCCATCCTCCCGGTGCTGATCAACTGGGGTTACTACTGGTTCACCGGCGAAAACCCGCCGCATTTTATCGTGCTTCCGTCCTGACCCATGGAAACCTGGATCTGGCACGGTCTTCGCCTCCAACTCCCCGCCGACTGGGAGTTGCTGGAGTTTTCCAAAAACCCCCGCCAAGGCAGGTTGCTCTTCGCCGACGCCGATGACATCCGTCTCGAAGCCTCCTGGCAGGAAGCGGCCGGCGAACCGGGCTGGCGCCGCCTCCTTTCCGACTACCGCCACATGCTCGAGGAAGCCGGCTGGGACACCGCCAAACCCCGTCGCCACGGCCCCTGGCACCTCCTCCCGACCGAAGGGGGAGACCGCATCGCCTGGCGAGCCTTCCGCCACTTCCCCGGCTCCCGGCGGCTGCTTGAGCTGGTCGTCCGGCCGCCCCCGGAGCAGACCCTGGACGCCGTCACCTCCCTGCTCGATGGCTGCGACTGGCCCCAGCCGCCGGAGGATTCCCTCCACTGGCGGGCTTTCGGCATCGAGGTGCGCTTTTCCAGCCACCACCGGCTCAAGGACTGCGACATCAAGCCCGCCCACGTGAAGCTCGAGTTCGAGCATGAGCGCCACCGGCTCGTCTGCGAACGGCGCGGCCTCGCCGATCTCTGGCTCCGCGGCGACCTTGAGGAGTGGATTGAAAGCAAGCTTCCCGAGGGCACCCGCGTTCTCAAGCGGGAAGCCCGCTTCGACGAGGCCGGCCCGGGCTTCGATTTCAACGGCGTCCACCACCGCGGCCGCGGCATGCTCGGCTGGCTGCGGCGGCGCCCGTTCACCGGCCGGCTCTGGCGCTGCTCCCGCTGTGGGCGGATCCTGCGTTGGCTCGCGTACCCCTTGGACGCCGACAATGAGGAGGAGACCCCGCTCGTGCTTGGCGTGGCCTGCACCGACCCGGAGGGCTTGAACTGATGGCGACCGCAGAAACGTCCATCCCCGGCCCCCATCACCACCCGCCCTGGCTGCCCCTGATGCGGTGCCGCCTGCTCGCCAACAAGGCCGTCAGTGTCGAAACCGATGAGCCGATGGGCCTGAGGGTTTCCGTCCCCGTGCAACCGCGAGCCTGGGCCCGTCCGCCCCTGACCTGGATTTTGCCGCTGCGCGAACGGCGGCGTTTCGCCCTCGATCCGATCGGAAAAGCCATCTGGCAGGCTTGCCGGACGGAGCAATCCGTCGCCACCGTGGTCAGGGAGTTCGGACGCCGCCACCGCCTCTCCTTCCATGAAGCGCGGGTGGCCCTGACGCCCTACCTTCAGCAACTTGTCGAGCGCGGTATTCTTGTGCTCGTCGGCCCCTCTTCCGCGCATGCCTGACCTCGAAATCAAAGACCAGCCCACCCTCGGCCCGGCCAAGCTTTTCCAGCTCACTGTCACCGCCATCCGCTACCGGCTCATCCGGTCCATCGTCACCACCGTCGTCATCACCGTGGCGGTCGCCTTCGTGGTCCACATGGCCGCCACCGCCATGGCCGGCCAAGGCTTGCGGCGGCTCGCGGAAACGGAGTTGTCCGAACTCCGGCTGGCCGATACCTGGGCCACCCGGCTGACCCAGGCCCCCTCGCCCCGCGCCGTGCTCTCCGAGTGGGCCGACCCCCGGGCCGATGCCGCCGGGCTCGAAGCCGCCGCCCGCGCCGCCGGACTGGAGGCAGGCCATATCCCCGACCTCCGCCGCCAGGCCGCCGCCGCCCATCAGCTGCTCACCCGCATGGAAGCCCTCGATCCGATTACCCGCCGCGCCCTCGCCGGCCGCGCCTCCGGGCTCGCCTTGCTCGACGCCATGGCCGGCGTGTCGCCGGACGAGCGGCAGAGCCGCCTCATCCACCACCGCCTGACCCGTGATGAGATTGCCGACCTCTGGCCCGCGGTGGCCGACTCTTGGACGGAAACCGGCACCGCCCTCCGGGCGATCGCCGCCGCCCGCGAAACCGGCATCCGCAGCCTCGCCCCGTTCTTCCGGCAACAATCCGCCCTCCAGATGCTCGCCGCCGCCGAGCCCGACTTCCGCGAGGCCGTCGCCTCCGCCGGCTTCCAGCTCAGCGCAGCCGCCTGGGAGACCGTCTCCCAACGCGCCCGGGCCCGCCTGACCGCCCTCGCGATCGAAAGCGGCATTGCCGATCTCGACTTGCGCCGCGGCCTCGCCGCCCACCTCGACCGGCAACCCCAGGACGTCCTGCCTTCCCTTCTCTGGCGCTTCCTGCGCAGCGAATCCCATGCCGCCTGGTACCATGAGCAGTGGCAAACCCACCTCCCCGAGGCTCCGGACTGGTCGGTCAGCGAGGCCACCGCCCTCGCCCGCGAAAACCGCCGCGAAGCCGCCCTCTCCGGGGCCGCCGTCCGCGCCGGAGGAGACACCGGCGGCTTTGCCGGCCTCGGCCGCCGCACCACCGTCCTCGTGGCTGTTTCCCTGCTCGTCTGCATCGTCGGCATCACCAATGCCATGCTCATGTCGGTCACCGAACGCTACCGGGAGATCGCCACCCTCAAGTGCCTTGGCGCCCTCGATCAGTCCATCCTCTGGATCTTTGTGCTCGAAGCCCTTTTGCTCGGACTCGCCGGCGCCCTCGTCGGCGCATTGCTCGGTGCGGTCGTCGCCCTCAGCTCCGGCGTCATTCTCTCCGGCTTCCTTTTCCTGGCCGGCATGCCCTGGCTCAACCTCTTCGGCCTGCTCATCACCGCACTCCTGCTCGGCGCGATCATGGCCGCCACCGCCTCCGTTTACCCCTCTTGGAAAGCCGCCCGCCTCCCCCCGCTGGAGGCCATGCGGATCGAATAATTCATGAGCACCGACCACCCAACCGCCACCGCCGAACCCTCCGCCGCCCGCTGGAAGGCGCCTTCCGGTCAGCGGGTGCTCATCCGCACCGTCGGGCTCCGCAAGGCCTACGATCGCAAGAGCACCATCACCGTTGCCCTCCAAGGCATCAATCTCGAGATCGGCCAGGGCGAATTCCTCGCCGTCATGGGCCCCTCCGGGAGCGGCAAGAGCACGTTTTTCAACATGATCGGCGGCCTCGACAGCCCCAGCGAGGGCCGGGTCTTCATCGACGAGGTCGATGTCGCCCAACTTTCCGCCGTCGAGCTGGCCTTCCTCCGGTGCCGGAAAATCGGATACATCTTCCAGCAGTACAACCTCATCCAGTACATGACGGCGCTGGAGAACGTCACCACCCCGATGACTTTTGCCGGGCTCGATCCCGACACCGCCCGCAAGCGCGGCATGGATCTGCTCAATCTCGTCGGCCTGGGCGAGCGCTGGTTTCACCGCCCCATCGAGATGTCCGGCGGCCAACAGCAGCGCGTCGCCATCGCCCGCTCCATGGCCAACCACCCCACCATCCTCCTCTGCGACGAACCCACCGCCAATCTCGACCTCCGCACCGGACAGGATATCCTCAACATCCTCGTCAAACTCAACCGCGAGCGGGGCGTCACTCTCATCTGCGCCACTCACGATCACCGGGTCCTCGATGTCTGCCACCGGCTCGTCTGGATCCGCGACGGCCGCATCGACCGCATCGCCCTGCGCGAGGAGGTCACCATCGAACTCGGCTCCGCCCCCCTCGACTAAGCATGTCCCGCCTCTTTCTCATCCCGCTGCTCTTCCTTCCGGCCGCCGCCGCCGCTGAGTTCACCCTCGATCTCGATCTGCTCGAGCACGACACCCGCGCCCTCGCCTCCGGCCCCCACCGCCTGGCCAGCACGCCGGCCTTTCACGAGGCCATCGACTACCTCCAGACTCGCCTCCGCGAGGTCGGCGTGGAGGACCTTTTCGTCCAGACGTTCCGCACCACCCAACTTGTCAATCACGGGGCCGAAATCCGACTCCACCACCAGGAGGACGACGCCGGGCCGCTCCCCCTCGTCCCCCTCCGCCCCAACGGCATCGTGCCCGCCGCCACCTCCGCGGAGGGCATCACCGGCCGGCTCGTCTACGTCGGCCGCGCCACCCAGGAGGAAATGGGCGACTCGCTCGAGGGCGCCATCGCTGTACTTGATTATGAGTCGGGGGAAAACTGGCTCCGGGTCTTTCGCAAGGGCGCCGCCGCAGCCATCTTCCTGCCCGCGGTCGAGCCGCGCTCCGACCACCAACACCACGTCTTCGCCCCGGTGCCGATCCCCCGTTTCTACTTCGAGGGCGACCGCTCCCTGCTCACCGGGGGCGGCGAGGGCACCCTGCACGCCGCCGCCTCCTGGCAACCCGCCGAGGGCCGCAATCTCATTGCCTACCTGCCGGGGCATGATCCCCAGTTTTTCCTCGATCATCCCGAGACGGTCGTCATCGCCGTGCCGCTGGATTCCTACGGCAATGTCCCGGAGCGGTCCGCCGGCGCCCGCAAGGCCGCCAACGCCGCCGCTCTCATCCAGTGGGCGGGCTGGTTTGCGGAAAACCGCCCGCGCCGCAATGTCGTCTTTCTCTTCCTCGATCAGCACGCCCGCGGCCAGGCCGGCGCCCTCGCCTACTACCGGATGTTCCTGCACGACTCCTCCTCGGGCGCCCTCAACCGCCGCATCACCTACAACGAGCGCGAGACCCGCTTCATCACCCATCTCATCGAGCTGGCCGGGGCACCCGATCCGCTCTCCGAGCGCGGCGATGTCGGCCGCGACCTCGTCCGCCGCCTCCGCGCCGTCGCCGACACCCGCACTTTCGACCTCCGTTTCGCCGAACGGGCAGAGATCGAAGCCGCCGCCGCCGCCCCCGATGACGCCACCCGGACCGCCTTCCTGGAACGCGCCCGCTTCTACGAATCCACCCGGGCCGGCTGGAATGATCTCAAACGCTCCCTCGCCAACCGCCGCCTCGTCCCCCAAGCCGAAGAGCCTTTTCTCGAAGCCCTCGCCGAGGTCACCGCCAGCCTCGGGCGGCGCCGCGCCGAGCTCGACGCCGAACGCCGGGCGCTCGCTTCCGCCCAAGCCATCCACAGTCACCTCGGCACCCACCAGCGCGTCCTCCACCTCACCGTCATGGCCGGCGACGGCTCCGACCGCTGGGGCCTGCTCATCGGCGACAACGCCAACAACCTCCGCAACCCGCGCGACAGTTTCGCCTTTTACAGCGGCCTCCGCGCCTCCTTCGCCCGCACCGCCAACGAACTCACCGAAGCCGGATCCCCGCTTCCGGGATTTCTCCCCTTCACCGGCGACGGCTCACTCTTCGTTCCCCGCATCTTTTTTTCCGGACCCACTTTCGTCACCACCGGCGCCTTTGCCGGCCGCGTCGGCGTCCCCAACATGGCCCTCACCACCGGGCAGGACCGCTTCCCGCGGGAAGGCACCCCGCATGACACCCCCGACCGCCTCGCCTTCGACGTGCTCGGCGTCCAACTCTCCGAAATGGCCCGCCTCGTGCGCCATGCACTCGATCAGGACGGCCTCTCCCAGCGCTCCGCCATCGCCCGGCAGGACCACGTCGTCTGGGGTGAATTCACCGGCGGCAACGAGCGCTTCGGCCCCCGGGTCATGGTCCGCCGCCCGGGCCGCTCCGCCGCCAATGAACCCATGCCCGGCGCCATCATCCAGCTCATGATGCAGCCGAGCGACAATCCGGCGGTCGGCCCCTACGCCTTCGATCCGTTCAAGTTTCCCGACTACGACGATTTCATGGTCATCCGCTCCGACGAAGAGGGCGCCTACCATGTGGGACCCTGGCACGACGACTTCGGCCAGACCTTCGCTTTCGGGGCCGCCTTCAACGACCGCGGGTTGGTCGAGTTCGCCTCCACCCAGAGCACCCGCGCACAGATCCATAATCGCATCAACCTCATCCCCGCCCGCGCCGCCTGGTTCGTCCCTCCCCCGCAACTCACCCACGGCAATACCGTGCCCTTCGGCTCCGGCACCAACGCCCGGCTCGACGACCAGCGGGCCTTTCACCGCACCTTCGACGGGGTCATGTTCGTCTATTTCGAAGACCGCCAGCAGGGCATCAAACTGCTCGGCCCGGATTCGTTCGCCCTCCTCAAACTTGATCCGATCGACGGACTCGCGGACGCGGACCGCGGCTTTTTCCGCGCCCACCGGGACTACCGCTTCGGCATCGGGGTCGAAGGCCGGGCCCAGTTCGAGCCTCCGCCGCTTGCTCCCCGCGCCGCCCGGGACCTGCTCGAGTTAAACGAGTTTCGCCTCTCGCTCCTGCGCTCCCACGGCGTTCGCAATCCGACCCTTGAGACTCTCCACCTGCAGTCCCGCGATGCCCTCGAAGCCTCCGAGGAAAAGGAATCCAGCTGGCGCTCCGAAGCCCTCGCCGGCAGTGCCTACCTTTTCCAACGCCATGTCTATCGCGAGACCCGCGGCACCCTCCAGGACATGGTCCGGGCCGTCCTCGCCCTGCTCCTGCTCACCATTCCCTTCGCCTATGCCATGGAGCGGCTGCTCATCGGCTCCACCAACATCTACCGGCAGGTCATGGGCTTTGTGGTCTTCTTTTCCGGCACTTTCCTTCTCCTGTACTTCACCCATCCGGCGTTCTCCGTCTCCGCCACACCAATGGTGATTTTTCTCGGCTTCGGCATTCTGCTCATGGCGGTCCTGGTCATCGCGCTCATCATGGAGAAATTCGAGCGGGAGTTGAAGACGATACAGGGCATGGCCAGCACCATCCACTCCGCGGATGTCAGCCGCCTCGGCACGCTGCTGGCCGCCGTCCACATGGGCATCTCCACCATGCGGCGGCGCCCCATGCGCACCGCCCTCACCGCCATCACCGTCGTCCTGCTCACCTTCACCCTGCTGACGTTTTCCTCCTTCGGCAGCCAACTCGGGGTCGTCAAACTCTTCCGCGGGGCCGCCCCTTCCTACAGCGCCATTTCCGTCGCCCGCACCAACTGGGGCCCGCTCAACCACACCATCGTTGATCTCGCCCGCGGTCTCTGGGCCGACCACTCCACCATCGCGCCCCGCTACTGGGTTACCCGCGATTGGAGCGATCCCTCATGGAAAACCAGCTCCACCGGCCTGCTCGCCACCGATGCCACCCAGGACCGCATGGCCGTGCTCAATGGCATGCTCGGACTCTCCGATGCGGAGATCTCCGTGCGCCACGATTTCCGCGAGGCCCTCGGTCTCGACCCCGGAGAGCGGCTCGGTGAACGCATCTGGCTCACCTCCGGTCTCGCCCGCGATCTGGACGTGCAGGCCGGCGATACCATCCGGCTCGGAGGACTCGCCCTCACCGTCGGCGGGCTGCTCGGCACGCGGGAATTTCTCAGCCTGACCGATATGGAGGGCAATCCGGTCATCCCGGTCGACCTCTCCGTTTTCGATCCAGGACAGGTCTCCGCCGAAGCCGAGGATCCCGGTGAAACCCAGAACTGGCAGTATCTGCCGGTCGACTCCGTCGTCGTCACTTCCAACGAAATCACCCGGCGGCTCGGCGGCACCCTCCGCCTCCTCCATGTCTATACGCAGGATGCCGACGAGGCTTCCCGCCTCGCCGACGAGTTCGCCGTCCTCACCAACGCGGAGGTTCTCGGCACCCGGCCGGACGGGGTCTACCGCCATGTCTTCGGCACGGTCCTCCAGGCCGGCGGGCTGCGCGAGCTGCTCCTGCCCATGATCCTCGGCGGCCTCGTCATTTTCGGCACCCTCCTCGGCTCCGTGGCCGACCGCGAACGCGAAATCTACACCTTCAGCGCTCTGGGGCTCGCCCCGCGCCATGTCGCCAGCCTCTTCTTCGCCGAGGCCATGGTCTTTGCGGTCATCGGAGGGATCGCGGGCTACTTGCTCGCCCAGAGCATCGCCAAGGGGATCGACATCCTCGCCACCGCCGGGCTGGTCAGCCCGCTGGAGCTGAATTATTCCAGCTTCAACGCCATCGCCACCCTCATCGTGGTCATGCTGGTGGTGCTGGCCTCCTCCATCTACCCCGCCCTCAAGGCTTCCCGCAGCGCCAATCCGGGCATCATGCGCTCCTGGAAAATCCCCCCGCCCAAGGGCGACCACTGGGAGATCATTTTCCCCTTCACCGTCTCCAGCCACGACATCACCGGGGTGGTCTCCTTCCTGCGCGAACATTTCCTCAACTACACCGATACCGGCATGGGCAACTTCCTCTGCATGCGCTGCGAACTGGTCCAGAGCGAAACCGGCTCCCCGGGCGTCGAGGCGGACCTCGCGCTCGCCCCCTTCGATCTCGGGGTGACCCAATCCTTCCGGCTCGAAAGCCGCCCCAGCGAGATCGCCGGCATCGACGAGGTCCACATCCTCATCGAACGCCGCTCGGGCCAACGCGGCGACTGGAAACGCCTCAACCGCATGCTCGTCGACGACCTCCGCCGCCAGTTCCTGCTCTGGCGCGCCCTGCCCCACGAAACGATGGAAAACTACCGCCTCCGCACTCTCGAGTCCCTCGGCGAACCCGCTGAAACCGCCTCCGCCCAGGCCTGAGCATGATTTTCAAGAAGTCTCCCCCCGAAACCAAGTCCAGGCAGGACCGCGAACTCGAAGAGTTCCGCAACCTGATGAAGCCCCCCGGCACGTTCGAGGAGGGCTTCAACTGGACCGCCCTCTTCGGCGCCTTCTTCATCTCCATGATCATGATCCCGGGCGCCATCTACATGGGGCTGCTCGCCGGGGAGGCCAATATCGGCCCCGCCGCCCAATGGGTCACCGTCATCCTCTTCATCGAGGCCGCCCGCCGCGCCCAGCAAAACCTCCGCAAGGCCGAGATTTTCATCCTCTTCTTCATGGCCGGCACCGCCATGAGCATGCCTTTCACCGGTCTGCTCTGGAATCAATACTACGTCCAGAGCGAGCCCGCCATCGCCGCCGGCATCGCCGAAAACATCCCTTACTGGTGGGCCCCCCAGCCGGAGTCGGAGTCGTTTCTCACCCGCACGTTTTTCCACCTCGACTGGCTCCCGGTCATCGGCCTGGTCCTCTTCCAAGCTTTCTTCAGCCAGCTCAATTCCATGGTCCTCGGCTACGGGCTCTTCCGCATGACCAGCGACGTGGAAAAACTGCCTTTCCCCATGGCTCCCATCGGCGCCCAGGGCATCCTCGCCCTCGCCGAGGATCCGGATGACGACCCCGAACGCAAGGGCACCTCCTGGCGATGGCGGGTCTTCTCCATCGGCGGCGCCCTCGGGCTCGGCTTCGGCACCATCTACCTCGGCCTCCCCATCATCACCGAGGTGTTCGCCGGCGAGCCGATCAAGTTTCTCGACATCCCCTGGACCGACACCTCCGGCACCACCGCCCCCATCCTCCCCGCCGTCGCCACCGGACTGAGCTGGGATCTCGGCAATCTCCTCATCGGCATGGTCCTGCCGTTTTATGCCATGGTCGGCAGTTTTGTCGGTCTCGTCGTCACCATGGTCGGCAACCCCGTCCTCTACCACTTCGGCGTGCTCGACAGCTGGGTGCCGGGCGATGACACCGTCCAGACGGTCTTCAAAAACAACGTCGACTTCTACCTCAGCTTCCAGATCGGGATCTCCCTGGCCGTCGCCATCGTCGGGATCTGGCAGGTCGTCAAGGCCATCCGCGCCCGCCTCGCCCATCGCCGCCGCGAGGGGCCGGACGCACTCTCCGACATCGCCCCTCCCGAGGGCCGAGGCGATATCCGCCCCGGCTTCATCCTCGTGTGCTATTTCGTCGTCACGCTCATCTATGTGCTCGTCTGCGGCTGGCTCATTGACTGGCACCCGGGCGTCATGGTCGTGCTCATTTTCCTCGGGTTCTTCTACACCCCGTTGATCAGCTACGTGACCGCCCGCCTCGAGGGCATCGCCGGCCAGGTCGTGGAAATCCCCATGATCCGCGAAGCCAGCTTCATCCTGTCCGGCTACCGCGGGGTCGCGGTCTGGTTTCTCCCCGTGCCGATCGCCAATTACGGCGGCATGACAGTCCTCTACCGCCAGGCCGAGCTCACCGGCACCAAGTTCACCAGCATCTGGAAAACCCAGCTCATCCTCTACCCCATCATCCTCGCCAGCTCCATGCTCTTCGCCAGCTTCATCTGGGGGCTGGCCCCCATCCCTTCCGCCACCTACCCGTTCGCCGAGGTCATGTGGGAGCTCAACGCCCTCAACACGTCCATCATCCAGTCCTCCACCATCGGCGAGTATTCGATTTTCGAGGACGCCCTCGACTTCGGCAACATCGGCTGGGGCACCGGCTTCGGGCTCGCCCTCTTCTGGTTCATGGGCGTGGCCCACGCTCCGGTCTTTCTCACCTACGGTGTCGTCCGCGGGCTCGGCCAGAGCCTCCCCCACATGATTATCCCCCAGTTCATCGGCGCCCTCATCGGCCGCTACTACTTCCAAAAACGCCTCGGAGTGAAGTGGCGCCAATACATCCCCGTCGTCACCGCCGGCTTCGCCTGCGGCACCGGCCTCATCACCACCGCCTGCATGGGCATCAAGTTCCTCAGCAGCGCCGCCGTCAACCTGCCCTTCTGACCCCACCTCTCCGCTTTCAACTTTCAGCTTTCCACTTTCCGCTTTCCGCTTTCCGCTTTCCGCCTTTCAGAATTTCAGCCTTTCAGCCTTTCAGCCTTTCAGATTTTCAGAATGTCCCGCCCCGTCCTCATCACCGTCCGCGGTCTCTCCAAGCACTACCGGATGGGCAAGCTCGTCATCCAGGCCCTCAACCAGGTGGACCTCGATGTCCATCAGGGCGAATACCTCTCCATCATGGGACCGTCCGGCAGCGGCAAGAGCACGCTTTTCAACATGATCGGCGCCCTCGACCGGCCCTCCGCCGGCACCATCAGCGTCGCCGGTCTCGACCTCGCCCGCCAGCCCCCCCGGCGGCTCGCTTTCTTCCGCGGCCGGCACATCGGCTACATTTTCCAGAGCTTCAATCTCATCCCGGCCTATAACGCCCTCGATAATGTCGCCCTCCCGCTGATCTTCAGCGGCCGCACCCGTGCCGAAGCCCTCGACCAAGCCAAGGCCACTCTCGATCGCGTCGGCCTCGGCCACCGCCTCACCCACCGGCCCGACGAACTCTCCGGCGGCCAGCAGCAGCGCGTCGCCATCGCCCGCGCCCTCGCCAACAGTCCCTCCATCATCCTCGCCGACGAGCCCACCGCCAATCTCGACCTCCAGACCGGCGAGGAGATCATCAAGCTCCTTTTCGAGCTCTGCCGCGAACGCGGCGTCACCGTCATCTCCGCCACCCACGACCATAAGATGCTGGTCGCTTCCGACCGCATCTGTTGGATCCGCGACGGCGAGATCGACCGCATCGAAACCGCCCAGGAAGCCGGCATCCGCGTCGGCTCCATCACCTGACCCGCTCTCCTCCTCGTCCCAACCTGCGGCCAGCGGCTTCTCGCCACGGAGGACCGCAAAACCGCGGTCCTTTCGGGACCCGACCGGCTTCGCCCTACTCCCGCCCGCGGCCGACCATCGGCTCAGGCACGCCCCGAACCCCGGGACGACAGCGGAAGAGGCCGCCCGCCTCGGGTTCGAAGCCGGGTTCCTTCGCGCTGCGGCCCACCCGGGCGGAGGTGATGTAAAGCTCGTCCAGCTCCGGGCCGCCAAAGGCACAGGAAGTGACCTGACCACAGGGCAGGGCGATCTCACCCAGCACCTCACCCGACCGCGGATCGTAGTGCCTGACCGAATACCCGCCCCAGAAGGCCACCCAAAGCCGGTCCGAGGCGTCGATCGTCATGCCGTCCGGGCCACCCTGTCCCCCGGAGAAATCCAGGGCGGTGCGGCGCTCCTCGATCGCACCGGTGGCCGGGTCGTAATCGTATTCGAGCACCGTCCGCCGCGGGGTGTCGATGTGGTGAAAGGTGTCGGCGGCGGCATTCCAGGTGAGGCCGTTGGGGGTGGAAAGCTTTTCCAGCAGGGTCACGGCCGGCCCTTCCGGCCGGTCGAGCCGGTACAGACCACCGATCCCGCGCTCCCCTTTCATCCCCATCACTCCGGTGAAGATTCTCCCCCGGGGGTCGGTCTTGCCGTCGTTCGGCCGGCGGTTCTCCCCGAGATCGACCGGCGTCCCCAGCACCTCCGCCGCCCCCGTCTTTGTATCGACAGATAGAATACCATCGGTGCTGGCGGCGATGAGCCGGCCCGTTTCGGGACTGCGGTGCAGGCTGCCCGGCATCCCGGAGAGCATGAAGTGGCCGGTGGCCCCGCTCCCCGGTTCATACCAGTGGATCCGCCGGTTGAGGATGTCCACCCAGTAGAGCCGGCCCTCCCGAGGCTCCCAGAGGGGACCTTCCCCGAGCAGGCATTGCGCATCGACGACGAGTTCGGCTTCGATTTTCATCGGCCCGATTCTGCACCCATGCCCCGCACCCGGAGCAAGTGAAATCGGGCCGGCGCGAACCCTGTGCCGCCCGCAGTAATCCGGAAACGGCCAGGCCAAAGATCCGGGCCGATCCCCCTCTTGCCGCGGCCTCAATCGCCAAACTCCAGCAAGCCGGTGTAGGCGTTCAACAGCACCATCGCTGTCAACACGAAGGCCACGCCAACAAAGGTAAGCAGCGTGCCAGTTCGGGCCATGTCCGAGGTGCGGAGCAGTCCTGAGGCATAAGCGATCGCATTGGGCGGCGTGCTCACCGGCAGGCTCATCGCCAGGGAAGCGGAAAAGGCCACCACCATCGCCCCCACCACCGGGCTCCAAACCGCGATCGCGGCCGCGATCGGGATGAGCAGGTTCGCCGCGGAGGTGTTGCTCATGAAGTTGGAGATCACCACCGTCACGACGGCGAAGACCAGCATGAGGGCGGTTAGGGGCAGGGTTTCAAAAGGCACCAGATCCACCAGGTAGGTGGCCAGACCCGAGCGTTCCATACCGATGCCGAGAGAAAGCCCGCCCGCCACCAGCACGAGCACATCCCAATCGATCGACTTCAGGTCGTGCCGGGTGATGATGCCGGTGGTGGTGAAAACAAAGATCGGCGCCAGCGCCACCACCGCCGAGGGAATGCCGTGCAGCGGCTCCGTCATCCACAGCAATACCGTGGTCGCAAAGGTCACCCCGACTATGATCAGGCGCGGTCCGATCCGCAGCTCATCGGCGAAGTTGAGGTCGCGCTCGGAGGTGCCGGGCCGGTGCAGTTTCAACAGCACCAGCCAAAGAATCATCAGCAGGCAAACCGCCAGCGGAAAGCCGATTATCATCCAGCCGATGAAGGTGACATTGTAACCCATGCCCCCGAGCACACTGGCCGCAACCGCATTGGGCGGGGTGCCGATGACGGTGCCGATGCCCCCGATGTTGGCCGCAAAAGGCACCGCCAGCAGCAGCGCCCGGATAAACGGATCGCCCTTCTCGGCCCGGGTGTAAATGGGAGCGAGGATCGCGATCATCATCGCCGTGGTCGCGGTGTTCGACATGAACATCGAAAAAACTGCCGTAATCATGATCACCCCGAGGAGCAGGCCCGCCGGCCGCCGGCCGAAGGGCTTGAGCAGCAGCATCGCCATCCGCTTGTCCAAGCCGTGCTTGGACATGCTGATGGCGAGGATGAAACCGCCGAAAAAGAGCACCAGGATGGGGCTGGCGAGGGGATTGAGAAAGATTTGGTAGCCCTCGATGGCCTCGTGCCCGGGACTGCCGGGCAGCCCGAGCAGGTAAATCTGCAGCACGATCACCGCAATCGCCGTCGCAAAGGGCGGGATCGCCTCCGTGATCCAGAGCCCGGCCGCTCCAATGAATATCGCCAGCATGACCCGGCCGGACGGCCCCAGGCCTTCGAGTGGCAGCAGGAGTGACCCGGCCGCCAAGGCCAGGACAACCAAGACTTTGACAGCGGTGAGAACCGTGCCCGCAGGCAGGGGGATCCGGGAGGATTTCGATGGTTTGGCCATGGGAATCATCTTCCATTGTTCACAGTGGAAGGGATCGTGAAAGCGAAAATCTCCCCGGCGCGCTCCCGGCCGGCTGCGCGCCGGCACGGTTTCCGCCTCCGCCACCCCGGCGTGCCTTCCTCAGACACGGGTTCACCGTATCGACGATTTCATCACGCCGAACCAGCGCCGGAGGATCCGGCCCGGATTCCCGGCTGCTCCCCGCAACCCGAGGCTTGCCAGCACCGCAGCCACTCCGATCTGGTTGTCCCATGACACCTCCCGAACGCACGGTCTGGATTGTCCGCCATGGCCATCGCGCCGATTTCGAAGACGACGCCTGGCGGGACAACGCGGAACAGCCCCATGATCCCCCGCTCTCCGCCGAAGGGCTGGCGGCCGCGATTGCTCTCGCCTTAGATATCGAGACCGCCGGGCTCGAGATTCACCATGTCGTGAGTTCTCCGTTTCTGCGCGCCCTGCAAACCGCCGTGCCGGTGGCGGTGCGGCTCCGTCTGCCCCTCCTCATCGAGGCGGGCATGAGCGAGCATCTCAACGCCGAATGGTTCGAAGGCCCGCCCGTCCTGCATCCCCGCCGCACCCTTGAGCAGATCTTCCCGTTTATCGACCGCACCCACACTTCCGTCGTGGAACCGGTCTTTCCGGAATCCCTCGAGGAGCACCGGCAGCGCATGCGGATCTGTCTCGAACGGCTCCTCGATCGCCTCCCCGGCAACTTGATCCTCTTCGGCCACGGCGCCTCGGTGGTGGGAGCCGTCGCCGCCCTCGCCAAGGTGCCGGACGGTGTCGATTGCAGTTTCTGCGCTCTCAACCGGGTCGAACTCCGCAACGGCCGGTGGAAGCTGACCACGAAACCCTCGGCCGAGGGTCAACCGCACCGCTTCCATTGACGTCGGCGCCCTGTCCGTCGCCGCCAAGGGCACTTTAGGCGAGCGACCATCGTCGGCTCTCGATGCCCGCCGCCGACAGGGTCCTGAGTTCAACAGCACCTCCCATTGCGTACTTCGGTCGCAGATTCCCAATGGCAAGATTGCTGGATTGGGTGTCCCTCAGCCCCTCTTAATCGTAATCCTGCTCGTAATCATAATCAACTCATCAAGTGCCATTGACTGCCACGAAGGATCACCGGGGTACGGCGATGGACCTGAAAAGGAACGGGACGTGGGATTACGATCACGATTAGGATTACGATTACGAGAAGGATTGCGGGCTTGGACAGAGGTGCCCCGCGGCCCATCCTGATCGTAATCATATTCGCCTGATCGAGTGCTCTCCTTGTCCACCGCCGGCAGGATCTATCCTCACCGGCGGCGGCCGCCCTTTCCGGGAGGCAGGTAGGGCACAAACGCTTCCGGTGCGGGCGAGGTCGCCTCGATCGCGTGCTCCCGGCCGCCCCATGAATAGCGAAAACTCAGTCCGGCCGCATGGAGAAAAAGCCGCGAGCCACTGCCGGTTGCTTTCGCAAAAGCACGGTTGAGGCGGAAGTCGCCGTAGTTGCGGTCGCCAACAATCGGCAGGCGCCGGCGGGCGCATTGGTGACGGAGCTGGTGCGTCCGTCCCGTCCGCGGCCTCAGCTCCAGGAGGGTGAGCGCGGGCGGACCGCTGACCAACCGCAGGCGGCGCACTTCCGTGACCGCGGACAAATCGGCCGCCTCCGCCGAGGCCTGCACTCCGCGGCCGCGCCGGACCACTCCCATGCGATCCCGCCATAGCTCGGAAGTGCCGGCGTAATGCCCGAAAACCAGTGCCAGGTAGGTCTTGCTCACCGCCCGGCCCGCAAAGAGCGCCCGCACCGCCTCCGCCACCGTCGGTTCGGTCGCGACCACGATCAGCCCCGAGGTCGCCGAGTCGAGGCGGTTGAGCAGCCAGACCTGCCGACCGGTTTCCGGATCGCGGAAAAACTCGCCTGCAGCGTCATACGGCCAGGGCAGGAGCGCCCGGCCGCGATCGCCGGCGGTATTCGGGTGCGAAAGCACTCCGGCGGGTTTGTCCAGGATCCAAACCCCGCCCGGCCCGGCCGCCCGGACCCCCACCCCTCCAGCCCTGGAAAAAGGGGGCTCCTCCGTCGCCGCCGGGCCTGCCTCTCCCCGGCTCATCCGCTCAGCGGTAGTAAAAGGTGAAGCGGATGGTCTGGCGCTCCCCCAGCACCTCCGCCATTTCCATCGTCCAGGCGCCATAGGATTGCCCCTGCTCGATCGCGCTGCGCGTCAGCAGGGTGCCAAGTGCATGGGCGGTTGTATCCACGGTCTGGAGATTTTCGATCATGCCGTCGCGGGTGATTTCGAACTCCAGCACCACCCGCGAGGCCACTTCACTGTATTGGCGGGCGTTGACCAGCCGGTGCCACCGCTGGCTGACCGCCTCCACCATCCGCTCCAGGTATTCTCCGTATTCACTGAAATTGGCGTCCACGCCGACCACCCCGGTCTGGGACACTCCCGCCGGCTGGGTGCGGACAGGGGTGGGAGCGACCCGCGGCAACCGCGGCTGCGGCTGGCGGACCGGTCGGGCCGTCTCCTCCCGCACCGGAGGCGACGGCGGCACCCGCTCCGCGATCACCTGATCTTCCGCCCTCTCTCCCTCCACCCGTTCTTCGACCGGTCGCGGATTCTGGAAGGGATCGAAGACCTGCGTGCCGACGTTGTCGTCGAGCTCGGTAAAGGTTTCTTCAAAGCCCGGCAGCGGGGTGGCTTCGGTCGGCGTCTGCTGCTCCGGGGTAGGCTCCTGCGCGGGCTGCTCCTGCTGCTGCTGGCGGGCCTGCTGGAGCCACTCGGGTTCCTCAAGGGTGCCGGTCACGATGCTCTCGGTGGGCAGGTCGTCGCCTTCGGTGGCGGGGGTGCGGTCGGGGCTGAGTTCCTCCACGGGGTCGGGGTTCGCGGCCTGTTGGTCGCGCGCGGCGATGTTGGTGGTGCGGTCCGGCGGGTTTTCCGGGACGTCGGGATTGGTTTGCACGTAGCGCCAATCGTCCGGGGAGATTTCTTCCTCCGGATCGGTCAGGAGGATGGCAAACTCACGGGCTTCTTCCGGCGCCATCTCGCCCTCCGGGAGCCAGAGAATGACCGGCCCGGAAACCATTACCAAAAGGTGAAAGAGGACAGTGCCAATGAAACCGACCCAGACCGCGCGATTCGTGAGCAGCTCCCGGCCCATCGGCTCAAAGCCGGGGGCGACGGGCCGCGGGGTGGCCGAGGGCGTGTGGGGGGTGAGCTTCATGGCTGAAAACCGACTCCCAAGGTCCGCAGTCTCCGGAGGGTCGATTCCATCGGAAGACCGATGATGTTCGTCAATGATCCCTCGTAATGATCCACAATCGCGGCTCCGTTTTCCTGGATGGCATAGCCGCCGGCTTTGTCGAGTGGGTTGATGGTATTCAGGTAGCCGGTAATGGCCTCGGGGTCAAGGGGCTTGAAAACCACCCGGCTGCGCTCGACTTCCACCTCGGGCGCCTCCATCGCCGGTCCGCCCAGTGCCACCGCCGTCGAAACCCAGTGCGGCCGGCCGGCCAGCGCCGCCAGCATCCGCACGGCCTCCTCCCGGTCGGCGGGTTTGTTGAAGATTCGTCCGTCGAGGTGCACGGTGGTGTCCGCCGCCAGCACCACCGCCCCCGGGTGCCACTCCCTGACCCGGGCGGCCTTGCGGCGGGCGTTCTCAATTACCATCGCCTCCGGTCCCCCGGGTGCGCTCTCCAACTCCTCCACCTCCGGCACCACGACACGAAACCGCAGCCCAGCTTCCTCCAGGAGCTGGCGGCGGCGCGGAGAACCGGAAGCGAGGATCAGCTCAGTTTTCAAGCTCACCGAGCAGGCGGCGCACATCCCCGTGCACGCGGGCGAGCTGGAGCCGGCCGAGCCGGTACAAAAAGACCGCTTCGACCAAGTTGTCTTCGGCCCGGGCGAGGTTGTTTTGCGCTTCGATCACTTCGCGGTTGTCGGCCACACCCTGCTCGAAGCGGATCCGCGCCAGCCGCAGCTCCTCATCCGCCAGGGAACGGTTTTTCTCCGCCACTTCAATCTGGGCCAACCTTGAACGCACATCCTGCCGGGCGAAGGTCAGCTCCGAGGCAATCTGCTGCTCCAAGTCCCGCAGGCGCAACTCCGTGGTGCGCAGCCGCGATTCCGCCAGCCGTTGGTTCGAGCGGATCCGGAAGCCCTCGAAGATCGGTACCGAGGCCGTCACCCCCACCAGCCAGGCGTTGCGCTCGTCCCCGTCGAAGGCCCGTTCACTCACATAGCCGTATTCACCGATCAAGTTCAGGCTGGGAAACCGCTCCCAGGCGGCCGCCCGGCGCTCGATCAGGTTGCGCTCCCGCTGCTCACGCTCGCGCTGATACTCCGCCCGGGCTTCCAGAATGCCGCCGAGGTCAGGCATCCGCTCCAAGTCGACGTCGGTGCGCCGCACCCGGGCCGGACGCAGGTCGAGCTCGACCCCGACATCGAGGTCGAGGAGGCGCTTGAGGGTGAGCGAGCTGTCCACCACCACTGTCTCCTGCTGCAGGCGGGCCTGCTCTTCGATCGCGAGCTGGGCCTCCGCGCGGGTGACGTCGATCTGGGTGGCCACGCCGGCGTCGAGCTGATTGCGCGCGAGCTGCAGCAGGACTTCCGCCCGCTCGATGTTCGACTCAATAACGTCGAAACGGCTCACGTTGCGAAGGTGGGTGAAGTAAATCCGGCCAACTGCGGCGAGAATTTCCTGCACCGCCTGTTCGTAGTCCCGCTCGGCCACGCGCACACCCCGCCGGGCCGCCCGGTAGGTCGCGATGTTCACGGGGTCGATCAGGGAGATGGAGCCGACGATCTTGCCTTCGAAGCGGTTGATCGGCCGCACCCCGGCCGCGGGCTCATCAAAAGCATCCCCGCCCGCCCGCGTCAGCGGCTGACGGCTGCGAAACTGGCTCGCATTCAGGTCCACCCGTGGCAGCAGAAAGGAACGCTCCCGATCGGCCGCCGTCTCCGCCTGGGTCACCCCTTCGCGCCCGATGAGCAGATCGAGATTCAAGTCTTCGATGCGGTCGAAGAGTTCCTCGAGCCCGAGGTTTCTTCCGTCCGCGAGAGGATTCGCGGCCGCACTCCCCTGAATCGCGAAGCCGCCAAATACTGCAAACAGCAAGATGGACAACAGATGGCACCGTTTGGGCATGGCGGGACATTGAGCAGGCCGTCGCCCGGAATGCAAACCCAACCCCGACTCTGTCCGCGCTTGCGGCTTCCCCCGGCCCCGTAACCGCAGGCCGAACCCGGGCGTCTCGTCTTCGCTAGTACCCATCTTGAACTTAAACCGCACTGCATTAACCTAACTTCATGGTCCGTGGACGCCCCCGCCTTTCCCTGCGCTTTTCCATCGCCGCCGCCCTCCTCGGAGGATGGTTGCTCTTCCCTGGCTGCGGCAACGATGCCCCCACGGGCGCTTCCGGCGGTGCCAACCGCGTCGTTGAAGTCACGGTGCGGGACATCTCCGAAACCGTTGAACTGACCGGCGAGGTTGTCCCGGCGATCTACTCCGAGATCAAATCCGAGATCAGCGGGCGGATCGCCCAAGTCCATGCCGAGCCCGGTGTTCTTGTCGCAGCCGGCGATCTTCTCGTCGAGCTCGACCGCACTCAGCTCGATACCGAGGTGCGCGAGGCCGAACGCCAAGTCGAGGCCGCCCGCCTCAACATGGAGAAAGCCCTGCGCGATTATGAGCGCACCCGCGAGCTCTTCCAACGCGAGCTCGTGCCCCAGCGCGAATACCTTGACGCCCAGGTCGCCCGCGAACTCGCCGCCAATAGCTTCGAAATCCAGCAGGCCCGCCTCGAGTCCTCCAAAGAGCGTCTCGCCCAGTCCGTCATCCGCGCCCCCCACGCCGGGCTCGTCCTCAACCACAACCTCCGTGCCGGGCAGGTCGTCACCGGAGCCACTTCCGTTTCCCAGGGCACCGTGCTCATGGAGGTGGCGGATATGAATCTTCTCTACGTCGAAACCCACATCAACGAGGTCGATATCACCCGGGTTGCCGTCGGCATGCCGGCGCGCGTCTCCTTCGACACCATTCGCGGAGCGATTTTCGAAGGTGCCATCGAAACCCTTTCCCCTTCCGCCATCCAGCGCGATCAGGTCCGCGTTTTCCCGACCCGGATTCGCTTTGAGTCCCACGACCCGCGCATCCGCCCCGGCATCAGCGCCAATGTCGTCATCCCGGTCAGCACCGCCGAAGGTGTGCCGGCCGTCATTATCTCGGCCGTCTTCACCGAGCGGGGGTCGCGGTTCGTCTTTGTCCGCGAGGGCGAGGGTTTCGCCCGCCGGCCGGTCGTCACCGGCATCAGTGACATGGAGTTCGTCGAAATCCGCGAGGGGCTCTCTCCCGGCGAGGCCATCTCCCTCACCCGTCCCGCCATCGTCAACTGACCGCGATGGCCAACCATCCCCCCTCCGCCTCGGCTCCGCTCATCGAGCTGGAAGACGTCACCCGGACCTACGCCATGGGCGACCATGTGGTGCGCGCCCTCGATGGCGTCAGCCTCACCATCCACGAGGGCGAGTTCATCGCCATCGTCGGCCCCTCGGGTTCGGGCAAATCCACCCTCATGCACCTGCTTGGTTTCATGGATGAGCCCAGCGGCGGCGTCATGCGCTTCGAGGGCGAGGATGTCTCCCGAATCGGCTCCGGCCGCCGCGCCGCCTACCGCTCCGAAAAAATCGGCTTCGTTTTCCAGGCCTTCAATCTCCTGCCCCGGCTCAACGTCCTCGACAACGTCCTCCTTCCGCTCAGCTACCACCGCGGCACGATCGACAAATCCCGCCGCCACGCCGAGCAAGCCCTCGAGCGGGTCGGTCTTTCCGGCCGCGCCGGTCATCGCCCCGGCCAGCTCTCCGGCGGTGAACGCCAGCGCGTCGCCATCGCCCGCGCCCTCATCAACCAGCCCCGCCTCATCCTCGCCGACGAGCCCACCGGCAACCTCGACAGCCGCAATGTCGAGCGCATTCTCGGACTCTTCGACCAGCTCCACCAAGAGGGCCAGACCATCATCCTCGTCACCCACGACGCCGGCGTCGCCGCCCACGCCCGCACCCAGGTCCACATGCTCGACGGCCGTATCCAGGATCCGGCTAGCCTCGAAACCGCCGCCCGCTGACCATGGTCACCCCCAGCCTCGCCCACGGGTTCAAGGAAATCTGGGCCCACAAATTCCGCTCCGCCCTCACCATGAGCGGCATCGTTCTCGGCGTCTGCGCCCTCGTCGGCATGCTCGGCGTCATCGAGGGCCTCATCCAAAACATGAAGGCCTTCACCGACACCCGCGGCGGTTGGGAGAAATTCTCCGTCGTCGATGAGACGGTGCCCGAAGAGCAGCGTGAGATCCGCTTCCTCTCGCCCGGCCGCACCTACCGCGACGTGGAGGCCATCCGCCAAACCGCCCCCCTCGTCACCCACGTAGCCCCGCGCATGAATCTCTGGTGGGCCCACGCCCAGTACGGCAACCGCCGCGAATGGGGCCGTCTCTTCGGCGTCACCCCCGAGCAACAGGATGTCGCCCGCTACGAGGTCAGCGAGGGCCGCTTCATCGGCGATCTCGACAGCGAATACTTCCATTCCGTCTGTGTGATCGGCTCCGACATCGCCAATGCTCTCTTCCCCGGGCGGTCCGGGATCGGCGAACGCATCCAACTCCGCGGCCAGCTCTTCACCGTGGTGGGCGTTCTGCGCCACTACGAGGCCATGCAGGGCGGCGAAAACACCCTCCGCTGGCGCAACCGCAGCGTCTTTATCCCCATCGGCACCGCCATCAAGCGCTTCGCCGGGCACGACCGGCTCGACCAGCTCGACCTCCAGGTCGCCCGCCTCGACGATCTTCCCGCCGGTATGGAACAGGTCGAAAATATCATCCTCGCCACCCACCGCGGCATCCTCGATTTCCGGGTCGTCAACCAGATCGAGGAACTCCAGGCCATCGCCGACACCTACCGGCGGATGCGCATCGGGCTCGGCAGCGTGGCCGCGGTTTCCCTGCTCGTGGGCGGTCTCGGCATCACCAGCATCATGCTCGCCTCAGTCAACGAGCGGATCCGGGAGGTCGGCATCCGCCGCGCCGTCGGCGCCCGCGGCGGCGACATTTTTCTCCAATTCCTCTCCGAGGCTCTGCTCCTGAGCGTGGTCGGCGGAATCCTCGGTGTCGCCGCCGGCGTCGGTCTCATTCAAGTGCTGACTCCGCTCCTGCCGGAGACGCCGCCGGTCCTGCTGCCGAAGGCCATGCTGCTCGGCCTGGTTTTCAGCGCCGGCCTCGGCTTTCTCGCCGGCATCTACCCTGCGCTGCGCGCCTCCCGGCTCGATCCGATGGAGGCCCTCCGCTACGAATAAACCTCCCCACCACTGATGCTTTTTCTTCAGGGTATTCTCAACGGGCTGCGCGAGATCCGCGCCAATCTTTTCCGCTCCCTCCTGACCCTCATCGGCATCGTTTGCGGGGTCGCTTCCCTCGTCGCCATGATGGCCGTGGTCCAGGGCATGCTGGCGGATTGGCGCGCCGTCCTCACCGAGCGCGGAGGCATGGAGCGCATGGAGGTCCTGCATGAAGATCCACCCGATGACCAGACCCACCTCGCGGGCCTCTCGCCGGGCCGCACCAGCCGCGACGCCTTCGCCCTTCTGCACAGCGCCCACCTCATCCGCCATGTCTCGCCCGAGGTCCATGTCGACCGCTTCGGCACCCCCGTCCGTGCCGCCGGCCGGCGCGGCTGGTTCCGCGTCCGCGGCGTCACCCCCGCCATCCTCGAGGTCGACCGCTTCGAGGTCGCCGAGGGCCGCTTCATCGGCGATCTCGACAACGACGAGGCCCACGCGGTCGCCGTCATCGGCAGCGGAGTCGTCCGCCAGATGTTCCGACCCGGGCAACCGGTCCTCGGCGCCACCATCGAGATCCGCGGCGTGCCGTTCCGGGTGGTCGGCGTCCTCCAGCACTACGAGTTCATGCAGGGCAACCGCAACGCCCTCGAGTGGAAGAACCGTTTCATCTTTATCCCCATGCGGACGGCCCAGCTCCGCTACCGGGGCAATGACAGTCTCGATGGCCTCAATCTCCAAGTTGCGGGCGTCGAATATATGGAGCGCGCCATCGAGCAGGTTGAAAACACCCTCCTCGTCACCCACCGAGGCGTCCTCGATTTCCGGATACAGACGATGGAGGAAGAACTCGCCGAGCTGCGCGCGGCCGAGCGCCGTTTCCAGGTTTCCCTCGGCGGAGTGGCCGGGATTTCCCTTTTCATCGGCGGTATTGTCATCGCCAATGTCATGCTCGCCTCGATCAAGGAGCGCGTCCGCGAGATCGGGGTGCGCAAGGCCCTCGGTGCCCGCCGCCGCGATATTTTCATCCAGTTCCTCGCCGAGTCCTTCACCATCAGCGTGCTCGGCGGCATCCTCGGGCTCGCCGCAAGTTTCGCTTTTCTGCACTTTCTGGAGCAGCTCCTCACCGAGCAGCCGCCGCCCGTCATCCTGCCGGAGATCCTCCTGCTCGGCTTCGCCGCCAGCGTCGTCACCGGGATTCTCGCCGGCATCTACCCGGCCCTCCAAGCCGCCCGCCTCAGCCCCATCCAAGCCCTGCAGTACGAATAATCCGGCCGCGCAAGGTCCGGCGCCGCGCCCCCCCGCATCCACCCGGCCCGACCTCCGAAGTGGCTGCCCTGAACTCAACAGCACCTCCAAATGCGTACGTGAGACTTTGGCGTCCCGCGGCCCATCATAATCGTAATCCTGCTCGTAATCGTAATCGTAATCGACGGATTGAGTGCACTTCCGCCAGCCGCATCGATAAAGAATCATCCGGGTACGGCGCAGGACCTGCGGAACAACGGTGGGATTTCGATTATGATTACGATTACGAGAAGGATTACGGGCTTGGACAGGGTTTCCCACCGCTGATCCAAACCAGAGTAGGGGGAGCATCTTGCTCCCCCCAAAAAAACCCGGGAGCAAGATGCTCCCGCTACTTTCCTGCGTTCAAGAGCACCTCCTTTTTCGAACGTCAGTCGTCGATTTCGAATGGCGAGATCGCGGGATGAGGTGCCCCGCCGCCCATCGTAATCGTAATCCTGCTCCTAATCCTAATCGACGGATCGAGTGTACTTCCGCCAGCCGCATCGGAGAAGCATCACCGGGGTACTGCGACGGACCTTCGGAGGAACGGGTAGTGGAGTTACGATTTCGATTAAGAATATGATTAGGAGAAGGATTACGGGCGCGAACAGGGTTTCCCACTGTTGAACTCAGGAAGGCCAGTGGCAGCCCAACGAGTGGAAGCGGCTTCGACTCGACTGAGCCCGTCGCAGGCCAGCCGCTGCAAAGTCCCAAGATGGCGCTGCCACGCCCGCTCTCCGAAGTCGCTGCGTTTTCGCCTTGCGCCCGGCCCCCTCCTGCCAACCCATCGCCCTGCACCGCTCCATGTCCACCGCCGCATCATCCCGTGATTGCCTCGTCGTCGGAGGCGGACTCGCCGGCTCGCTCCTCGCCAACCGTCTGCTCGACCGCGGCTGGACCGTCGATCTGGCAGCCGACCCCTCCACCATGCCCGCCTCAAGGGTCGGAGCCGGTCTCATCACCCCCGTCACCGGACGCAAGTTCGGGCTCACCCCGGACTGGGGGCCACTCTCGAAAACGGCGCTGGAATGGTACCGCGCTTTCGAAAAGCAGTTTCAGGCTCCGCTCCTTGCCCCCCTCGAAGTCTTCCGCTGGTTCGCCAACGCCGAAGAAGCCACCGCCGCCCGCCGCCGGCGCCGCCGGCTCCAGCCCGCCGGCTGGGCCCGGCCGATCACCACCGCCGAGCAGGCCGCGTGGGAACCTTTTTTCCATCCCCCCCATGCCGGACTGGTTCTCACCGGTGCCTGGCGGCTCGACACCGCCGGCCTGCTCGACCACCTTCACCGCCGCCTCGCCGCCGCCGGGCGTTTCATCCCGCAGTCACTGCCGCCTCCAGCCAACGAAGCCGGCGACGGGTATGCCGCCCACGGCATCCGCTACCGAAAGGTCGTCTGGTGCGAAGGAGCCGGCGTGCTTCGTCACCGGGGAGCGGATACGCTGCCCTGGAAACCTTCCCGCGGCGAACTGCTGGAAGTGGAAATCCCCGGCCTCCGGTTGGATGCGGTCATCCGCCGCGGTCACAGTCTCATCCCCCTCGGGGACCATCGCTTCCTTGCCGGCGCCACGTACGACTGGGATCACCCCGACCAAACCCCCACCCCGGAAGCCCGCGCGGAGCTGGAATCCTTCCTCCACAACCTGCTCCGGGTGCCGTCGACGATCACCGGTCACCGTGCCGGAGTTCGGGTCGGCACACCCGACAACCGGCCCGTGGCCGGCCCCCATCCCCTCCATCCCGGGCACTGGATCTGCAATGGCTTCGGCTCCAAAGGCTCGCTCCTCATCCCGTGGACCGTCGAAGCCCTCGCCCACCACTTGGTCGACGGAACCCCCCTGCCGCCCGAACTGCTCCCACAGCGTTTCTCCCGGCCGCCACCGCCGGAACCCCCGCCCAACCGCCGCCCCACCACCCTCGCACGCCAAGCCGTATGCGAAATCCTGCGACCCGGAGACGCCGCCCTCGATGCCACCGCCGGCAATGGCCACGACACCGCTTTCCTCGCCCGCACCGTCGGGCCGCGGGGCCGGGTCGCCGCCCTCGACATCCAGCCCGCCGCGATTTCCTCGACCCGCCGCCGTCTCACCGAGGAGAAGCTCCTCGACCGCGTCACGCTTCTCCAAGCCGACCACGGCGATCTCGCGGAGCTCGTCCTTTTCCCGCCCGGCGTCCGGCCCACGGCGATCATGTTCAACCTCGGCTACCTCCCCGGCGGCGACCGCCGCCTCATCACCCGGCCCGCCTCCACCCTGCGCGCCCTTGAAGCCGCCCTCACCCTCCTCGCCCCCGGCGGCATCCTCAGCGTGGTCGCTTATCCCGGCCACCCGGGCGGCGCCGGCGAACTCGCCGCCCTCCAAACCTGGCTCACCACCCTCCCCCCGCCGTGGCAGGTCCGCCGCCTCGGCGACCACCCCCCGCCCGACTCCCCCCACCCGCGCGCTTTCGCCGTGTTGCAGCCCCCAGATCCCCGCAGCAGCCCTTAGTTTGGTGTGTAACAGTTCAATAACTACGACAAGCCACGACCCCCGCAGCTAACGTCGTCAGACGGGTGACCCCGCCCCGCCGCATGGGAGCAAGTTGCTCCCGCTACTTTTCCCAGCCCGCCAATGCAGAGGGACCTTCCAAGTCTCTTACTTGCCCGCACTCAGGCCAGGCCGGTCCGGACGAAACCGGCCCTCTCTTCCAAGCCTGTCCTCCCACAGCGGATCGACGGAGTCGTTTCGTCATCACCCCGCCACCGCGGGGTCCCCATGCCTGCAATCGGTGGCTTCAACCTCCACCGCCCCCCACCGTCGTAGCGGAGCCGCGGATGCGGCTTCGTCCCCCCGCGCCGCTACGCCGCACGAAAGCCAGAAGCGCCCGCCACTCTCTCCCCCAGCCCCGTCACGCGCAGCCCCTTGTACGCGGAATCGCCAGTGTTCCTCGGAACAGCATTCTTCTTTCAGCCTTTCAGAATTTCAGCTTTTTCCACTCCTCCCCTCCCTCCGCCCGCTCAGGGAGCCGGATCCCCGTCGAGCGCGTCGTCGATCGTCAGGAGCAGTTCATCGAAAAAAGCCCCATGCGCCTCGCCCCGGCGGAACCGCCCCACCACCACAATCAACTCAAGCTCGGGATCGACCCGAAAGATCGTTCCCGACAACGACCCGTGTCCCAAGGTGGAGGGACCCGGCAGGACCGCGGCTTCCGGTATCCCGTCCCGCCGCGCCCGGGGATGCGGACGGCTCGCCCAGCGGATCCCGAAGCCATAGTCCGCCCGGCCCTCGCCCAATCCGGGAAAGTGCTTTTCATAGGGTTGCGGCATCAGTTCCGCCAGCGTCTCCTCCGCCATAAACCGATACTCCCCGTAAGCCCCGCGGTTGATGATGAGCTGACCGATTTTCGCCAGAT
>REEB01000161.1 GCA_007695295.1 Puniceicoccaceae bacterium
TGACGATCTTCATGCCGCTGGAGAGGCGGTTGAGAGAGCGCTGGAGGTTGGCGTTACTGGAAGCCAGATTGGCCGAGGCCATGCTGGCGGAGGAGTTGGTGTTGATAACGATAGACATAGATCATCCTTGATACTAACTGCGGCTTCCGTGCCGCACCGGGACCGGGAAAGACGGCTGCGGTCCATGCCGACCGGAAAAACCCTCCGGCGGGGGAAACGGCGGAAAACACCGGCCGGGGCCGGAAAGGCGGGGCCGAGGTTTTCCGAAAAAGACGCCCGGAGCAGAAGAGCCGCGGGCGGGAGAAGGCCGATGCCCTCATCCGCTCCGGATGGCGGCGGAGCGGATGAAAGCCATCGATCGGAGGAGGAAAGAACGGTGGGGACCATGGGGTCCGGTGGCTCCGGTCTGGCGGAAGAGCCTTCGCCCGATGGGGCGAAGGCTCCCGTCAGTTGTTATGTGTCTTAGCCAAGGAGACGAAGCGCGACTTGGGTGGAGGCATTGGCCTGGGCGAGCATGGCGGAGCCGCTCTGAACCAGGATGCTGTAGCGCGCCAGTTGAGTGGATTCGGCCGCCACATCGACATCGATGATGCGGCTGTTGGCGGCTTCGAGATTGATCTTGTTGGTGGTCAACATCTCGGAGGCGAAGTTGAGCCGGCTGGACTCGGCGCCGTTTTGGGCGCGGGCGGTGGCGATGCCCTGGAGGGCGTCGGTCAACCCGGTGGTGGTGGCGGCCGCGAGGGTGGCGGGAACGTCGGTGGTGTTGAGCACGCTGGCGACGTCGGAGAGGGTCAGGTTGACCGACTCGGTGCCGTCTTCGCTGGTCTGCACGCTGAGCACGGAGCCTCCGAAGACGTCGACGCTGTTGAACTTCTGCTGCTGCAGGTTCTGGAGCTGGGCGTGGAGCTGGGTGTACTCGGTGGCGTAGTTGGCCACGTCGGAGGAGTTCTTGGTGACATCCTCCGAAAGGGTTTTCAGCTCGGACATCCGGTCGAGGATGCTGCCGATGGTCTTGAGGGCGCCGTCCTGCGTCTGCAGGAAGGAAACCGCATTGGCGATATTGGTGTTGGCCGCTTCCGTCCGCTTGATGGCGGCGGACATTTTCATGGAGACGGCCAGGCCTCCGGCATCGTCGGAGGGGTTGACGATCTTCATTCCGCTCGAAAGGCGGTTGAGGGAGCGCTGCAGCATTTGGTTGCTGTGCGCGAGGTTGGCCGACGCGGCATTGGCCGGCAGATTGGTATTGATAACAACTGACATTGGATCTTCCTTGATCTTGATGCGACGTCCGTGTCGCGACGGGCCGTTTTTGAAGCGGTGTTCGACCCCACCGGCCGGAGGCTTTCCTCTGACAGGCCCTAAGATCGGCGGCCCATGAAATTCTTTAGGAGATTTTCTTCACGGGGAGCGGGGGGATTCCGCCAAAGATGTAGGCCTTGTTATCGGTCGGCCCGGGTGGGTGGCTCCCGGGAGGCGTCTCATAATGTATCCAATATTTTGCTACTAAAACCAGGTTAAATTGGGCGGAGAGACGCGGATGGGGAACGGCGGATCCACCCTTTTTCCCGGGCGGCGCGGGCTTGGCGGTCCGCTCCGGATCGTCCGCCGCAGGAAGCCGCTCACTTGGGAACCGGCGGGGCTCCGGCCGCCGGTCAGCGCAGCTCGATCCGGGTTTGGGCCGAGTCCAGGACTGTTTCGAGAAACTCGATGAAAGCGGGGTGGTCTTCGCGCGCGAAGGTCCCGGCGCGGAGGCCGCCGGCGAACCGGAGCACTGGGTCGAAGGGCTCCGCGGCCGCGGAGTCCACGGAGGTCTCGAACCTGCCGAAGGGATGGTCCAGCTCCGGGGGAAGGCTGTCGGTGACCGAGAGCCGGCCGGGGTTGGCCGCGGAGAGGTGTATCTCCGCGCGGTAGTTGAACGGGGACCGGATTTCGAAGGGGAACCTCCGGTCCTCATCGTGCTGAGCTGGGTTGAAGAAGACGCGTTCCCACGACAAGGGCAGGCGCACCCGAGCCATTTCGATTGGGTTTTCGGACTGGCGCCGCTGGACATAGCGGTAGGCCAGCAGCAGCGGTTTTTGAAAGTCATGGAGGTGGTCCACGCGCGTGTCCTGCAGGTTGACGAGGGCTCCGTAGGATTGCAGTAGGTTCCGCAGCGTCGCGGTTTGGTCCGGCCCGGGCACGGATTCGAGGACTTGGCGCAGCCAGGCGGCCCAGTGGCCCTGCAATTCGACCATTTCCTCGACGGCGAGGGTGCCATCGGCCTCCAGCCTCACGGTCCGGCGGACTTGTACCAGAGCATCCCCGGGTTGGTTGAAGGGTATGGTTTCAAAGCGCGGACGCACGGGATCGAGCACGAGCACGGAGAGACCGTCCTGGCCGCGCGGCGGGTGCCCGACGGCAAGGAACTTGTCGGCCGGGTCGATCCAGGGAACGGGTTCGAGCCCGGGGATGTGCACAATCATATGATCGAACTGGGCGAGTGAGGGCAGGTCTGGTACGAAGTCGCGCCGGGTGTTGACGAGGCCGAGGTGCGCCTCGATGCCAAGTTCGTGCAGCAGCCGGACCATGATGAGGCTTTGGTCTTTGCAGTCGCCGAAGCGGTTGCGGAGGATGTCCGCCGGTCGGTTCGGAATGCGGCCGCGGATGCCGAAGTTGATGGCCTTGTAGGCGAAGTGGTCCCCCAGGTGGCGCGCCACTGCTTGGACGCCCTCCAGGGTGGAAACGTTTTCCGGCGCCAGGGACTGTGCCAGGGAGGTGAGGGACGCTTCCGGCTCGTCGAGGTGGGCGGCGAGCTCCTTGAGGTAGTCGTGGGCGAGGGTTTCCCAGGAAGCGGATCCCCTCGGGCCGAACCAAGCGACCGGGTTCACCTGATGGTAATCCGGCATGAAGGCTTCCACGCGGTGGGTGGGCGTCCCCTCGACGATCCAGCCTATCCAATCCTCGCCGGAAAGGAACTCGGCGTCGTCCGAAGAGAGCCGGAGACCGGCTTCCCCGAGATCGCCCCGGGCGATGATGAAGGCCACTTCACGACGGTAGAGTCCGCCGAGCGGGAAGCGTTCGAAAACCGGCTCCTCCACCGGCCCGAGGGTGGTCCGGGTGACTTCCAGCTCGAGGTGATGGCCGATGCCGAGCCCGGGCACCGGCAGGTGGAGGCTGCGCTTGCTGCTGACGATGCCGTCCTTCTCCCGGTCGGAGAGATAGAACCGGGCCAGGTCTCCGGAGGCCACCGCAATACCGTCGGCATCGAAGACCTCGAGGCGGTTGACATAGATGCCCTCTGAGAGAGGATCGAATTCGCGGACGATTTCCCGGAGTTGGGCAAGGCCGCTTCCATCGAGGATGCGGTAGCGCCCGTAGAGAGTGCTCCGCTGTGGCTGCCCGCGTTCAAAATGGATGGCGAGGCCGTAGTAATCGACGAGTGCTCCCGAGGCCGGGTCCGGCTCGGCAATCTCCACAAACCGGGCACGGACTACATCGGGGAGGGGGACAGGGGCCAATTCGCGGCTGAAGAGAGAACTGTCAGTTTCTCCGAGAGTGGTGATGACCTGCTGCAGCAGTTTGCGCCCTTCGGCATGTCCGGGATTGGCCTTGAGCAGATGTTCGAAAGCCTGGCGGGCATCGGCATAGTGGCCGAGGCCGAGGTTGCTCAATCCGATGAGGAACTGGTAGTCGCTCGATCCGGTGCGCTGATAGAGATGGGTGGCGAGATCGAGGGCCTGGTTGGAGCGGCCGTCGCCGATGTAGAGATCAATGAGCAAGGCGGCGGTATCGGGCTGGCGGTCAAATTCGGCCTCAACCTCTTCCAAGAGGGCGATGGCGGCGGGGAGTTGACCGGTTTCGCGGAGAAAGGCTGCATGCCATGGGCGGACCGTGTGGTCCGGGAGCTGGTGGCGGTGCCGCTGGATGGCGGATCCGACTTCATCCCAGCGGCCGGCCGTGGAAAGGCCGTGGAGGTGATAGCCGAAGCTCGACTCGGTGACCAAACCTTGGGCGAAGAGCCGTTCGTAGTGGGTGATGGCCTCGTCGGTCCGGCCGGTCTGGTGCAGGACGGCTCCAAACAACTCCTGGAGCTGGAGGTGATCGGGCTCGCTGGGCACGATGGGCTGCAGGCGTTGATAGGCGGCGGCGGGATCGCCGGCATGAAAGTGGGCGTATCCCAGGTCGAGCAGGAGAGCCACATTCTGGTCATGGGAACGCGACCGAGCCTCTTCGAGCGCTGCGATCGCCCGGGGGTAGTTGCGCCGTTGGAAAAAGAAGTGGCCGAGGCCGCGATGGAATTCCCGCTCGAAGTCCGCATGACCGGTGGGCCGCAGGGGGCGATCGGGGGGCTGGAGGGAGACCCGCTGGAAAAACCGGCTCGCGCGCTCCTCCACGGCCACCGGATCGGCGGCATCGCCGACATAGGCAAGCAACCAGGCCCAGTCATCGATCTTGCGGAAATGGTGTATGAAGACGCGGGTAAGTCCGTGGTCGATCGGATGCCGCAGGACATACTCGACGGCTTCACTTCCGGCGGCGGCGGGCCGGCGCCGGATCGCGCCGGGCGTGCCGGCCAGGGAAAACTGGCGGGCGAAGCCGAAGCCATGGGCGGCTGCATCTATGGCGAGGTCCGCCGAGGGCAAACGGGCGGCGGAGAGGGTGAACTCATCCTCGGTGAAGCCGTCGCGAACTCCCAGGTACGCGCCGGGCTGGTTTTCCAGCCAGGGAGCGCGCACATAGGGGTGCGCGTCCAGATCCAGGGAAGCCCCCAGCTCCGGCAGATGCAGGCGGTCGGGGAGAGAAGCGCCCGGCGAAAGTGCGAAGCGTTGTGGATCGGCCGGACGAATGGCGGCCAGGGTCTGGTTGGCGATGGCATGGAGGTCCTTGATGCGCCCCGAAGGATTCAGCCCATCAAAATGGATCTGGTGGGAGAAGCCGTTCCGGTAACTGTAAAACACCAGACTGAATCCCGGGCCGGGATTGACGTGGTGCTCGACTTCGAAACCCCACCACCGGAAACCATTGGTCTCGACCAGGAACGTCGAGAGAAGGGTTAAATCGGGATTATCTTCCAACTTCCGTTGGTTCATTGCAGCCACCTGCTCGTCATTCATCGGCAGATCGATGCCGATGCGCCCCACCACGATGGAGAGGTGGACGGAGCGGTTGGGGAGGCTGATTTCGCTGGCGACGAGCTGGGGGCGGCGGGACTCGGGGCGGTAGTCAAAGGAGCGAAGGATGGAGCTCCAGGCTTCCGGATCGCGCTCCCAGCGCAGATTGGACGGCTCCAGAAGCAGGAGGTCCTGGTGGTGGACAACCTCGCCGAGCGGTGTGGTCAGAGAAGTGCCGGTGATGCCGGGGCGGGTGGTTTCGCAACCGGGCAGGACGAGGCACCCTGCGCAGGCGATGAACAGGGGAAGGTGGCTGACGGGGCGGGGTGTTGAGGCCGGGGGCGAAGGGTATGCGGGCACTTGGCCATTCGATCAGTGCGCCATCGCCCGGCAAGGCCAAAGCAGGATCGGAACCCGAAAAATTTGCGAAAATACTCCAAGGCCAGGATCCGCCCGACGGCGGCCGGGCGGATCGCGGGGGTCGCCCGGGTTCAGCGACCGCGGGCCTTGTTGGAGCGAGACGAGTTGTAGTCTTGGGCGCGGGCGGGCGTGGCGGGGGCGACGCGGCCGAGCGGTTCGAGCGAGCGGTAGTGGATAACGCAGGTCTCGGTTTCGTCCTCCACGTTGAGGCTGGTGATGCGGGCGCCGTGGAGGCGGTAGCGCATGCCCTCGTGCACCAGGACCATGGTGGCGGGCTTGTTGCTCTCACAGATGGCCTTGGCAAGCGCGGGAGTCGATTTGCCGACGCGGCGCACAAGGGTGAGGCTGCCTTCGCCGCGGCTGGCGACGGGACGCGCCTGCTCGCCCGCCGTGGGCAGGCCGGTGACCCGCTCGAGGGCGATTTCGGGGGCCTCGTTTTTAACGACCGACTCGCCTTCGACGCCCTCGATTTTCAGAAAAATATCCGCTGCGGAAACGGGCAGGACGGCGGCGAGGCTGAGGAGACAGAGGGTGGAGAGTATGGTTTTTGGTGTGATCATAACCCTCTTGGAACGGACTTCTGCAGGTAAACTTAAACCGGGGGCGGAAGTGGCAGAGTGGTTGCGGTGGAGTCCCACCCGCTGTTGCGATTGTCAGGCCGCTGAGGGTGTGGTGAACTGGCGGAGTGATGCAAGCAACCCCATCGGCCCCTCCAAACCCGCTCCTCACCGAGGGCATGCTGGCCTACCAAAAGGGGAGGAGCCTCGACCATTGCCCCGGCTTTCGGGCCGCGCTGCAGGTTGAGGGCGGGAAGGACCGGCGGATCTTTGCCGGTCTCAGGATTGATGGGCTGGAGGTATTCACCGAATCGCAGAACCGTTTTTTCTTCGACCACGAGGGGCGGGTGGTCCGGTTTGATCTTCCCGGCCTGCAGGGTTTCCGCGGACTCTCCCACCAGGCGACGGCCCTGCGGTGTCGCCGGATCGGCCGGGGTGTGGTGCGCGAACGGGTGCGGCTGTCCGCCTCCGATCTCGACCGGGCCTGCCGGGAGGCCTGGCAGACCGGTGGTGAATTGCAAGCAGCCTTGCAGGCGCCCGGCCCGCTCCGCCATGCCGCACCGACGGAAGAGACGGCCCGGGCCGCGCTCGGACCCCTCATCGACCGGCTGGCCGGCTGGACTCCCGGGCGACTGGCGGCGGAGGCGGTCCGTTTCGAGAAAGTCTACCAGCCGATCCCGATCCTCCCCCCTGATCACTACGCCAGCCTTGTGGTGCAGGGGACGGAGGGTTGCTCCTTTGACACCTGCACCTTCTGCACTCTGTATCGGGATATACCCTACAGAGTACGGTCGCCGGATGCATTCCGCGGGCATCTGGAGGCGGTCCGGGCATTCCACGGCGAAGGCTTGCGCCGCTTCACCCGGATTTTTCTGGGCCAGGCCAATGCGCTGGCGGCTCCGCAGCGGCGCGTGGTTGCCTGGCTGGAGGAGTTGCGGAGCGAATTTGAGCTGCCGGCGCCTGGGCGCGTAGTGCATCCGTCCTGGGCCTTGGGCGGCATGGACCGCTTCCTCGGGGTCGGGTCGTTTCTCGACGGTTTCACCGGGATGCGGAAGACGGGGGAGGATTACGCCGAGTTGAAGGCTCTCGGACTCGACCGCGTTTATCTCGGCGTGGAGTCGGGATCGGACGAGCTCCTGCGCTGGGTGGGCAAGCCGGCCGTGACCGCGGAAATGCGGGAGACGCTTCGCAGGATCCAAGCCGGCGGCCTGATCGGCGACGTCATCCTCATGGTTGGCTTGGGCGGGGAACGATTTGCGGACGAGCAGGTGCGCTGTTCGCTCGACTTCCTGGCCGGAAGTGGGCTGCCGCCGGGCACCCGCGTTTACCTCTCGGATCTGCACGCCCATGAAGGCTCGGCCTACCTGCGGGCGATGGAAGCCGAGCGTATCGCACCCCTCGATCCCCCCGCGATGGACTCCCAGCGATCTCGACTGCGGGCCGGCATTCGAGCCTTGGGCCTTCAGGCCGTTCCCTACCGCATCGAACCCTTCTGTTACTGAACCGTGGTCGGCAGGGACTTGCCGCGGAAGGGGGGTGCGAACGCCGCCGCGGGGTCCTTGCCTGCGGGTGTCAGCCGCTTTGGCGGACTTTGGCGAGGGTGGCTTGGAGGGCACGGGCGGAGTTTTGCAGGCCCTGTGATTCCTTGGGCCAAAGCTCCAGCTCAACGTGCTTGAGCACGCCGGTGCGGCCGACGACGGTGGGCACGCTGAGGGAGAGGTCGCGGATGCCGTAGGCGCCGGAGAGCGGGCTGGAAACGGGGAGGACGCGGCGGCGGTCGAGGGCGATGCTCTCGACGACCTCGCGGATGGCGACGCCGACGGCCCAGCCGGCCCCGCCTTTGCGCGAGATGACCTCGGCGCCGCTCTTCTGGGTGCGCTCGAATAGGGTTTTCTGGAAGGACGGCGTGACGCCGGGAAATTTGGTGAGGGGGAACCCGTCGACGGTGGCGGAGGACCAGACCGGCACCATGGTGTCGCCGTGTTCGCCGAGGATCATGGCGCGGACCTGGGTGGCGGGGAGGTCGAGGACGTCGGCGATGAGAGAGCAGAAGCGGGAAGTGTCGAGGACGGTGCCGAGGCCAAGAACGCGTTTCGGGCAGTGGCCGGTGACCTCCCAGGCAAGGTGGGTGAGAATGTCGACCGGGTTGGAGACGACGAAGAGGATGGCGTCTTCGCGGAGGCCGGCGGACTTGATTTCCTGCAGGATGCCGCGGAAGAGGGAGACATTGCGGTTGATGAGATCGAGGCGTGATTCGTCCGGCTTGCGGCGAAGACCGGCGGTGATGACAAGGATGTCGGCGTCGGCGCAATCGGCGTAATGGCCGGCACGGATACGCTGGTCGGCGGTGAAGGCGGCGCCGTGGAGGAGGTCGAGGGCCTCGCCCTCGGCGGTGGCTTGGTTGGCATCGAGGAGGACGATCTCGCGGACGATGCCGCCGAGCTGGAGCGCGAAAGCGGCGCAGGAGCCGACACGGCCGCCGCCGCCGATGATGGCAACTTTCATCAGGATTTCTGTTTCTGGAGGGTTTCGAGAATCTGGTTGGTGACGGCTTGGACGAGGCCTTCGAGCTCGGCATTGGTGAGCTTGGAGGTGTCGGGCCCGGCGGGCTGGGCGGTGGTGGCGCAGGCTTTGGGCCGGTCGCTGATCATTTCCCATGGATCGCAGCCGCAGAGTTGCTCGGGCTTGAGGCCTTCGCGGGAGTCGGGCAGGCCGAGCTTTTTCTTCAGGTCGAGCAGTTCCTGGAGTTTGTCTCCGGGGATGCTGGTGCGGTTGGAGGGGAGGTGGGAGGCGACGACGAGCGTGCGGCAGTAGGCGTCGGTGATCTCCATCTTGAAGTAGGCATCCTCCACGCTCGTGCCCCAGCAAATGAGGCCGTGGTTGCCCATCATAATGGACTGGTGCTTGGGGGCGAGGGGGGAGATGACCTCGGCCATCTCGGCGCTGCCGGGGGTGCGGTAGGGGGCGACGGGCACCCGGCCGACGAAGACCTCGATCTCGGGGATGAGGCAGGGCGGGGGTTCGAGGCCGGCGATGGCGTAGGCGGTGGCGTGGACCGGATGGGCGTGGACGACCGCCTTGGCTTCGGGCACGACCGAGTAGATGGCCATGTGCGTATTGATTTCGCTGGTACGCTTCCAAGTGCCGGCGAGCTGGTTGCCGGCCATGTCGACGAGACAGAGCATTTCCGGCTTGAGGAAGCCCTTGCTGACGCCAGTGGGAGTGCAGATGAAATAGTTGCCGAGGCGGCATGAGATATTGCCGCCGTTGCCGTCGGTGTATTCGCGCATCCAGAGGCGGCGGCCGATGTCGCAGATCTGTTCCTTGAGCGAGCGGGCTTCGGGGGAGTTGAAGAGGCGTTCAAACTCGCCCGGGGAGCCGCCGCCGGCTTTGGTGGCGGCTGGTGCGGAAGGGGAGGCGGCGGGGGCCGGAGCGGCGGAGGCATCGAAGACGACCTTGATGCCGGCTTCGGTGAGGCAATCGCGTGCGCCCGGGGTGAGGAGGGTTTCGCGGGAGTGGCGAAACTCCTTTTTCCCGGTGGCGACGAAGGCTTCGGCGTCTTTCAGTGAGAAGAGATTCATGGCAGGTTACTCCTTGGATTCCGTGGTGGGGCGGAAGAAAAAACTGTCGACTTGGGCGGCGCAGTAGGCGTCGACCGGGGTGGGTGAGGGGAAGGGGCAGGCGGCCTCGCGGCCTTCGCTGACGGCAACCTCCTGTCCGACGCCGGCGCCCTGCTCGTCATAGACGACAATGGCGGGGTCGTGGCGGCTTTCGCCGGCGAACGTGGCGGCGTTCCAAGGCAGGGCGAGGAGGAGGCGCTCCCCGCGGTAGGCGGGGTGGCGGACCGAGAGGGTGACGCGGCCGATGACGGTGGCCATTCTCATACCGCGAGCGCCCTTTCCGGGTCGACCAGTCCGCAGACCGACCAGCGGGCGGGGCTGAGTTCGCTGCCGACCAGCTTGCGCGCCTCGCTGCCATCGCTGGTGATGAGTACGGTCTGCTGAATGCCGGCGCCGAGGCAGTCGATGACGATCTGCGGAGGGCCGTCCGCGGTGCCGTCCCCGCTGATCGGCTGTGCGATGAGCAGCCGCCAACCCTCGAGGCTGGCGTGCTTGGCGGTGGAGACGACGTGTCCGTGGATACGGGCGAGGCGCACGGGATCAGTAGAGGTTGAGGTTTTCGACCATGACGCAGCGCCGCGAGCGGGTGAACGTCATGGGGGTGGTAACGCCCTCTCCGGTCGGGGTGGCGATGCTGTAGCTGAGAAAGCCCTCACCGCCGAGGCCGAGGCCGGTCATGCAGGGGCCGTTTTTAATAAACAGGGTGGTATCGGCGAGCTGGGCGAAACGGGTCAGGTTGCGGATGTTCTGACTGTGCATGATGGCGGTGTGCTTGTAGCCGTGCTCTGCCTCGATGGCGCGGTCGACGGCCTCGTCGACATCGCGGACGCGGACGACGGGGATGAACGGCATCATCTGTTCCTCTTGGACGAAAGGGTGGGCGGCATCGGTTTCGCCGAAAAGCAGGGTGACGGAAGGCGGCACCTGCAGGCCGATGGACCTGGCGAGCACCGCCGCATCCTGGCCGATGAGTTTTTTATTGATGACCGGGTGAGCGCAGCCGCCGCCCTGGCCCTCGGGGAAAGTGAAGGCGGTCTTGGTGAGGGCATCCACCTGTGCCTTGTCGAGCCGGTGGGCGCCGGCGGCGGCGAGGGCCTTGAGGAGGGCGTCGGCGACGGAGTCGACGACGAAGACCTCCTTTTCGCCGATGCAGAGGAGATTGTTGTCGTAGGCGGCGCCCTGGATGATGGAGCGGGCGGCGCGATCGATGTCGGCGGTTTCGTCGACCACGACCGGGGGGTTGCCGGGGCCGGCGCAGATGGCGCGCTTGCCGGTCTTCATGGCCGCCTTGACGACGGCGGGGCCTCCGGTGACGCAGAGCAGCGCGACCTTCGGGTGGGCGCACATGGCGGAGAACGTCTCGAGGGTGGGTTTGACGACGGTGCAGAGAAGGTCGGCGATGCCCGTTTCCTGGAAGATGGCCTCGTTGTAGGCGCGGATGGCGGTGGTGGCGCAGTTGGCCGCGCCGGGATGGGGATTGTAGACGACGGCGTTGCCGGCGGCGATGATGTTGATGGCGTTGCCGGTGAGGGTGGGGACGCTGTGGGTGGAGGGGGTGACGGCTCCGACGACGCCCCAGGGGGCGAAATCGATCACGGTGAGGCCGAAGTCGCCGCTGAAGGCCTGGCGCTCGAGCATTTCCACGCCGGGAATGAGCTCGGCGCAGATTTTCAGCTTCTCGATCTTGTGGTCGAGCCGGCCGATGCGGGTCTCGGCAAACTCGATCTCACCCCACGGTTTGGCGTTTTCGATGCAGAGCCGGCGGATGGCGGCGATGGCCTTTTTGCGGGCGCTGACGCCGGCCTCGCGGAGTTGCTCGAAGGAGCGGTGGGCGGCGTCGGCGGCGTCCTCCATTTTTTCATACACGCCGAAGCCGGACTTGCCGGAGGCGACAAGCTCCCGGCTATTCTGGAGGCGGGCAAGGACTTCGGCGACGACGCGGGAGATGAGTTGTTGGTCCATGGGGGATCAGCGGGCGCGGTAGAGGATGCGGCGGCCGAGGTCGACGGTGTCGACAATGCCGACGACGACCGCATCGACCGGGGTGTCCTTGTCCTTGTAGGCGAGGCGGGCGGAGCTGCCTTGGACGACGAGGACGACCTCGCCCTCGCCGGCGCCGAGGGTGTCGACGGCGACCAGGGAAGTGCGCCCCGGTTTGAAGTCGGTCTGGCCGGCTTCATCGACGACGAGGGGGCGGACGAAGAGGAGCCGGTGGCCGGTCATCTTCGGGTTTTTTTTGGTCGCAACGACGGTGCCTTCGACGCGGGCGAGGATCATGGTGCGGGGGCCGGGGGCGGTCCGGTTGGTTATTTTTTGGAGGCGGGGGCGCCCTTGGGCAGGACGGTGCCGAGGTCGCCGTGGGGGCGGGCGATGACGCTCACGGAGACGATCTCGCCGAGGGACTGGGCGGCGGCGCGCCCTGCCTCGGTGGCGGCCTTGACGGCGGCGACGTCGCCCTCGACCACGGCGGTGACCATGGCATTGCCGACCTGGGTGAGCGGGCCGATGAGTTCGACGTTGGCGGATTTGAGCATGGCATCGCAGGCCTCGACGAGGGCGACGAGACCGCGGGTTTCAATCATTCCAATGGCTTGTTGTGACATGGTGATGGGTGGTTGATGGTAAGGGTGGTGCGGGTGTGGTGGAAGAGAAGCTTCAGGCGGCAGCATGGAGCAGGCGCCAGGCTTGGCGGGCGATGACGACTTCCTCGCTGGTGGGGATGAGACGGACCTCGATTTTCGAGTCCGGGGCGGAGAGAATCGCTTCGGCGGCGATGGCGGCGCGGTTGGCGGCGGGGTCGAGTTTGAGCCCGCAGTAGGAGAAACCGCGGCAGATTTCCTCGCGCAGGGCGGGGTTGTTTTCGGCGATCCCGGCGGTGAAGACGAGGAGGTCGGCCCCGTCGAGCGAAGCGAGCAGACGGCCGATGTATCCGCGTACCGAGGACACGAAGACGGCGAGGGCGATGGTGGCGTCCGGATGGCCCTCTTCGCGGGCGCGGAGCAGATCGCGGATGTCACCGGAGGGGAGGCCGGACATGCCCTTGAGGCCGCCCTCGGCGGCGAGGCGCCGGCGGACCTCGGCGGGGGCGAGGCCGACATTCTCGATCAGATGGAGGACGGCGAAGACATCCATGTCGCCGACCCGGTTGTTGTGGGGGAGGCCGCTCTGGGGTGTCATGCCCCAGCTGGAATCGACGGCCCGGCCGCCGCGGATGGCGGCGAGGGAGGAACTGCCGCCGAGGTGGCAGGAAATGAGACGGAGATCGTCCCGCCCGGTGAGTTCGGCGGCCCGCTCACTGATGTAGCGATGGCTGGCTCCGTGGAAACCCTCGCGGCGGATGCCGTGGTCGCGCTCCCAGTCGAGCGGGATGGGGAAGCGGCGGGCTTCCGCGGGGAGGTGGTCGAAAAACGCCGTCTCGAAAGTCCCGATACAGGGCAGCCCGGGATGAAGTTTCCGGAAGGTGCGGACGGCGGCGATGTAGGGCGGGTTGTGGGCGGGGAAGAGGGCATTGAGCGCCTCCATTGCGCCGAGGACCCGCTCATCGAGGTGTTGGGTGCCGGAGACGCCCTTGGCCATGACGGGCTTGAAACCGACCGCGTCGAGCTGGTCAAAGCCGCCGGGCCCGTGTTCGGTGAGGAGGGCCTCGACGCGGGCGATGGCGGCGGCGTAGTCGGGGAAAGCGCCTTCCTCGGTGTGTTCCGATTTCCCAGCCCGGAAGGCGAGGGTGGAGGCGCCGGCCCCGATCCGGTCGACCCCGCCGCGGGCCAGCACCTGCTCGTCCGGCATGGAAAAGAGCCGGAACTTGAAGGAGGTGCTGCCGATGTTGGCCACGAGAATGCGGCCGCTGGCGGGGGTGTCGGGCATGGGGTGCGGTGGGGAGCGGAGCGTCAGCGTCCGCCGAGGAATTTGCCGAGCTTGGTGAGGTCCTCGTGGGGGCGGGGGATGACGTGGACGGCGATGACCTCGCCGATGGTGGCGGCGGCGGTGGCGCCGGCCTCGACCGCGGCCTTGACCGCGGCGACCTCGCCTTTGACGAAGACGATGACGTGGCCGGAGCCGATTTTTTCCCAGCCGACCAACTCGACGTTGGCCGCCTTGAGCATTGCGTCGGTCGCCTCAAATTGTGCGACCAAACCTTTGGTTTCGATCATTCCGAGAGCTTGTCCTGCCATGGGATGTGCCTTTCTAAAAGTGGGGGGTTGTCGCCGGATCAGGCGGTGAAAAAGGGGAGCAGCTCTGGGCTGGGCCGGGCGATGACATGGGAGGAGACCAGGTTGCCGACCCGGCCGGCGGCTTCGCGGCCCGCCTCCACGGCGGCTTTGACGCTGCCGACGTCGCCCTTGACGACGGTGGTGACGAGGGCGCCCCCGATTTGGATGCGTTTGACGAGGGAGACATTGGCGGCTTTGACCATGGCATCGCTGGCTTCAACCAGGCCGACATAACCGCGGGTTTCGATGAGACCGATAGCTTCGTTCATGATGATTTAGTGGGTGAGTGAGTGGGATGATGGGCGGGTGAAAAAGAGGTCAGCGGCGGAGTAGCTCGACGCGGCGGGCGCGGGCGAGGTCGCAGGCATTGGCCTCGTCGGTATCGATGTGGACCTCGAGTTTGAAGGATGGGTCGATGCGGACGAGGACATCGTCGAAGCGGGTTGTGCAGAGCGGGGCCTCGACCTTGAGAGTCATGTAACCCTTGTTTTTGACGCCATAGAAGCGGGCGTCGTCCGGGCTCATGTGGACATGGCGGGCGGCGCGGATGATGCCCTCCTTCATCTCCAGCATGCCGTGGGGGCCGATGACGTAGCCGCCGGGTGTGCCCTCGATGTTGCCGGAAGGGCGCACGGGGATGTTCATGCCGAGAAAAATCGCATCGGTGGTGGCGAGCTCGATCTGAGTGAGGGGGCGGCAGGGGCCGAGGATGCGGAGATTGGGGATGATGCGGTTGCGCGGACCGACGAGGGTGACGGTGGCGGTGGAGGCGAACTGGCCTTCCTGGTAGAGCCATTTGTGCACCTTGAGTTCGTAGCCGGGTCCGAAAAGAACTTGGAGGTTTTCCGGGCTGACATGCATGTGCCGGGCCGAACTGTTGACCACCAGCTCCGGCGCCGGACCGGCGGGGGCGGAGCGGCCGAGCTGCCGGTAGAACGCCTCGCGGACGAGGGACTCGATCAGGCTGCGGCTGGGTGCGGGGACGGGCATGGGTGGGGTTTGCGGGCGGTGGGCTCTAATTGATTGAACTCAGTCATAAAAGCGCGTCCGGCAGGGTCAAGTCTGAATCTGAAGAAAAATCATCGAGGCGGGCTTCTTTGGGGGAGCGCAAGATTTGGAGGGAGTCGGTCGAAATGCCGGCCCGCCCGAAGGCGGCCGGGGTGGCGTCGGTGATGAGAGCGGGGACAGCGGACCAGGGGGCCAACAGGGCGGGGGCGGGGTCGTCGATTTTGGAGGCGTCCAGCAAGAAAAAGGCATGGCGGGTACGGGAGAGGACGGCCTGCTGGAGATCGACGATGGCGGGGCTGGAATTGAAGATGCCCTCGGCGCGCATGGCTTGGGCGGAGAGGAGGGCGAGGTCGAACTGCCAGAAGCGGACGCTGCGCGCGGCCTCGGGTCCGAGGAGGACCGACTGGCGCGGAAGCAGTTGGCCCGCAATCAGATGCACATTAATCCGGTCGACTTGGGCCAGGCATTCGGCGACGGGGAGATTACCGGTGACGCAGTTCAGCGGGGCGACGGGGTGGGCGCGCAACTCCTCGGCGAGGGCGAAGAGGGTGGTGCCGGAGTCGAGGTAGACGGTCTGGCCCGGCTCGAGGAGGCGGAGGGCGATGCGGGCGAGGCGCTGCTTGGCGGAGGCGGCGGCTTGGCGGCGCTGGCCGAAGGAGGGGAAGCGGGCATTGAACTCACTGAGGGCGCCGCCGTAGGTGCGGGTAACGACGCGGCTGTCGGCGAGGGCGGCGAGATCACGGCGTGCGGTGGCTTCGGAAACGCCGAGCAGGCGGCAGAGCTCGCGGACCGGGAGGTAGCGGTGTTCCTGAAGCAACGCGGCCAAGCGCTGCCGCCGGGCTTCGATGACCGCGCGGGGTACTTTCACACGGACAGGCAAGCGCCCTAAATGATCGGAGTCAATCGATTATTGAGTCACTGGCCTTCACTCCCAAAGACCGAGGGCGGTAAGCAGCTCGGAGTCGGCCACCCGCTCAGTGGGCGGCCCGGTGACGACCCCGAATCCGGCCGCGTAGTCCCAGATGGCCCAGCCCCAGCCCCGCGATTCCAAGGCCTCGCGGACGGCCCGGTGCCAGGCGAGGCGGGCATCGCGTGGGGCTGCCGGCCGGAAAACCCCGAATTCTCCCACGTAGATGGGGAGGCCTCCGTGTCGGTCCGACCATTCCACGAGCCGGGCGAATTGTTCTTCGATCCGTGCCTTGGTGAAGTGGCTGCTGGCGATGGCGTTTCGGACGTGTTCGGCGGCTTCTTTCTGCGTGGTGACAGCGGCGGCAGTGGCGTCGGCGCTTTCGGGTGCGAGGGGCCAGCCGAGGCCGGAGATATGGCGGGTGGCGTCCCAGCCCCAAGTGGCGGCTTGGTGAGTGAAGAGGAAAGGATCGTACCAGTGGAAGGTGTAGACGAGGTTGGGGTCGTCGTACGGAGCGAGTGCAAGCAGATTGTCGAGGCCGCCCCAGTGACTGCCGGTGGCGATGATGGTGTGGTTCGGAGCGGCTTCGCGGATGGCGGCCAGCGTACGGCCCTGGATGTTGCGCCAAGCGGCGGCGTCTTCGATGGTGTGCGGTTCGTTGAGGATTTCGAGGAAGACCCAGTCCGGATCGGTGGTGGAGTGGAGATGGGAGGCGAGCGCGCCCCAGTAAGCGGCCATCGCCTGCACTCCCTCCTCCTCGCGGAGGGTCCGCTTAAAATCGTCTTCGGGATGGAGATCGACGATCACGGCCACGCCGCGCTCCGGGAACCAAGCAAGGCGTTCATCGAACCTGGCGAGGGCCTCCGCGTTCAGACGGCCTGGGGCGGAAGGATCGAAGAGCACGGTGTCGTTGAGGGTGAGGCGGACATGGGTGAAGCCCATTTCGGCGACAAGGTCGGCATCACGTGCGGTGAAATAGGTTGAGAGGTGGTCTTCGCCGTAACCGTGGCGGCTCTGGGCATACCAGTGGCTGAGATTGATGCCTTGCGAGAGGCGTTTGAGGCGGATTTCCGGGACCTCGGAGGATTGGGTGGCGGATGCCGCGGTAACAGCAGGGGTGGCGAACAGCACCGCGGCGCAGGCGGTGAAGAGCAGCCGGAGCAACTGTGGGACGGATTTGAGCGAAGAGGACATGGAGGCCAGCGAAAGGGAAAACCAGCCGGGTGGCGAGTTCGAGGCGGATGGAACTGCTGGGCCAGGAAGAAAGACCCATAAATAGGGACAGGCTAATAATCATCTGGCATGCAGTGTGGTTCGGCTTTGGTGGGGCGGATCGAGCAGCTTCGGAGGGGTTTTTGCCGAGGCGGCCTTGGTTTGGAGACTGGCGACCCGCCCCTTGCTTGGTGGCGAGGCAGCGGCGATTGATTCCGGCTGGGCGGGCCTGTGGTGTGGTGTGGCGCCGGTGGTGGGATTGGTCCGAAGGCTGTTTCACTCCGCGCGGTGCTGCAAACAGGACCGTGCCGCCGCGGAGGTAGGCGGATTCGACGCATGCCGCAGGCTTGGATCACTGCAGTCCCGGCCGGTTGCGGTGACTCAACGCCCGCCCGGACGTCGGTGACGAGAGGGTGGATTAGTCTCCCGCGGCTCTCTCCCGCCGCAGTCGCCCCGCCGAAAGCACCCGGCCCTTCCTTGGTTCGAGCCGGCTCAGCTGATCGGGTCGTGCCTGAGATCGCGTGCTGTCGCCAAGTCCAGGGTGCCCAAGGCGGCATTGCCGCGCGCTCCGCTGGTGCGTTTCGCCCCGAACAAGGATCTGTTTTCCCGAAAGAAGCGGTCCACGAAAGCGCGGCTTCCCAAAATCAGACCGTCGGAAAAGTAGCGCACCCGGCACCGCAGCAATTCGTGCGCGGGTAATTCCCCCCGCTGGGCCATTACCCGGCGCGCCGCCCGGTCCGCAATCACCGCACCCTGCCTGCCAAGCGCGGCCGGCCCGGAGCCTTTGCCGAACAGGCTCATCCGGTAGTCGGCCGCGGCGCGCCTCCAGTCCGGGGACCCCAGCAGCACGGTCAGGCCCCGGCGTGCTTGTTTGCCCCCGCCGCAGGCCTCTCCGTAGCCACAGAAGCGGTAGTCCTTTGGATCGGCCACCAGACCGGCTCGAACCGCGTTGAGGTCGATGTAGGCGGCCACCGTCTCCAGGCTGGCGCGGCGGCCCTCGATGATGCAGGACTTGAAGCGCTCGGCCCAGAGGGTGCCGAAACGGCCGTGGGTTTTGTTGAACCAGATGCTGAAGCGCTGCTTGAGCTCCTTGAGGAACGCGGAAAGGTCGAGCATGCGCCGGTGCAGTTTGTCGCGCACGCGGGCCTGCTGCCGGGGGTCGGGGTGGCGCAGGAGCTGCCGTAATTCTTCGGCGCGGGTGCGGCCGTAGAGGAGGGCCGCCCGCTCGAGCAGTTCGGCGTCGGGGATGGGCCGGGGTGCGGGGACGCGGACGAGCAGGTGGACGTGATTGCTCATGAGGGCGTAGGTGAGGACTTCGACGCCGCAGAAAGCGGCCACTTTGCGCATGATGCGGCGGAAGACCTCCTTTTCGGTGGGGCCGAAGAGGTGCTGGCCGGCGACGGTGCGGGTGACAACGTGGTAGGCGGCGGGCTGGCCGAGGAGCTTGGCGCGGCGGGTTCGCATGGCGGGGAAAAGAAAGGGAAAGTGATGCAATGAATAAAAGTGTGTCAACCGATAAATAGCCTGTCCCTAAATATGACCGAGCAGGCGAGGGGAGGAATGGAATGGACCAGGGCTGGCTACCGGTCGTCGGAGGAGTGGGCTGCACCGCCGGGCCTGATGGTCGCTTCCTCGGACAGGTGACGGATCTCACAGAGCGGTAGCTCCCAGCGTTCACACTTCGCAAATTTGAAGTCGACCCCTTCGCCGTCACTTTGACGGCGTTCGACCATGGCGAGGACGCGGATCTCGTCGATGCATTCGAGGCGCTGACCCCACTTGGCGGCTCCGGACTTGGAGAGCCGGGCAACGGGGTAACCTTCGGGGTGACAAAGCACGAGCTGATCCGCGCGGGCGACAAGGTTCAGCCGGTCGCCAGGCTTGAGGTCGGCGAGGTGGCGATGAATGGCGGTCTCGGGCGGGAAGATGGAGGCGTAACTCAGAAAGAGGTCGTCGAAGCCGAGGCTGGTGAAGCGGTGCCGGCTCCAGCTCAGGTCGGCTTCAGGAGCAGGTGCGGGAGCGTCTTCGAGAAAGACGTCTTCGCCGATCGTTTCGTCGGAAAACCGACCGGCGACGTCGGCGCGGCGGAGCACGGTGAGGGTTTCGGCGGCTCGGGTCATGCCGACGTAGTATACACGGCGTTCCTCCTCCAACTCGGCGGGCCGGAACGGTCGGCCTGCGATGGGCCAGCCACCATCGAGAAGAAGGACGTGGCGGAATTCGAGGCCTTTGGCGCCATGCACGGTGCGAAGGCGGATTCCGGGACCGCGGAGACCTTGGCGGCGTTGGTCGCCGAGGGCGTCGCAGAAAAACCCGCGGATGGCGGGCACCGCCAGCCGGACTGCGCCATAGAGCCCATGACACTCGGATGCAATTTCCACCAGCTGGTCGGACCATGGATCGTCCAAAACATCGAGAAACTGGTGGAGGCGATCGACGAGCTCGGGGACGGCCCAGTCTTCATCGCGGTGCGATTCGAGGAAACGGAGCCAGCGGGCGACAGGCCGCAGGCGGAACGGGGAGGGACTGGATTTGGAGTCCGGCTCCAAAGCGCGGGGCAGGCCGCGGGCTTCGAGGAGCGCGCGCACGAGATCGAGATCTTGGCGCCGGCGTGCGAGAACGGCAAACTCGGCGTATTCGGAATTCGGATGCAGCACTTTCAACCGCTCAATTTCGCCGATGGCGGCGAAGGTCTGGTGGACGGCATCCTTGGTCCGGAGGCAGTGGACGCGGCCATGGAGGACCGGATCGATGGAGTGCCAGCGGCCGCCTGCGGGCTGTCCGGTGCGGCCGGGATCGATGCGGATCGGAGCGAGGGCCTTCATCCGGTCGTGGTTGTGCGCGATGAGGTGGTTGGCGGCCTTGATGATGGCGGCCGAGGAGCGGTAATTGTGGAGGAGTTCGTGGCGTTCGGCTTGGTACTCCTCGCAGTACCGGCGGATGAAGGCGACATTGGCCCCCTTGAAGCCGTAGATGGACTGGTCATCGTCGCCGACCACGAGCAGGTGGGGGCGGCGGCTGTCGCCTTTGAGGTCGATGCCGGCGAGAGCACGGAGGAAGTTGTATTCCGCCTCGTCGATATCCTGGTATTCATCGACAAGGATGTAGCGGATGTCGCCGAGGAGGAGGTCGCGGAGGTTTTCGGGATCGGCGCCGGTGACTTCGGCTTCACCGCGAAGCCAGCGGGTGGCATCGTGAAGGATGGCTTTGAAATCGATGGCGGCGGCGGACTCCCGCCCGGCGGTTCCGGTCGGCACGAGGCTGCGGCCGAGCAGGCGGAGGGCGAGGCCGTGGTAGGTGGCGATGGTGACGCCGTGACAGTCCTCACCGGCGAGGGCGTAAATACGGCGGCGCAGGTCGAGGCAGGTGTGGCGATTGAAGCAGAGGACGAGGAGCTGATAGGCACGGAGACGTTCGACCTGCAGGAGATAGGCGCAGCGGTGGACGATGACGCGGGTTTTGCCTGAGCCCGGTCCGGCCAGGACGATGAGGTTTTTGTCCGGGGGACTGGCCACGACCGCCTGCTGGGCCGGATTGCGGAGCTGGTCGACGATGGCGTGGAAGGACTCGATACTGGTGGCGCGGCGGTAGTGTTCCTGATCCTCCTTCAGGTATCTGCGGGCGAACTCGCTCTGAGAGAGGCGGAAGTAATCGGCGATGAGCCCGATGTGGGCGGCCACCTTGCGCGTGGCGGTGCGGGCGTATTCCGCCATGATGTGGATCTGCAGGATGCGCCCGGTGTAGTGGGCGGCCATGGCGGCGAAGTCGCCTTTGGTAAAACTGGCAATCTTGGGGCGATCGGTTTTGTCCTTGTTGAGGACAAGCGTCATGGCGCTGGTGATGAGCGCCTTGCCGTTTTGCAGATCGAGCAGGCCGGTCTGATGAGCGAAGGTGAGCAGGCCGAGGATGGCTTCAGAAGGGTCGCGGACCGGATCGGCGCGCAGTGCGAGGTCCTTCTCGAAGGCCTCGGCAAGGTCGTGCTCGGAAAATTCAACGAACGCATCCGCCGTGCTGCGGTCGGCTTTGGCGATGAGCAGATCGAGGATGGTGGCGAGGTGGGCATGGCGGCAGCGGATGCCGTCGAGCAATTCCTGCCATGTAGCGATCAATCGGATACGAAAAAGTTCCCGGCCTTCCGCACGAACCTCGACCCGGGGTGGCTGGCCGTGGAGCTGGCGGGCGTCCTGCTCCCACTGGCGGAAGAAGCGAGCCAGCGTTTCCATGGTGCAGTCGACCCCGGATTCGGCAAGGCGGCGGTTGACGGCGGCAAGGTGGCAGGGCAGCCAGCCGTCCGCATCGGGCTGAAGCTCGCGCAACAGTTCGAAAAAGCCGGTTTCGGCGCGGGCAAGGTCATCAAGCAGGCGGAGGGCCTTTTTGCGGGCGCCCGTTTTGATCCAAGCGCTGAAGAGCAGGCCTTTGCGGATGAGGCCCGCGTTCGGGTGGGCCATCTGGTTGAGAACCCGGATGATGAAGTGGAAGAGATCGAGCCGGGGAGCGTTGTCGTGTCCCTCGGCATGGAAGAAGGCGTCGGTCTGAGGGCACTCTGCAAAGATATCGAGGCTGCAGGCGCTGTCCGCGGGCAGCTTCATGAAGACTTGCAGGTAGGCCTTCCACAGCGCGGCGGTGGCCGGAGGCAGGCGGAGGGCGTCGATGCGGGCGAAACCCTCCTCGAGGTTTCGGACAAGTGCGCGGCCCTGGAAAATGATGGAGCGGTTTTCCTCTCGGCGGAGAAAGCCCTGCTTTTCGAGCAGGGCGACGGCGGTGACGACTTTGGTGTGGTCGAGACTGTGGCCGTTTCCTTGCCGGGCGATGATCTCATTGGCGGTGAGGATGACGGTGCCGGAGCGTTTGCGATCGGCGCGGTGAATGGCACGCCAGATGTCGCGGACCTCTTCAAGGAGGAGACGCGAGTTGCCGCCCAGGCGGAACTGAGTTTGGAGATCCTTTTGGTCGAAGAGGAGCACACAGGCGGCGGGGGCGCCGTCGCGTCCGGCGCGTCCGGCTTCTTGGAGATAGTTTTCGAGGGAGCCGGGGGTTTCGGCATGGATGACGACGCGGATGTCAGGCTTGTCCACGCCCATGCCGAAGGCGTTGGTGGCCGCGATGACGCGGGTGCGGCCCTCCATGAAGTCGGCAAAGGCCTGTTTTTTTTCATCGGCGGGCAGACCGGCGTGGAAGTGGCCGGCGGCCCAGCCGCGCTTGCGGAGGGCCTCGGCCATGGCCTCGGTGTTTTTCTGGGTGGCGCAGAAAACGACTCCGGAGCCGGTGCCGTTGGGCAGGTGCTCGGTAAGGATTTCGTGGATACGGACCTCTTTCTGCGGACCGGGCGTGGGTTGGACCTGGTAGTCCAGATTGGAGCGTTCGGCGCCGCCGTCGAAGATGCGGAGATCGTGGCCGAGGTTTTCCCTGATGTGGGCGCGAATCTCCTCCTGCACATCGCGCTTGGCGGTGGCGGTGACGCAGCAGACGGAGGGGATGGGGGCGCTCTGCTCTTCGGCCAGTTCGCGGATGAAGCGGGCAACGTAGAGGTAATCGGGCCGGAAGTCGTGGCCCCACTTGGAGAGGCAGTGGGCTTCATCGTAGACCCAGCACTCGATCCGGCGGTTGCGGAGGGCGCGGCGGAGGGAGGGATTGCGGAGCTGTTCGGGTGAAAGGTACAGCAGGCCAATGGCACCGAGGGCTAGTTCGTCGAGCAGGACGCGGCGCTCCGCCATGGTGAGCAAACCATAGAGGGCGGCGGTGGAGTGGATGCCGGAACGCTTGACGAGGTTTTCGACCTGGTCGCGCATGAGCGCTTGCAGCGGGCTGACGACGATGGTGAGAGCGCCGGTAGTCTGGTAGCGGTAGAGCGCGGGGAGTTGGAAAGCGAGGGACTTGCCGCCGCCGGTGGGGAGGATGCCGAGGATGGACTCGTCGTCCATGCCGGCGGTGACCATCGCTTCCTGCAGGCTGCGGCCGGGCTGGTTGGGCAGTGAAGGTTCGGGGCGAAAACTGTCGAAGCCGAACCAGCGCTTCAATTGGTCGACCGGACTGTGGCGGGTGGGGCAGTAGCGGCAGGCGGGGTCGGTGCAGCGGTGGCGGCGGAGGTGGTCGAGGTGATCCTGAATCGGCGGGCAACGCGCGCGGATCCAAGGCGGCAGGATCGAGTCGGACCCGGCAACCGGCAGCCAGGCCAGCAGGTAGGCGAGGGCGGTGGCGACTTCGGGGTCGCGGCGGGCTTCGGCCCAAGTTTCGTGCAGGTGCGTGGAGCAGGCTTCGGTGCCGCAGAGTTGCAGGAGGCGGTGCAGGAAGGCCTCGTCGAGCGGTTGGCCGCAGTCGACCCCGAGGACGCCGGCGAGGAGGCGCAGTCCTCGGTGAGCTTGTTCGGGCCAATGTCCGTGGAGGAGCAGGGTGAAGACGGCGCCGAGGTGGTGGGGTTGTTCAATGGCGCGGGTTTGGAAGACACGGATGGCATCGGTGAGCACGGCAGCCGAGGCCCGGCAGTCCGCCAATGGATCGTTGGACTGGCTGGCGAGGAGCTTGTCCTTGACCAGTGCGTGGTAGGGTTTTTTCGGGAAGGCCAGCGGGGAGAGAAAGAGCGAGTCGAGGACCGGGAAGGACCGCAACCGCCGCAACTCGGGAAACCGGGCCGCGATGACGGGGAGATCGTGATCGAGAAGGTTGTGGCCGCAGAGCAGCGTGTGATCAGCCAAGTCTTGATCGAGGCGCCGGAGGAGCTCACGCACCGTACGGGTGTTGCGGGCATGGTCGGCGCTTTCCAATCCGAGTGTGGCGGCCTGGTGGACGCGACCCTCCGCGTCCACCTCCAGATCAAGGAAACGGGCTTTCGGGAAAACCGCGAAAACCGGGGGAGTTTCCCGATCGATCTGGGTTGGTGACCGCTGCATACCGTTAGAATCGTCGAATTTATGGATTCTTACAGTTTTGGGAAACGGAATGCGAGGACCGACCTCTCCGGGAAATAGGAGCGGACATTGCGACTGGAGAGCCTCCTGGAATGATTGGCGCCGAGCAAAACCCTGCCCTCAAGGTATGCGTTTCAGGCGTGCCGGTGGTGTTCGAAGCGATGCTGACCCGGCGGCACGGCGCGGCCTTCTTTGCTGCCGGGTGCCGTCACGGTGGCGGTGGCAGTGGGCGGTACGGTGACTTCAAGGAGGAGACGGTCCCCCATTTTTTCCCAACGCACGGCGGCACGGCCGTGGGGGGTGTCGAGTTCGGCCTCGGCGTGGTCGAGCTGTGCAAGAATGAGCGGGCGCACAAAAAAGTGCCGGTAGCCGGGGTGGGCGGGGTCGGGCGCAAGGCCCGCGACGCGTTCGTAAAGCCATTGTCCGACAGCACCATAGGCGTAGTGATTGAAGGAGTTCATGCCGGCATCGCCGAAGCCTTCCTCGTGGCTGTAGCTGTTCCACCGTTCCCACAAGGTGGTGGCGCCTTGGTTGATCGAGTAGAACCAGCCCGGGTAGGTTTCTTTGAAGAGGATTTCGGCGGCGAGGTCGCTGTTCCCGGTTTGGTCGAGGGCGGCGAGGAGATGGGGGGTGCCGAGAAAACCGGTGCGAAGGTGGCCGCCGGCTTCGCGGACGAGGGCCGCGAGCCGGGCCCCGGCGGATGCGCGCAAGGCCGTGGGGAGCAGGTCGAAAGCGATGGCGAGGGCGTAGGCGGTTTGTGTTTCCGGTGCGATACGGAGGCGACCGTTGGCATCAAAGTATGCACGGCTGAAGGCGGCGGCGACAAACCCGGCCTCATCGCGGTAACAGCGGGCGTTGTCATCGCGGCCGAGCACTTGTGCTGTCTGGGCAAGCACCTGTGCGCTGCGGGCGTAGAAGGCGGCGCCGAGCAGGGGGAAGGGCGTATCGCCGACGCGGTCGCCCATCCAGACATCCGGATCGGTGGGGGTTTGCCGGTACGGTTGGAGCCAGTCGCCATACCCTTTGATGTTTGGCAGGAGGCCATCCACGGACTGCGAGCGATACCAAGCGACCAGTTTCTCCATCATCCGGTAGTTCTCCGAGAGTATGGAGAGATCGCCGGTGCGCACAAAAACATCCCACGGGATGAAGGTTGCGGCGTCGAGCCAGCCGGGGGAGCGGTTGCGCCAAGTGACGGCGGCGGCGGGTATGATGTCGGGGACGACGCCATCGGGATCCTGTTCGTCGCGCATGGTGGCGAGCCAACTTTTCCAGAAGGAATGACAGTCTTGGTTGAACAACGAGGTTGCGCAGAAAACTTGGGCGTCTCCGGTCCAGCCCAGGCGTTCGTCGCGCTGAGGGCAGTCGGTGGGGATGTCGAGGGAGTTGCCGCGCCAACCCCAGATGATGTTGCTCTGGAGTTGGTTGAGCTTGGGATGAGAGGAAGCGAAGCGCCCGATGGGGCGGAGATCGGTCTGGAGCACGACACCCGTGACACTGTCGGGCGCCGGGCGGACACCATCGGGAAGTCCGGAGATTTCGACATAGCGAAACCCGTGAAAGGTGAAGACGGGTTCCCATTCGAGGAGGCAGTCTCGGTCGGGGGTGTAGGTATCGGTCGAGCGGGCGGTGCGGTAATTTTCGGTGTACAGGGTGCCGTCGGGTTGGAGCATCTCGGCGAATCGGAGCGAAAGCGTGCGATCCTTGCGGGCGGGAAGCCGGATGCGAACGTGGCCGACTATGTTCTGGCCGAAGTCAAAAACGAAACGGCCCGGCGCGGGCTCGGCGACTGTGCGGGCGGCAAGGGATTGGACGGCCCGAATGGGTGCGAAAGGTTTGGGGACGAGTACGGCGGGTCCGAGGTCGGCGGTGCTGTGGACAGGAGCCCAGTGTTTTGCTGTATGGCGGGCATCGTAGTCTTCGCCGTCATAGAGACTGGAGGTGCGCACGGGAATGTCGAAGGATCCCTCCCATTGGTCGTCGGAAACAACGGTCTCGCGGGCGCCGTCGGCGCGGGTCACTTCCAGTTGAAGCAAGAGCTCCGGATGCAAGCCGTAGGGGCCGCGGGTTTTTGCTTGGAAAGGCAGGCGGCCGGCAAACCAACCCGTGCCCAGCAGGGCTTCGAGTTGATTCTCACCCACCCGCAGAAGGGTGGAGACATCGTAGGTCAGGGTGTGAAGGCGTTTTTGGTATGCGGTGAAGCCATTGGCAAAGTGGTCGTCTCCGATCCGGCAGTCATTCAATTGGAGGCGAAAGAGACCGCGTGCGGTGACATAGAGACGGGCATGCCGGAGGTCGGCGAGACCGGAAAGCGGAAAGGAGCGGCGAAGCAGTCCGACCGGTTCGCGGTCTTGCGGGGCATCACCGGCGGGGCGGATCCATTGAGCGGACCAGTCGGAGGCGGAGAGCAAGCCGAGTTCGAAGCGGGCGGGAATGCTCCAAGGGGACTTGCGGCCGGCCTCGTCCTGGAAGCGGACACGCCAGGTCGCCTGTTGGCGCGAGCTGAACGGGAGACCCGGAGCGGGAACGAAGGTGGATTGATCGGAACCGATCCAACCGGTGTCGCGCCGGTCGTCGCCGGAAAGGATTTCAAGACGGAAGGCGGTTTGCCGCCGAGCCCCCTCGGGCAATTTCCAGGAAAAAGTCGGGCGGGCGTCGTGAAACCCAAGCGGATCGACAAAACCCTCGCCGACGACGAGTGAGTGGGGGGCTGGAGGAGCGTTGGTGGTCATGGCGGGGGGAGGGAGAACTGTTTATCCAATGAGGAAAGGGACCCTACTTCGGAGACAGGCTCGTTGGAAAGCGAAGACGGTTCAGCTGGTTCTCACATGACCATTCAATCAAGCCGGGGCCGGGGAGGATGGGCCGGCTGGCTGGAAAAGCCGATTGACCCCGAAACTTGCAATGGATTGGCTGCCGGGGCATCCGATAGTACCCCTTTGCCTATGCCCACTTCACTTGTCACCGGCGCGGCCGGCTTTCTTGGATCTCATGTCGCCGAGGCTTTGGTGAAAAAAGGCCACCGGGTCATCGCAATGGACGATTGTTCCGGAGGTTTCCGTGAAAACGTGCCGGAGGGGGCGCGGTTTGTGGAAGGCTCGGTGACGGATGCGGAGCGGGTGGATGCGCTTTTCAAGGAGGAGCGGATCGACATCGTGTACCACCTCGCGGCCTATGCGGCGGAGGGATTGAGCCACTTCATCCGGCGTTTCAATTATACCAACAACCTCATCGGGAGCGTGAACCTGATCAACGCGGCGGTGCGGGCGGAGACGGTGCACTGCTTTGTCTTCACCTCCTCGATTGCGGTTTACGGCGAGGGTCAGCTCCCGCTGCGGGAGGATGCCCTGCCGCGGCCGGAGGATCCCTACGGCATCTCCAAGCTGGCCGTGGAGCTGGACCTGGAGGCGGCGCAAAAGCAGTTCGGGATCAACTACGTCATCTTCCGTCCCCACAACGTCTACGGGGAGCGGCAGAACCTCTTCGACCCCTACCGCAACGTCGTCGGCATCTTCATGCGGCAGGCCTTGCTGGGGAAAGAAATGACCGTCTTCGGCGACGGCCGCCAGACGCGGGCCTTCAGCCACCACAGTCAGGTCTGCCCGATCATCGCCGCCGCGCCGGAGCGGCCGGAGGCGTTCAACCGCGTCTTTAATGTCGGCGCCGGCACCGCCACCAGCGTGCTCGAGCTTGCCCAGGCGGTTTCGAAGGCCTTCGGGCGGGAAACTGCGTTGCGGCATCTGCCGGCGCGCAACGAAGTTAAGCACGCCTATTCAAGCCAGGAGCAGGTCCGGTCGGTATTTGGTGATCTGATACGGGAAGTACCCTTGGAGGAGGGCATCGCCGGGATGGCGGCGTGGGCGCGGACGGTGGAGCTGCGCGATCCGAAGCCCTTTGCCGGGGTGGAAGTGGAGCGCGGCCTGCCGGAGAGTTGGCGGGCCTTGCTGCAATAGATCCCGGGCCATGGCCTTGGGAACCGGTTTTGGCTGCGGGTATCAGGCATCAGGCCGGGTGTATCGGCTGCACCCCGACAGCGGAGCCGCTATCCGGATGGAGGAGTTGCGGTGGGAATCGAAATGCGGTCCTTGTTTGCACTATGACGCGAAAAGGGAGATTATGATAACAAACTTCAACCCACCCAGTCATGAGCCCATCTCGTATTGCAGGAATCATTTTACTCGTTGTTGGCATCCTACTGCTCTTTTTCGGATTCCAAGCCACGGAGAGCGTCGGTGAGCAGGTCCATGAAACCGTCACCGGTCGCTTCACCGAAACCACCACTTGGTATCTGATCGGGGGTGCGGCGGCGGCGATTGGTGGCCTCGCCTTGGTGCTGACAGGGAAGAGCAAGTAAGCCGTCGGCTGGTGCCTGCCCGGATGGGCTTCAACGGTCAGTCAGATCCTCGGGCGTATTGAGATTGAGGAAAAGACCGTCGTGCTCGGGGGGGATTTCGAAGGCGTCGATCTCACCTTCGGCTTTGGCTTCATCAACGAGTTTGTGAAGTGCGCGGCGGCCGCAGGCGAGGTGGACATGGACGCGCTGATGGAGGCGGCGCGGGTAGACGGCAACGAGCGGCTCCCAGCCGGCTTCGCGGCGGGGAACGACCCCGGATTGATCGCGGCGACGCCCAAGGATGTCCTGAAGCAGCTCGGTTGAAATCTCCGGCAGGTCGATGGCGAGGACAAGCACATGGGGTGCGGTGGAAGCGTCAAGGATGGCTTCGAGGCCAGCCAACGGACCGGCGCCGCGGATGCGGTCGGTGATGACGGCAACATCCTTGACACCGTAGTCGACACCCGGGCGGCCGGAGAGAAAGAGCTCGGCCGGCTGGAGCGCGCGAAGGCGGTCGAGCTGAAGATCGATGAGCCGCCGGCCCTGCCAGTCGAGAAAAGCTTTGTCGCGCCCCATCCGGGTGGAGGCGCCGCCGGCGAGGACGGCAGCGGCGAAGGGAGTGGAGCCATCGGAGCTCATGGGGTGACGGCGGTAGTGGGATGGGTGGCCCGGAGGAGCCCGTCGGTGAGGATTTTGGCGCGGAGGCCGCCGCGGCCGCGCATCCAGGCTTCCGCTTCGTGGTGAATGGCCTCGTTCATCCAGTAGCAGGGGCGGCATTCTTCCGTGCCCAGAAACTGGATGCCATCGATTTCGAAATCGCGGCCGATGAGGGTGTTGAGGTCGAGCCCGGTGGTGAGGACATTGCGGCGGGTGGCGGCAGGGTTGTGCAATTCCGGGGGGATGCCGAGGGCGGCCCAGAGATCATTCAGTACCTCCCAGGAAAAGAAAGTGATCTGGCCCTTGTAGTCCGGTTTGTAATCGAAAAAGCGGTCCCCGCAGATGCCGCGGCCGGCGATGCATTCGGCCTCGGCCACCTCCACCATGGGTGCCGGGACCGACCCCTTGCCATGGCGGCCATAAAAGGAGTGAGCCGGCGAAATGAAGATGCGGCGGGCCTGCATGCGGGATGTTTTGCCCGCCAAGGGGGGCAAGGTCAAACCGGCAGTGGCGGGCGGCGCCGCGGCAGGGCGTGGTCAGTCGTCCGAGCCGTGGCTGGCGATGCGCCAAGCGGTGCCGACGCCGAGGAAGAGCCAGAGGAGGGTAAAGAGGCTGAAGCTATCCTTGAGAACTTCGAATTGAACTGCGGGAGAGAGGTAGTGGGCCCGGATCTCGGCTTCATAAGCTTCGCGGGAGAAGGTGCCGTCGGCGAGGGTCTGGAGCCAGGGCAGATCGGCGCGGACGGCGGCCACCTCCTCATCGCCGACGGAGGCAGGGTCGGGGGCGCCATGGCCTGGCAGGGTATTCCAAGAGGCGAGGAAGGCACGGAAATCGTCATCGCTTTCGCAAGCGACGGCGCCGGTGGCGAAGGCAAAGGCGTGGTCGTAGGCACCCTCGGTTTCGACGGCTGCGTAGTCGCTGAGCGCGTCGTAAACGAGAAGGTAGTGGCCTCCGAGAATGGAGATGAGGGCGGCGCAGCCGGCGGCGAGCCCGAGGCTGTGGGCGGAGTAGCCGGCGGCCTTGACGGCGGCGAAGCCGATGAGGGCGCCGAGTCCCCAGGCGAGGATGCCAAATTCGAAACCGGTGAGCCGGGTGAGGAAAAACCAGGCGAGCATGCCGGCAAAGCCGACGGCGATGCTGACGACGATCCCCGTGGCGATACGGGGTTCGGGGGCCGGAGGAAGGGTGGACGGGGGTAGATCATCCATGGGCGGAATTCAGGAAACGTTTTGCATGGTGGTCAAGATTTCCGAACCGAAGAACGCGGATTGATTTCGATGCGGGGAGCCGGGGCAAATCTGTTCAGGGCTGGACGGGAGGATCCTCAGGTGTGGGCCGACCGAGGTGGGCGGCGGTGCGGCGGGCGAGGCGGCCGCCCGCGAGCAGGCACTGGCCGAGTGAAATGCCGTCGCGGTAGTGGCCGCCGAGGAAAAAACCCGGGTGGGCGGCTTCGGCGCGGTCGAGAGCGGCAAGGGTTTCGGCGTAGCCGACGGTGTATTGCGGCACCGCGCGGGGCCAGCGGGTGAAGCGATGGAAAGCGGGCCTGCCCTTGACGCCGAGGTAGGTGGCGAGATCGCCGAGGACTCCGTCGAGGAGGGCGGCGTCGTCGAGGGTGGCGGCGTTGGGATTGCGACTGCCTCCGGCAAAAGTGGTGAGGAGGACATGTCCGGGAGGGGCGCGGCCGGGGAAGAGGCTGGAGACAAAGAGGCAGCCGAGGCAGAAGGTTTTTTCGATTTCGGCGAACAGGACCCCGAAGCCGTCGAGCGGGTGGGCGACCTGTTCGCGGCGGAAACCGAGGGAGAGGCTGGTCAGCGGCGGGTAGTGAATCTCGCCCGTGGGGGCGAGAGCGGTCGCGAGCGTCACCGGCAGCGGCAGCTGCGGGATGGCATAGGCGGGCACAGCGCAGAGAACGGCGTCGAAGCCGGACTGGTCGTTGCCAACGGGGCTGGTCCAAGCGGCCTGCCAGCGGTGGTCGCTGTCGCGGGTGAGGGAGGTGAGGCGGCTGCGGAGCTTCAGTTGTGCGGGCGGGGAGGCGGGATTGGCCGCGGTGAGGGCGTTGGTGAGGGCGGCAACGAGGTCGCCGAGTCCGCCGGGGAAAGAGAAGGAGATCCGTTTTCCGCGGTCGCGGGGATGGGCGGGTTTGCGGAAGAGAAAAGCGAGACCGCCGCGGATGAGGGAGCCGTGGTTTGCTTCGAGGGCATGAAGCCGCGGAAAGGCATGGCGGACCGAGAGCTTTTCGGGATCGCCGGCATAGACGCCGCCGACGAAGGGATTGATGAAGTAGTCGAGAAACTCGGGGCCGAGGCGCCGGCGGACGAAAGCGGCCAGCGACTCATCCGTATCCGATGGAGCACGACGGATGAACGGCTCGCGAAGGACGCGGAGCTTGGCCGGCCAGGAGAGCAAGGGCGTCGTGAGGAGGCTGGCCGGCCCGAGGGGGGCGGCGCGGATGCGCCCGTCGCGCAGGAGATAGCGGTTGCGGGCGGCGGGGGCGGCGGGGATGATACGGTCGCCGAGGCCGACGGCATGGAGGGCATCGAAAATCTCCGCCTCGCGGCAGAGGAGAGTGTTTGGCCCGCCCTCCACAGTGTAGTCGCCATCGCGATACGTGACGACGGCGCCGCCGGTGCGTTCGGCCGCTTCGAGCAGGGTGACGGCGGCTCCGGCGCGGCGGAGGAGGCGGGCGGCGTTGAGCCCGGTGACTCCGCCGCCGAGGACGAGTACACTCGGTGGTGGGGGCGCCATGGGAGAGTCAGACGGTGCGGGAGAAGCGCCGCTCGTCTGGCTTGAGGTAGGCATCGAAAGCCATGGCGAGGTTGCGGAGGAGGAGACGGCCGGTGTCGGTGACGACGAGCCGATCGGGCCGGAGGTCGACGAGACCGTCGGCGGCGGGTTCGGCGAGCCGATCGAGGGCGTCGCGGAAATAATCGCGGAAGTCGATCGCCAGCTCGGCGGAGAGGCAGTCGAAATCGAGGCGCAGGTCGCACATCAGTCTCATGATGACCTTCTGGCGGATGCGGTCGTCCGCAGTGAGAAAACAGGCGCGGGCGATGGGGAGCCGGTCTTCCCCAAGTGCGGCGGTGTAGGAGGGGAGGTCGCGGAAATTCTGCCGGTAGTGGCCGGGGAGCTGGGAAATGGCGGAGATGCCGAAGGCATGGATATCGGCCCCGCCGTGGGTGCTGTAGCCTTGGAAGTTGCGCTGGAGGCCGCCATGCTCGCGGGCCTGCTGGAGGTCGTCGCCGTCACGGGCGAAGTGGTCCATACCGATGTAGTGGTAGCCCTGTGACGTGAGGGTTTCGACGACGGTTTTGAGGAGGGTGAGTTTTGTTTCGGGAGTGGGCAGGACGGCTTTTTCGACCAGCTTCTGGGCCGGCTTCATCCAGGGGACGTGGGCATAGCTGAAGACGGCCAGGCGGTCGGGTCGCCAGGCGAGCACGGTGTCGAGGGTTTTGGAAAACGAGGCCACGGTCTGCCCGGGCAAGCCGTAGATGAGATCAATGCTGAAGGATTCATAGTCCAGCTCCTTCATCCAGGTGATGGCCTGCTCGGAGACGGCGGTGGGCTGGATGCGGTTGATGGCTTCCTGGACCAGCGGGTCGACGTCCTGAACGCCGAAGGAGGCCCGGGTGACGCCGATTTCGCGAAAGGCGGCGAGGTGATCGCGGGTGAGGCGGCGGGGGTCAATTTCCACGCTGCACTCGGCGGATTCGGCGAAGGAGAAGTGGTGGTGGAGGCATTCGCCGAGCCGGCGGATTTCGGCGGGATCGAGGAAGTTGGGGGTGCCGCCGCCGAAGTGGAGCTGGACGACCGGTCGCTCCGGGTGGAGGAGGGGGGCGGTGAGACGGATCTCCTTCTCAAGCAAGTCGAGGTAGGCGGGGGCGCGGCGGCGGTCCTTGGTGATGATGGTGGTGCAGCCGCAAAACCAGCAGAGCGTTTCGCAGAACGGCAGGTGCAGGTAGAGCGAGAGGGGTCGCGAGGCGGTATTGGTTTCGCTGATCTCGCGCAAGAGGCGCCCGCGGTCGAAGTCCGGCGAGAAGTGGGGGGCGGTCGGGTAGGACGTGTAGCGCGGGCCGGGCCGGTCGTATTTGCGGATCAGGCCGAGGTCGACGTCGAGGCGGGTGGTCATGGGGCTCCGGCGGCTGCGAGGAGGGCCTCGACGGCCGCGATGCGGGCTCGTGGGGTGATCCCGTGGCCGAGGTTGAGGATATGGCCGGGACGGCCGTCGAGAGCGGTGAGCAGTCGCCGGGTTTCGCGGGTGATGATGGCGGGATCGGCTTCCATGAGGGCGGGGTCGAGATTGCCCTGGAAGGCAAGCCCCGGGGGAAGCCGGCGGACGGCGGCGGCAAGGTCGAGCGTATAATCGAGACCGAGGGCGCGGGGCCGGCAGGCCGCGAGGGCATCGAGCGAGGCGGCGGCGCGGGAGTAGAGAATGACCGGAAGATCGGCGGGCAGGCTTTCGAGGATGCGGCGGATCCACTGCAGGGAAGCGGCTTCGTAGTCGGTCCCGGCGATCGCGCCGCCCCAGGAGTCGAAAATCTGGACTGCATCCGCCCCCGCCTCGTATTGAAGCTGTAGATACGAAGCCACAGTGTCGGCGAGGAGCCCCAGGAGTCGATCGAAGGCCGGTCGGTTGCCGTAGAAGAGGGCCTTGATCCGTTGGAAGTCCTTCGAACTGCCGCCCTCGACCATGTAGCAGGCGAGGGTCCAGGGAGAGCCGGCGAAGCCGAGGAGGGCTTTGTCTTGACCGATGGTGCGGCGGATGCGGCGGAGGGCCTCGCCCACGTAGCCGAGACGATCCGACACGCCGGCGGGCTCAAGTCGGTCGAAATCTCCGGGGCAGTCGAGGGCGAAGTCCATCTCAATGCCGCCGCCGTCACGGAAGCTGTAGGGCTGGCCGAGGGCCTCGGGGATGACGAGGATATCGGAAAAGACAATGGCCGCGTCGAGCGGGAAGCGCTTGAGCGGCTGGAGGGTGACCTCGGCGGCGAGTTCGGGGGTGCGGACCAGCTCGGTGAAGGAGTGGCGTTCCTTGAGGGCGCGGTACTCGGGGAGATACCGACCGGCCTGGCGCATGATCCAGACTGGCGGCCGGTCGAGCGGGCGACAGTCGAGGGCGGCCAGGAAGCGGTCCCGGGAGGTCATGAGCGGGCGATCGCCGTTGGGCGCGGCCCGGGCCTCAGGCGCGGCCCATGTAGCTGCCGTCGCTGGTGCTGACCTTGATGACGTCGCCTTCTTTGATAAAGAGGGGGACCTGCACAACCAGGCCGGTTTCGGTGGTGGCGGGTTTCTGGACATTGCCGGAAGTGTCTCCCCGCAGGCCTTCGGCGGACTCGGTGACCTTCAGCTCGACGGAGGGGGGGAGGACGACTTGGACCGGGCTGCCGTCGACGAAAAGGACCTCCACCTTGCCATTGGGCACAAGGTAGTTTTTGCAGCCCTCGACGAGGTCCTCCATGAGCTCGATGGTTTCGAAAGACTCCGGGTTCATGAAGGCGTAAATGCCGCGGTCGGCGTAGCTGAACTCGAGGGTCTGCCGGTCGGTGGTGAGAACTTCGAGGCTTTCGGTGGAGCTAAAGCGGACATCCGCGCTGCGCCCGCTGCGAAGGTTGCGGAGCTTCATCTGGACAAAGGCCCGGAGATTGCCCGGAGTCCGGTGCTGGGTGTCCATGACGAGATGGGAGTCGTTGTTGTAGCGGATGACGTTTCCTTTGCGGATGTCGTTGGCGGAAGGCATGCGGTGGCGTGGGTTGTAGAAGTGAAACGCTCAGGGATACGCCTCCCGGACCGTGGATGTCAAACCCAGGCGGGTTCTGACCAGCGCCGAGGTTACGACTTGGCGGCTGGGGCAGTCAAAGAAAGGTCCGCCGCAGAGCGGAAGCTCCGGGCAAAGGGCGGTGGCCGCAGTCGAGTGGTCGTTCAGGCGGCGGAAGCGGCCATGAGCGTGGCGAGGCCGCCGAAGAGGGCGATGACGATGGCAAAACCGAAAAGGATGAGAAACCAGATGAGGGAAGCCTGGCAGAAGGTTTTGCGATTCTGATTGCCGGTGGAGCCGAAGGCCCAGACTAGGTACATGATCAGATTGACCAAGGGAATCGCGAGGACGAGGAGGGTGATCATCCAGTCACCGACGGTCATGGGGCGGGTATCGGGAGTCATAGTGGACAAGAGACGGGTGGAATCTGTATTCGGAATGGCCGCACGGCCCATCCCGGGCCCGGGCGTTGGTGCCCGGGTTGGAGGGTGATTGCCGTCTGGAGGCGGGAAGGTCAAGCGGTCGTCGGCAAAGTATCCAATCAAATCACTTAGGTCCCCAAGTGGCCGTGCGAAAGCAGTTGAGTCCCCGGATTGGGGGAGGTGGAGTCCCCGCACCATGAGCGTACCCCAAAAAGTCTTCGAAACTGATCGGCGAATTCGG
>REEB01000120.1 GCA_007695295.1 Puniceicoccaceae bacterium
TAGGCTGCGGCGGCATGGCGGAGGATGCATCGATCGAGAAGGTGGCGGCTGTCCGGCTGTTGACGGGCTTGGACCGGCCGCTCCACTACCGGATTCCGAAAGCGTGGTCGGATTCGCTGGAGACGGGCCACCTGGTGCGCATTCCCCTGCGCAACCGCCATCCGCTGGGCGTAGTGCTGGAGGTGGATGTGGTTCCGGAAGTGCCCCGGGATAAACTCCGCCTGATCACGGAGGTTCTCTACCCTCGTCCCGTTCTCACCGCGGATCTGCTGCAACTGACGGATTGGATGAGCCGCTACTACGGCTCCCGGTGGGAAACCATCCTCGAGACGATGATCCCGGCGCCGGCCCGAAAAGGCATGCGTCCAAAAACCAGCCTAACCCTTCATCTTGCCCGACCCGTGTCCGATGCGGAATTGGCCGCCCTCGCCCAACGGGCTCCGAAGCAGGCCAAGCTCCTGAGCTTCCTCCGCGACCAACCCCTCCCGCCGACGAAATCCGATGTTTTAAAACGGTTGGGCATCGCCTCCACGACCTGCGAAAGCCTGATCAAAAAGGGCTTGCTCGCACAAGGATGCCTCGCCGCGGAGCGGGTTGCGTATGCGGATGACCTCGGCGCAAGCGAGCAGGTGGGGGAAATCCCGCCTGAACTCACGACCGAGCAGAAGGCTGCCGTCGAGGCCCTGAGCAACCAGTTCGATACCGGCGATTTCGTCTGCACCTTGCTCCAAGGCGTAACCGGCTCGGGCAAAACGGAAGTCTACCTTCACCTTATGCAACGCGCCCTCGAAGCCGGCGGCGGCATCATCTTTCTGGTGCCCGAGGTGGCGCTCACTCCGCAGACGATCGGCCGATTGAGGGCCCGGCTGGCCCGCCTGCCGGGGGTGAAAGCCGTTGTCTGGCACAGTCACCTTTCAGACGGCGAGCGCCTGGACGCCTGGCTGGCCCTGGCCCGGGGGGAAGCCCGAGTGGTCGTGGGCGCCCGCTCGGCCATCTTCGCACCTCTGAAAAACTTGCGCCTCATCATCGTGGACGAAGAGCACGAGCCCGCTTACAAACAGGAGGAAAGCCCCCGCTACCAAGGCCGGGATGTCGCGGTCTACCGGGCTCGTCTCGTCGGTGGGCTTTGTATTCTCGGATCCGCTACACCATCGCTGGAAACCGTGCGCAACGCCCTGACCGGTCGTTACCAGCGACTGCAGCTGACCCAGCGCATTGACAACCGGAGAATGCCGACGATGCAGCTCGTCGACATGCGGGGCGAGGTTCTTTCCCGCCGCGGTCCGGTAACGCTTTCCCGGATACTGGAAGACAAACTCAAGGCTCGTTACTCTGCCCGGGAGCAGGCGATCCTCTTCATCAACCGGCGCGGCTTCGCCCCCCACCTGCTCTGCCGGGACTGCGGACACGTGGAAGGATGCACTGACTGCAGCATCACCCTGACCTACCACCGCACCGATGAAACCCTGAAGTGCCACCTCTGTGGGGCCATGCGCCCGGCCCCCAAACGGTGCCCCGCCTGCGGATCCATCAAAATCCAGATGCAAGGCCACGGCACCCAACGCGTCGAGGCCGTCGTGCAGCGGATCCTGCCCACGGCCAAAATCGTCCGCATCGATGCCGACACGATGGCCCGCCGCCACCAGTTCCGGCAAATCCTGACCGCCTTCCGCCAGGGCCGCATCGATGTGCTCATCGGCACGCAGATGATCGCCAAAGGGCTGGACTTCCCCAACGTCACCCTGGTGGGTCTGGTCGAGGCGGATCTCTCGCTGCACCAGCCCGATTTCCGCAGTGCCGAGCGGACCTTTCAACTGCTGGTGCAAGTCGCGGGCCGGGCCGGGCGGGGCGATCGCGCGGGCGAGGTGATCGTGCAAACCTACACGCCACATGCGGGTCCGATCCAGTTCGCCCGGCGCAATGACGTTGACGGCTTTCTGCAAGCGGAGCTGGAGACCCGTGAGGCCTTCGGATATCCGCCCTTCCGCCACCTGGTGCAGCATCTCTTCCGCGGCCCCAATCCGGAAAAGCTGGCTTTCGTCGCCGAGCAATGGGTCCGGCGGATCGAAGGCAAGACCGGCCCATCGGTGGAAATCCGCGGCCCTGCGCCCTGCGCAACCGAAAAGATCAAGGGCCACTACCGCTTCCAGGTCTGGTATTTCACCAATCAGGTGAGCCGGCTGGTGACGCTGCTCAAACGCGAGCAGGAGGATTTCCTCGTGCCCGAGGACGTCATCCAGGCCATCGACGTGGATCCGGCCAGCCCGGGTTGAAGAACCACCACCGGCGGGCAGCCGCGCCCTGATCGAAGAGCGGGTTCAGCCCGGTTTGCGGGGCGGGCGGGCGGCCCGCTCTTCGCCACGGAGGAGTTTGTATTCGACGGAATCCAGAATGGCCTGCCAGCTCGCTTCGATGAGATTGGGGCTCACCCCCACTGTGCCCCAGAGGCGGGCGCCGTCGCCGGACTCGATCAAAACACGGGTTGGCGCATCAGCGCCCCGGCGGCTGTCGAGGATGCGGACCTTGTAGTCCATCAGTTTCAAGTCGGTGATTTGTGGATACACTTTTTCGAGGCCAAGCCGGAGCGCATGATCGAGGGCGCCGACCGGACCGCTGCTCTCGGCGACGGTATAGGAGGCCTCGCCGTTGATCCGGATCTTGACGGTTGCCTCGGCCATGGGAGGGGCATCCGGGCCGCGTTTCTCGACGATGACGCGGTAGCCTTCGAACTCGAAATGGGGATTATACTTGTTGAGCAAACGGGCCAGAAGCAGGTGGAGGGAGCCATCGGCAGCCTCGAACTCATAGCCCTCGAACTCAAGCTGCTTGAGCTGGGCGATGATTTCCTTGGTCTGCGAAGAATCCCGCTCCAGCTCGATGCCGAGTTCGCGGGCCTTGAGGAAGAGGCTGCTGCGGCCGGCCATGTCGGAGACAAGCACACGCTGGCGGTTGCCAACCGCCCCGGGGTCGATGTGCTCATAGCTGTGGCGGACCTTTTTGGTGGCATCGGCGTGGGCTCCGCCCTTGTGGGTGAAGGCGGACTGACCGACAAACGGCGCCTTGGGATCCGGGCGAAGGTTGGCCAGTTCGTCGACGAAGAGGGAAAGCTCGCGCAGCCCGGCCAAGTGGGGCTGGCTCGCGCCGGTGCGGCCCATTTTGAGGTAGAGATTCGGCAGGATGGAAGTGAGGTTGGCATTGCCGATGCGTTCGCCGAAACCGTTCATGGTGCCCTGGATCATGACCGCGCCCGCCTCGACGCCGGCGAGGGAGACAGCGACCCCCAGGCCACTGTCGTTGTGGCAGTGGACACCGAGCTTCGTATCCGGAAATCGGGCACAAACGGTGGCGGTGGCGGCGGTGATTTCGCCGACCAGGCGGCCGCCGTTGGTATCGCAGAGGACAAGAAAGTCCGCCCCCCCGCGGACAGCGGCCTCGAGGGTGGCGATGGCATAGTCCGCGTCGTCGGCATGGCCGTCGAAGAAGTGTTCGGCATCGTAGACGACCTCGCGGTCGTGGTTCTTGAGCAGGCGGACGGAGTCCTCGATCATGGCGAGGTTTTCCTCCGGGGTGGTCCGGAGCACCTCGGTGACATGCAGCAGCCAAGATTTGCCAAAGATGGTAACGACCGGAGTTTCCGCTTCGAGGAGGAGCTTGAGCTGGCCATCTTTTTCCGCGGTAATGCCGGAACGACGGGTGGAGCCGAAAGCGGCGACCCGGGCATGCTCCAGCTTGAGTTTGCGGGCCTCGCGGAAGTAGGCCATGTCGCGCGGATTGGAGCCCGGCCAGCCGCCTTCGATGTAATCGATCCCGAACTGATCCAGCTTTTCCGTGATGAGCAGTTTGTCGGTCACGGAAAAAGAAATGCCTTCGCCCTGGGTGCCGTCGCGCAGGGTGGTGTCGTAGATGAGAACGCGGTCGCTATTCATGGCAAAAGGCCTGCCTAGCACACGGCCGGGGCACGGACCAGAAAGAAAGCAGGGGAGGAAAAGCGGCCACCCGAAGAGCCAACCAATGGGTGACCAATGCCAAAATCCGGTCAGCAGCGGGTCAGCTCCTGTGCGATCCTTCTTCAACACCACTGCAATCATGACTGAAAAGCCCATCATCGCCCCCCCTGCCGACCGCAGCGCCTGGCTGGAAGCCCGGCCGGCCTGCCTGGAGCCGCCGGGAGCGACACCGCGGCACCCATTCCGTTTGGTGCTGCTGGGGCCGCCGGGTGTCGGCAAAGGCACCCAGGCGGCCCGGATCTCGGCCTGGCTGGGGGCCTGTCCGCTTTCGACCGGCGACGTCTTCCGCCATGCCAAAGCCACTGAAACCACCTGCTGCTCGCCGGCCATGACCAAAGCCTTGGAGAAAATGAGCCGCGGCGAACTCGTGGACGACGCCATCGTGCTCGACCTGATTCGTGAGCGGACGACTTGCCTTCGCTGCGGCTTTGGTTTCTGCCTCGATGGCTTCCCGCGCACGGTGGAGCAAGCCCGTCGACTGGACGTCCTCCTTGCCGAACTCAACCGACCTCTGCATGCCGCGGTGGACTTCACCCTCCCGCGGGAAAAACTCCTTCGACGTCTGTCCGGGCGGCGGACCTGCCCGAAATGTCGTCGCGGCTACCACCTCGAAACCTCGCCGCCGCGCCGGGAGGATCATTGTGACGACTGTGGAGAAGTGCTCCAAATCCGCGAGGATGACCGGCCCGAGGCGGTCGCGGTGCGGCTCGAAGCCTATGCCGCCACCGCCGATCCATTGCTCGCCTATTATGAAGCGTCGGGACGTTTGATCCGGATCGAAGCCGAGAAATCGCCGGAGGCGGTGTTCCGCCGAACCGTGCGGACGCTGCGGGCCCGGTTTAAGGAAGCGCCTCCTGAGCCCTGGAAACAGTCCGAAACCTGACCGAGACCGCGGGAGCGCACCTGCGCTCACGAATCCGGGCGAGCGGCCCTCAGCCTCCGGCGAGCAGATTGGCCGCGGCGGCGTTGGAGCGCACCTGCTCGACCGATTTGCAGCCGGGAATGACGGATGTGACCGCGGGGTTTCGCAGGCACCAAGCGAGCGCCCATTGCGCCATGTCGACGCCTTCTGGCACTTCCTCGCAGGCAATGCGTTCGACTTCCCGCAGGGTTTCATCGCGCCGGTTTTTCATCCAAACCTCGCGGACGTCATTGGCGGGAAAAGAGGCTCCGGGACGGTATTTGCCGGAGAGAAACCCGCTGGCCAGCGGCACCCGCGCGAGCACGCCCAGCCGCAGCTGGCGGCAGGCCGGCAAGACCTCCTCCTCCGGCTTGCGGTCGAGCCGGTTGTAAACGACCTGGATGACCTCCGCACCGACTTCGGGAGCGGCGCGGGTCTGGGTGATATTGCCGTTCCAGCCGATGGAGATGCCGAGGTGGCGCACCTTGCCCTTGGCTTTTTCCTGCGCCAGCGTTTCCCACAACCCCTCGGTACGAAACTGTTCGTCGCCGAGGGAGTGAAACTGGAGCAGATCGACATAGTCGGTGCGGAGGGCGCGGAGTGAATCCTCAAGCTGCTCCACCACCTGCGTCGGGGTGATCCGCTCCTCGCGCTTGAAGGGCTCGAAAAACTTGTGACCGAACTTCGTCGCCACGATCCATTTCTCGCGGTCGCGGGCGATGGCCCCGCCGATGAGGCGCTCGGAGGTGTGGTCGCCATAGCATTCCGCTGTATCGATTAAATTAATACCACAGGCACGGGCCTCGTCGAACATCGCATCGACCGTGGGCTGGTCAAACTCCATGCCCCACTCGCCGCCAAACTGCCAGGTGCCAAACCCGACCACGGATACTTCCAAACCGGTGCTGCCAAGAGTTCTGTAGTGCATACGACCGATCACACTTCGCCGGCCAGGCGGCCAGGTCCAGCCTCATCGGCCGCGGCCGCGAGAAGCCGGTCGATGACCTCCAGATTGCCGATGGCCTCCTCGGCGGGAAAACGCGGCGGGCGGCCCTCCAGGAGAGCGGCGGCGAAATCCTCCACCATGAGGCGGTAGTGATTGGTTCCGGGGAGGCGGATTTCCTCGCAGCGGTGGTTGCGGTGCAGCTCGATGACGGCCTCGCCGGTGCCCGGCACGGTGCCCTGGGGGATGTGCAGGCGGCCTTCGGGGCCGGAGATCTCGTAGTGGCAGGCAAAGGCGGTCTCGAGGCCGCAGCTGATACAGCCCAAGGCTCCGGAAGGAAAGGCGAGCGTGCCAACCAGGCTGGTGTCGACCCCCTCGGCATTGAAGCGCGCCCGGGCGGTCACTTCGACGGGCTCCTCGCCCAGCAAGTGGCGCATCACGCCGACACAGTAGGCCCCCACATCACGGAGGCCGCTGCCGGCAGTCTCGCGGCGCAGGCGAATATTGGCCGGATCCTCGACCCGCACGTGAAAGGTGGCCTGGAGGAGGTTGGGCCGGCCGACCACACCTTCAGCGAGCAAAGAGCGGACCTTCTCGGTCAGAGGATGAAACCGGTACATGAACCCCTCGGCAAGCGGCAGCCCGGCGTTGGCGAAAGCATCAATCATGCGGCGGGCCTCGGAGGAATTGGCGGCGAGGGGTTTTTCGCAGAGGAGGGGTTTGCCCGCTGCGGCACAACGCAGGGCCCACTCGCAGTGCAGGCTCACCGGCAGCGGAAGGTAAACCGCATCGACCTCAGGATCGGCCAGCAGCTCCGCATAGCTGGCGCAAACACGCGGGATGTCGAAGTCAGCCGCGACCTCGCGGGCCCGCTCCGCCTTGCGGCTGGCAATCGCGGCAACGGTGCCATTGGACGATTCCCGAATCGCCGGGATGACGTGCGCACGCGCGATCTTCGCCGTCGAAAGGATGCCCCAGCGGATGCCATCAGCCATGATGGCCAGCGAAACCGAGACCGCACTGAGGGCAAGGCCAAAGCCCGTCGCGGAGCCTCAGGAACCGTAGGTCAGCGGCGCGCCCGGCCCCAGGGGCAGCCCGAGCAGATACCATCCGAAAAGCAGCACGCTCCAGCAGAAGAAGAACACGATTGAGTACGGCAGCATGGCGGCGATGACCGTGCCGAGCCGGATGCCGGGGACGTATTTCGACGCAAAGGCGAGGATGATCGGGAAGTAGGTGGAGAGCGGTGTGATCATGTTCGTCACCGAGTCGCCGACCCGGAAAAGCGCCTGGCTCAGCTCGGGGCTGTAGCCGAGGTTCATCATCATCGGCACGAGGACGGTGCCGAGGATGGCCCACTTGGCGGAGGCCGAGCCGATGAAAAGGTTGATCGTGCCGGAGATCAAAATGATGCCGATGAGCAGGGGGATGCCGGTCAACTGCAGTCCGCGGAGGAGATCGGCCCCGGAGATGGCGAGGACAAAGCCGAGGTTGGACCAGTTGAAGTATTCGATGAACTGCGCCGCCATGAAGGCGAGGGCGATGTAGGTGCCCATGGTCGCGAGGGTGTCACCGGTCATGCGGGCCACGTCGTGGTCGCTTCGTATCGATCCTGTCATGACACCGAAGACCAGCCCGGGCACGAAGAGCAGCACGGCGAAGATTGGAACAAGGGCGTCGAAGAAAGGCCAAGGCTCGCCGTCCTCATCGCGCAGCAGGGCGCCTTCGGGCAGGACCAGCAGCAGGGCGCCCGCCAGCAGGACCAGAAAGCAGGCGGCGGCGGCGAGGAGGGCCCGCCGCTCGGCGGTCTCGGGTCCGCCGGATTTCCCCGAGGCGAGGGCCTCCTCCGCGAAGCCTTCCGGCCGCTGCCAAGTGCCAAGCCGCGGCTCGACGAGTTTTTCCGAAACCAGCCAGCCCAGGCCGGTGAGCATGACCGTCGAGGCCACCATGAAGTAGTAGTTGGCCAGGGCGTTGACCCGGTAGGTCGGGTCGTAGAGTTGGGCGGCGGACTCGGTCAATCCGGAGAGGAGCGGGTCGAGCACGGTGATGAAAAGGTTGGCGCTGAAACCGCCCGAGACGCCGGCCAGCACGGCAAACATGCCGGCGAGCGGGTGCCGGCCAAGCCCGAGAAAAACCAGCGCCCCCAGAGGGGGAAGGATGATGAAGCCCGAGTCCGCCGCGAGCGAACTCATGATGCCGGCGAAGACCAGCGCCGGCGTGATCCAGCGCCGCCCCACCCCGGCCACCAGCAACCGCAGCCCCGCCGCAAACAGCCCCGAGCGCTCTGCAACTCCAATCCCGATCATGGCCACCAGCACCGTGCCCAGGGGCGCGAAACCGGTGAAGTTGCTCACCGCCTCGGTCAGCATGCGTTTGAGTTGCTCGGCTTGGAAGAGATTGACGACCTCGACCTTCGCTCCGCTAACCGGGTGGGTCACGCCGGTCCCCGCGAGGGAAAGAATCCAGCTCATCACCGGCACCAGCAGGGCCATGAGAAAAAAGAGCGTGAAGGGATGCGGCAGCCGGTTGCCCACCCGCTCCACGAAGCCGAGAAAACGAAAGAAAAGCCGCATCATCAAACCATGCCCCCGCTGCCGGGGCGTGGAGCCGTTGGATTCTGCCTCGTCTTCAGTCATGGTAGTGTCGTGGGGATTCGGTTACAGGGATTCCACCCCCATGTCACCCGAAAAGCCCGGGGCGGCGCAACCGACCCGCGCGGATGCGGCCCCGCTTTACAGAAGCGGAGTCGCCATCCAAGCTGGCAACCCGATGAACCCTGCCCCCAGCGGCAAGCGTCGCGCGACCTCCGGCCGGCGGGTGATCCGCCTCTCAAGAGCGGAAGCACGCCGCTTGCTGGTGCGTTACCATTTCGCACCCACGACGCTGGCGGGCGTTTTCGAGCGCCACACCTGCGTGCAGGCCGATCCGCTCAACCCCGTCGGCCGCAATCACGACCTCGTTCTGCAGGCTCGGGTGCCGGAGTACCGGGTCGGCGACTGGGAGCACCACGCCTACACGGAACGCCGCATTTACGACGGTTGGGACAAGCAGGCCTGCCTGGTGCGGATGGAGGATTGGCCGGTGCGCCGAATCTACCACCGCTGGAGGGGAACGCACTGGAAGCCGCTTTTTAAAACCCACGCGAAGGCCAGGAAAGCCGTGCTGGCGGAGTTGGAGCGGCGCGGCCCCCTGACATCGGCGGCCTTCGAGCATCAAGTCCGCGTGGATCGGCTCAAAGGGAGCTGGTACGGGCCGCAGTTGACGAAAAACATCCTCCGAGCGCTCTGGGACTCCGGTGTGGTGGTGACGCACCACCGGGAAAACGGCCACCATGCCTACGACCTCGCCGAGCGGGTGATTCCTCCGCAAATCCACGGGGCGGCCCGCGTGCCGCCGGCGGAGAGTGTGCGGCGGCTGATTCGGTTTCGCCACCAAGCCATGGGCCTGCTCCGGCCGGCCGGTGCTCCGCTGGAGATTTGGAGCATGCCGTTGACAGCGGCGGAGCGCAACCGGCGGATCGACGAACTGCTGGCGGCCGGCGATCTGGTGGCGGTCGAAGTGGAGGGGCGCCGGTTTCACGCCCCACCCGCAGCACTCGCCCAACTGGAGCAGGAGGAGGCGGGCGATCCCCGGGTGGTCTTTCTCGCCCCGCTCGATCCACTGCTCTGGGACCGCCGGATGGTGGCGGAGTTGTTTGGTTTCGACTATGTGTGGGAGGTCTACAAACCGGAGCCACAGCGGCGCTGGGGCTACTATGTTTTGCCGGTCCTTTATGGGGACCAGTTTGTGGCCCGGTTTGAAGCGCGGTTGGAGCGGGCGCCCCGCAGCGGCAAGTCGAAGGCGACCGCAGGCCGCCCCACAACGCAGGCCCGCAAGACCAATGAAAACTCAGAAACCAGCGCTCGAACGCTCTGCCTGAAAGGCTGGTGGTGGGAGGACGGGGTCATACGGGATGCAGCGCTCCACCACGCCCTGGCGCATGCTGTCAGCCGCTTTTGCGACTATTTGGCCAGCAGCGGTATCCGACTGGAGTGTCGGATCGACGTTGACCTGAAAAAATCCTGGCAGGGGTAGAACAAAACGTTGCTACTCTGAGAAGCAGTCCGAGTAGGTTGGCCGACCGGCGCAACCCGGAAGGGGACCGTTGGTTAGTGAGGTGAATCCCGGCCCCGGACACCCTTCCATCGCAATCGTTGATCTTCGAGGAGAAGGCTCAGTTGGTTTCGCTCTCGGCGGATGAGGCTGGCCTTCATCTGGGCGCCCAAGACCACCTGTGAGAGCCGCCGTTCCAGTTCGGATTGGGCGGGCTTGGCCGAAAATCACCCGGTCGTGTCTACAATCCAACAGGTCCCGGTCGATCAGCTCGTCCATGGCCGCCTCCCGGAGCTTTACTCAACCGGTCCCATCGCCTTTCCCTCGAAATTCAACTCGGTCTGCTTTCCCTCTTGGTCGGTCCAGACCATGGATCCGGTGATGACACCGTTTTTGATCCGCCCTTTCCAGAGGTGGTTTTCCGTCTCGTGGTCGAGACTCCGGATTTCGGAGGTGAAAGCGATGGCACCATCTCCGGCGGTGGAAGCCACGTAGGGGCCGGCGCCGAAGCCATGGGGCATGCATTCGACGGCCAGCAGGGCTCCCTGCCGAAAAAGCAGGTGCAGCGGTTCGGGTTCTTTTTTCCCTGCATCGGTGGCCAAAGCCTCGAAGGCCTGTCCATCCAAGGGTCCGGAACGCGACGCCATGCGGTCAAAACACGCATCGATCGCTGCCGGGCTCATGGTTGGGTTGCCGGGATTGTCATGTTTGGCATTCATGGTATGGGGTCTCCTATGGTTGCGTGGAGGGCGTGATGGCAGAGGGTTATCCGTGCGCCTGAAGGCGGGCGGCCAGCGTCAGCAGGTAGGTGTTTTCGATGACGGCGGTGCCATCCCGGGCACGGTTGTAGCGATTAAAAACCGTCTTGAGATCATCACCGACACGTTCTTTCGAACCTGCCTCCTGGGTCGCCCGGATCGCAGGGCCGAACCAAGTGAGAAAAACTTCAGTCGCGTGATTAATAGAGCGGTAATACTGCAGGGCGGTCCGCCGCTCGTTGTGAAGTGAGGTGACTCCGGGACCAAGCAACGCCTCCACCCCCGCCTCGGTGCCCCACTGCAACGGGGATGGCACTCCGGCCGGGGGCGAGGCATGCTTTGCGATGGCGGCAAAGAAATCGGCGCTCCAGCCTTCCGGACAGGGTGAAGCCAAGGCGATCCGTCCGCCGGGACGGCAGACTCGCAACAACTCCGCCGCTGCAGTTTTTTGGTCAGGTGCGAATTGCATCCCATAGACCGAGAGCACCACATCGAAGGCGGCATCAGGAAAGGGAAGGGATTGCGCGTCGCCGACGACAAACTCCGCTTCGACTCCGTCCGCCGCGGCCCGTTTTCGTGCGCACTCAATCAACTCGGGAACGTAGTCGATTCCCGTGACCTCGCAGTAACGCCTAGCCGCCACCAGTGCGGCCGTTCCGCTTCCACAGGCCAGATCCAGAACGCGTTCTCCGCCATGAGGATCGGCGGACTCGCAGAGCGCCTCGGCCATGCCCACGTTTTGGCGGGCGATCTGGTTGAAATCGCCGGAGGACCAGGTCGCCTGCTGGCGTTTCGTGATCCCGGCAATGTCCACCGATGGCGTCGGCTTCTGCATCATCTTCCGCAGATCAGGTCATGCAACCGCGACAGACGTAAACAGGCGTCCTCGGGAGTGGGTATGATCCCTTCCTGGCGGGTTGCCGGCAGCGGTCGCACGTCTTGTCATCGCCCACCGGGGGTGGCCGGCTGAGCGCGGGCCAACTCGAGGCCGGCCAAGGCTTGACGGCGGTTGGGGGTTCGTTCCAGCGATGCCTCGAAGGCCACTCTCGCTTCCTCCATGCGACCCTCCCTGGCCAGCAGATCCCCGTAGAGTTCGCGGATGGGCAGGACCTCGCCCGGGGTGGTCGGGTGCTTGTCCATCGAATCCTCGAGGTCGGCGGCTTCACGCATCAGCGCCAAGCCTTCTTCGGTCCGGCCGCGCTCGAAAAGCAGCGAGGCCTCGACGGCTTTGCCGAGGGCCTCGGTCATGTAGGCCCAGTAGGCGTCATCAACATCGCGCAGGGCCTGCACCCGCTGCCGGATTTCATCACGATCGCTTTCAGCCTGATCGAAATCACCACTCCGGGCGGCTCCGATGCCTCGGGCGAAATAAAACAGGGCTTCGGCTTGGGGGAAATTTTCCCAAGGGAGGACATCGGGCATACCCGGCTCCAGGGCCGCCGCGCCATCCCAATTTCGCTGTTCGAGGTAGTAGCGGGCCTGGGCCGCGGCGATGTTGTAGGCGGCAAAGGGGGCGCCCCACATATCCTCGACTTCCTGGACCTGCCGAAGTGTTTCCTTCGCCTTCGCGTCGTCACCCATCTGGAGATACGCGAACATCATGTAATCCAGTGCGTGCACGTAGTGGGCGGTGGCGTGAAAGTCGTCGTCCATTTCCCGGACGGCGGCCTCCGCCGAGCGTTCGTTCCATTCGGCCGTTTCCTCCCAATACCCGAGACGAACAAAGATGTGGCTTGGCATGTGAAGGGCGTGAACGGATTCCGGGGCGAGCTTGTCGTACTCGCGGGCCGTCTCCAAAGCGCGTTCCGCCAGTTGCGGGCTGTCGTAGGCATGGATGAGATAATGAAAGAGACCGGGATGCTCGGGGTGATCCTCGAAATAGGATTCGATGATTTCGCCTGCCCGCTTTTCACGGGTGAAGTCGCGCTCTTGGTGGGGAGAGAACTGGGTCATGGCATAACAGACCTCGGCCAAGGCGTAAAATGCCGCGGCGTCCACGTCCTCAGGGTAGGCTTCGTGGACCTTCTGTTGGGCGTCCAGCCAGGCGCGCACCCGGGCCTCGTGGTCCCTGGAACGGCTCTCCCTGGCCGGAACAGGATCGGTGAAAAACGCCTCCACGGCCGCGATGTAAGCCTCCTCGCGGTCCGTTGCCGCCCCGAGTTCCCGCGCCTTCTCCACTGCGGCTTTCCCGCGTTCCAAATCCTCGGGAGGTGTGGGATGCCACAAGGGCTGGAAACGTGTCATGGCAATCCCCCAGTGTGCCATCGCACAAGCCGGATCCGCCATTGCCGCCGCCTCGAAATGCGGGCGGGCCTGCTCATACATCATGTGATGCAGGTGAGCCAATCCAGTTTCGATTTCCTGCTGCGCCACCGCATTGCAGGATGTCGGGAAGTCCACCACGCCATGCTGGTGTTTCTCTGCGTGCATGCCTTGTTCACCGGCCATGTGCATGTGGTCATCGCCGGCACATCCTGACAGTCCCCAAGCCAGGCCAACTAATGCGGCCGCTGTCGCCAAACCGGCGGCAGGGCGGCGTTTCCCCCAATGTTACCTTCTGCATGAGGTTGGGTTCGTTCCCGGACGGCAGGGGCGGACAGTGGCTTTTCGTTCAAACATTCTCTCTGGATTGAGTTAAAGATTCCATATGTGGTTGGTGTCATGGTTTTCTCCTTCTGAGCCGTGTGGTTTTGGTGCTTTGGTTTATTCTCATGCTATCCAAGCTACGGAGACAGAGCCCGCAGAAGGAGGGGGTCGATCCTGTTCAAGGATTCGTGCGGAATCGCACTTCAGACGCTCCGGGGCGCTGGATCTCATAGACCCGGATCATGATAGCCCGGTTCTTGGATTAGAGTTGTGCCGCTTATCAGCAACCTAGTCAGTCCAGGCAATCCGGGTCAAGGGATTGTTCCGGATTTCTCCCCGCGCGCTCACCGCGATGGCGGTGATTCCTCAATGAGCATTGCTTCCGGAGCCTCCTGTCCGGTGTCCAGTGCCTACCCCAATGTGATTCAAGGTGGCTCTGGCGTGGGCGATCGTCATCGCAGGAAACGGAGAACCGACGCCACGTAGAGATTGGGCGCGGTGGTCATGGCGTCATGGCCTTGACCGGAGAGCGCTTCGATGCGGCTGTCCGGCAACACCTCGGCAAGGGCGTCGGTAACGTATGAAGTGCGCGGGGATTCGGTCCCGATCTGGAGCAAGACCGGTAGACAAAGGTTGCTAAATCGCTCGGGTTCAAACCGATGCCGGAGCAAGGCATGGAGATCCCCCAAAGTCGCCTCCGCGTCGTCCAGGATCGCGCTCCAGGTTTCGCTCTCCCGAAAGACTTCGATCTCCGTGGCGGGCATCCGGAGGACTTCCCGCAGGAATGCAGTGGCAAACCCATTCCAGTCCCCCGCCTCGGCCGATGCCTCGAAGCGCTTCATCTGTTCCTCGCGCAGCAGGTGCGGCCAGGGCGGCTCGTAAAGCACCAGCCTGTGGATCCGCTCGGGACAGTTGGCGGCCGCGGCCAGTGCCACTTGGGCGCCATAGGAGTGACCGAGCAAATCACACGGCTTATCAAGTGATTCGATCAGGGCGGCCACGTCCTCGGCTTCATCCGCAACGTCATGACCGGTCGTCGGGGTGGTTTCTCCGCGGCCGCGGCGAGCCATGGCGCAGACTTCAAAGCGCTGAGCCAGGGTTGCTTTGATCTGCTCCCAGTTCGTGCGATGGTCGCTGAAGCTGCCATGCACCAACACCAGGGGCGGGCCGCTTCCTTCCCGATCATAAGAAACGGTAACTCCTGACGGTGTATTCAGTATTAGCATACTAGGTCTCCTTGTGTTTTCGTCGCCGACATGGCCTTCCTGGGCGGTTCCGGCTCTTGATGCGAGCTGGACAGGCGCAAAGAAGCATTTCCCAAGAACAAGCCGCGGCGAGCGTCGGATCATTTTGCGCACCTTGGATCTCTGTCGTAAACTACTCTGATTTGCGTCACGATCCAGTCCAAGAGACAAAACCGGCCACCGGATCAGGCCTCAGAGGCGTTCGAGCAGGAAACGCGGTGTGTCCACAGAGCCGAGGTCGATCCAGCCTTCCGCATCGGCCTCAAGGGGTTCGCCTGGCTGGAGTTCGTCATCGATGGGACGCACGAGGAGCGGCTCCGCGGGCCGGAAGCGCACCGGCACCCGCTCCAACAGGGTCGGGGATTCTCCCCACTGGGTGCCGACCGAGGTGCGGTCGGCGTTCCACTCCTGCCCGGTGTTCTCCACTCCCGCGACCACAGCCAGGTGCAGCCGGTCGCCCACGGGACCGAGCATGAGAGCGGCAAAGTCGCGCCCGAAGCGGCCGAAGGTGAAGCTGCCGTAGGCGGTTTCGATGCATTCTCCGCCGACTCGGCCCGCCACCGCAACCGCCTCCCCGCTTTCGAAGTGAACCCAGTCCCCGCGCAGCCCCTCCTCGCGCCGGGCCGGGGAGTCCACCGCGCCCGCGACGATCTTGCGGGCCGCCTCACCATCACCAATTCGCACAGCAAGCCGGTGGCGGAGCGGATCGGGCGGCGAACCGACTTGGCGCCAGGCGCCCTCGAAACTCAGGCCGGCCCGGAGCGGATCGGCTGGCAGATCCAGCACGGTGGTCGCGGGCAGGGCGGCCACCCGCGCCTCCCGGAAAAGCGTCGCCGCCTGCGGCAGGAAGGTCAGCTTGGCGGGGTTGCTGCTGACATCGAACCAGCCCGATATGCGCCGCGCCTCCGGACCGGTCGCATGGGCGTTCCAAGAAAAGAGGTACAGGGCATCCCAATCCTGCAGCGAAGCCACCCAGGCGAGCAACGGCAGCATCTCCGCCTGGTAGTCGGATGGCGCGGGATGATCGTATTCTGAAATCGAATACGGAAGCCCCTCGGGCCGGCCGCGGGCCAGCGAACCGAGAAGAGCGCCGCCCCCGGACAGCGGGCTCATGGGAGAGTTCTGGATGGACCAGCGCTCGGGATCCCAGTCCACTCCGGCCTCGAAAGCGGGGTGCTGCCAGTAGCCGTGGTTGTCGGCAAACTCCATCCCGGCCTCCCGGGTGAAGGCGGTCACGCCGCCGTAGGCAAACTGGGTGTCGATGATCATGGTGTCGGCGAAGCCCAAGTCCTCGCGCAGGAAAGCGCGCATGCCTTGGGCATATGCCGTCTCAACGTCGGCCAGGAAGCGGGCATAGTCGCGGAAGGCCGCGGCCGGGCCGCTCGAGAGCAGCCCGATGGAGCGGCCGTCGAGCGTCCCTCCAAGAACGGCCTCCGGATTGGCACCGGGGCGCAGGCGGACATCATCGATCTCGACCCGGCCCCGCAGCCCTCCGACAACAAAGGCCACCCGCACATGCCCGGCCAGGACATCGGAGGCGGTGAAAACAAACGAGTGGCTGCCCCACCCCGTCTCCACCGGTACCACCGCATCGACCCCGTGGTTGCGCCAGTCCGGGATGTCGCGGTTGACGGTGACCCGCGCCAAACCAGGCTCTTCGCCGCGGATGCAGAAGCTGAGCGTGTAGAGTCCGCCTTCCCGCAGGGTGAGCCCGGGCAGGTGGGCCTGCACAAACCAGTCCGGCCCGGGATTGCTCTCGATGCTGACCACGATGGCGGGCTCGGGCTGGCCGAGGGAGGGTGCGAAGTGGACGTTGCCTTCACCGATGTTGGCGTTGCTCCAGGGGTGGCCGCCGGGAAGGAGGCTTGCGCCCAGGCCGGCCTCAGCGCCGAACCAGGCCGCCACCAAGTCCTCGTGGGAAGCGTGGCGCTCCGCCAGCCAGTCGTTCCAGCGCTCCCGCAACTCGCCGCGCCAAGGCTCGGGCAGCTCGTGGAGACGGTGACCCGCCGGCTCCCCCGGCCAGCCCACGAGGGAGTTCTCGTTGTTGATCTCGATTTTGACCAAGGCGGGTTCGTCGCGGTAGTGGTTTCCCGTATACGGATTGACGCGGTCGAGCAGCTCCCGGGCGTAGTCGCGCTGCAGCTCGATCATGCGTTGATCAAACTTGTCGACCTTCTTCATGAAGGCGAAGGTCATCCCCAGATCCTCGATGGCGTAGACGGACTCGGGGAAGCCCATGTCCGGGTGGTAGCGGCGGGCGGTGGTGAGGTTGAGGTTCGAATAAATCCCCCGGGCCTTGAGGGCGGCGATGAAGTAGTCGAGCTTGTCGAGCTGGTCGGGGTCGATTTCCCGGTCGATCGCATCAGGCTTCCAGATGAAGCCTCCGGGAGGCTCCCACATGTTCTGCAAGTGATGGAAGCGGACGAGGTTGATGCCGTAGGAGGCGAGGATGCCGGCGGCCCGATCCGCTTCCTCCGGGCTGAGAAAAGCGGCTCTCCCTCCCACGTTGGTGCCGAAAAAGCGAATCCGCTCACCGGTGCCGCTGGCCAGGAAACGCCCGTCTTGGGCCACGATCCGCCCATCCGCCCCGGCCGGAGCAGCATTGAGGTGGGCCGCCGACCACGCCGAGCCTTCCAGGGCCTGATCCGCAGGAGTGACGTAGGGGTAAAAAGCAGTTGGGCGCTCGAGCGCGGTGCCGTCGCAGGGATCGGCCTCCAGCGCTTCCAGCTCCACCCCATCGATCCAGAAACTGCCCCGGGCGCGGCCGAACTGGAAGTTGGGCAGGCGCGTGCGGCCGGGAATCGGATCGACGGCCCGGAACGGGATCTCCACCTCGCGCCAACCCCGGCGCGCCTCCCCATCATGCCAGAGCCCCACCCCGCGGTGGTCTTCGCCGTCGGCGGTGGCACCCACGCTGTAGAAGCGCCCCGGGCCGCTGCGGATCCGGTAGCGCAGCAGGTAACAGTCGCCGGCCTCCAGGCCGACATCGCGCCGGTAAAGCTGGACATGCCAGTCCGCGGTACCGGGGCGGCGCACCGAGAGCCGCAGGCCGCGGTCGGTCTCCAGCACCACTGCCCGGGCACCCGCGTGCTCCTCGAGGATCCAGGTGCCGTGGCGCTCGGTCTCAATCTCGGTGAGATTGGCCCAGAGCGGCATGGGGGTGCACAATAGGAGGGGCAGGAGGCGGCGCGGGTTCATGGAGCGCAAGTCTGGCACCGGCGGCAGGCGGGATCAATCCAACCCCGCGGGTCCGATCCGCGGAGGGACGGGCAAGCTGCTGTATCCGTAAAGTTGCCTTCCGCTTCCGGCCCCGCGGGGTAAATTTGGCTCCATGTCACCCCGCTCCCTTCGCTTTCTCGTCACGCCCGTTCTTCTGCTTGCCCTCACCGCGGCCGGGTGCGCAGCCAATGAACCCCCGCCACCCGGCGGCACCGCCCTTTGGGACGGCAGCTCGCTGCCCAACATCACCGTGAGCGGCAGCGCCCACGGCTCGGGTGAAGTCGTTGCACTGGAGGGAGAGCCCTTCGCCGAAGCCCTTCGCATCACCACCCGCTCGCAGCCCGCCACCAACTGGGGCCTCGAGGCCGGCGCGCACGTGCCCGGCGAGATCCGGCCGGGCGATGTGGTTTTTCTGCGGCTCTGGGTGCGGGCGCTGGATTTCCCGCCTGAGACCGGGGAGGCGCGGATGGTGGTCAACTTCCAGATCGGGCCGCCTTCCTTCTCGAAATCCCTCGCCCAGCAGATCGGCTTCGGGCGGGAATGGCGGCGCTTCGACTTTCCCTTCCAGGTCCGGCACGACGACGCCGGCGGAGGCTACCGGCTCGCGCTCCATCTCGGCTTCCCGCCCCAAGTCATCGAAATCGGCAGGGTGGAGGTCTTCAACTACCGCGACCGTGTCGCCGTCGAAGACCTGCCCACGACCCGCCTCACCTACCCCGGCCGGGAGGCGGACGCACCTTGGAGAGCTGCGGCGGAGGCCCGCATCCGCGAGATCCGCCAAGGCGATGTCCGCTTGCGGGTGCTCGACGCGGACGGACAAGCGGTATCCGGACACCGACTACGCATCGAACAGCAGCGCCACCACTTCGGCTTCGGCACCGCCGTCGCCGCCGATCATCTTGTGGAGCAAGGGGCGGACAACGACCGCTACCGCAGCGAGGTCCTGCGGCTCTTCAACACCACCGTGATCGAAAACCACCTCAAGTGGCCCTTCTACGAAACTTGGGGCCGCGAGGCCGCCCACGCCGCCGTGGAGTGGCTCAACCGCCACGAACTCCCGGTCCGGGGGCATGTGCTCGTCTGGCCCGGCTTCCGCAATCTCCCGGCCGACTTGCGCGACCTCGCCGACGATCACCCGGCCCTCCGCCGCCGCATCGACACGCACATCCGGTACATGACGACCACCTTCCGCGGCAAACTCTACGAGTGGGACGCCGTCAACGAACCCTTCGACAACCATGACCTCCTCGACATCCTCGGACGCGAGGAAATGGTCCGCTGGTTTCGCATCGCCCGGGATGGGGACCCCGATGCCCTCCTCTACCTCAACGACTACCCGCAGATGGACCATAGCAGCATCGGCATCGGCCACCTCGGACACTTTGAGGAGACAATCGCCTTTCTCCTCGAGCACGGCGCGCCGCTGGACGGCATCGGCTTCCAGGGCCACATCCGCAGCAACGGCATCCCCCCCGCCAGTGTGCTCGCGGTGCTCGACCATTTCAGCCGCTTCGGCCTCCCCATCTCCATCACCGAATACGACATGGCCACCCAGGACGAAGAGCTGCAGGCCGACCACCTCCGCGATTTCTACACCGCCTGCTTCAGTCACCCGAGCGTCAACCAGATCATGATGTGGGGCTTCTGGGAAGGCCGGCACTGGCGGCCGGAGGCGGCCCTCTTCCGCCGCGACTGGTCGCGCAAACCGATCCTGGACCGCTACGAGAAGCTCATCTTCGAGCACTGGTGGAGCCGCGAAAGCGGCCGCTCCGGCGCCGACGGGGGTTTCACCGCCCGCCTCTTCCACGGGGACCACCGGGTCACCGTGTATCCGGAAGATGGCGACAGACCGCTGGCGAGCAGCGACTTTGCGGTTCGCCCCGGCGAGGCGGAGACGGTCGTGGAAATCCGCCTGCCGCATTGAGCCCCCGCCTTCCGGGGGGCAATTTCCCTTCGCCTTAGGCTTGCGCATCCGGCCGGGTCGCAAAACCTCTTGCTCCGACCATGAGCCCCGATCACCTACTCCGGGAATGGATGGCGCGGATCCGCGAACGCGCCCTGGAGCCCCTGCTCGGCTTGTACCAGCCGGACGCCATCCTCATCCCCACTTTTTCCAACCGGTTCCTCCGCACCGCCGAAGACCGGCGGGCCTACTTCCAGCGCCTCTTTGACCGCGAGGAGCTGGGCATCGCACTGCACGAGAAGACGATCACCACCCAAGCCATCGGGGACTCGATGCACTGCCTCTCCGGCGTCTACCGTTGGGAAACGGGCATCGTGGGCAATGCCTTCGCCTTCGAAGCCCGTTTCACCTTCGTGGCGGATCTTTCCGGACCCGACCCCATCCTCCACCACCACTCATCGCGGATCCCGCGCTCCAACTGAACCCCACCGCACCCATCACCATGAATTTTCCCAAATACTGGGCCAAAGGCAGCCATACCGGGACCGGACCGGACGGACGGGAAATGACCCTCGAAGCCTACGGCTGGTCCGAGCAGAGCGTGGATGAGGCGAAAGCGCTGGGCGGGGAACGGGCCCGGCGGGCCATCGAACGCGGCTTCCTCTTCCAAAAACGGCGCGAATACGACTACGGGGACGCACCCCTGCGCGAGGAAGTGGTCGACCGCATCCAACTCGAAGGCCGCACCATCGCTCTCATCACCCGCAACCGCTACGGGGCGCTCGTCCTCAACACCGCGCGGGTGATGTTCGTGGATGTGGACTTTCCCCGCCCGCCCCGCCCGCCCCCGGTCGGCATCCTCCAGAGCCTGCTCCTGCTCCTCGGCCGCGGCGAACCACCGCCCAAGCCACCATCAGCCGCCGAGCTGGGCATGCAGCGGCTCACCGCATGGGCCGCCGCCCACCCGGACAAAAGCCTCCGCATCTACCGCACCCGCGCCGGCCTGCGCCTCCTCTTCACAGACGCCCTCTACCAGGCCCGGAGCCCCGAAGTCGCCGGCCTGCTCGAAAGCCTCGGCTCGGATCCGCTCTACCGCCGCCTGACCGAGCGCCAGGACTGCTTTCGCGCCCGCCTCACCCCCAAGCCCTGGCGCTGCGGTCAACGCCGTCCGCCGGCACCGTATCCGCTTCTCGACGACACGGAACGGGCCGCCCACCGCCAGTGGGAGACCACCTACCATGAGACCATCAAGGCGTTCGCAGTCTGCCGGCTCCTGGAAACGGTCGGTTCTCCCGCCGGACATCCGGAAGTGGAGAAAGTCATCGCCGTCCACGACGCCCTCACCCTCGACGGCGACAAACCCTTGGCCTGACTCCGCCGGGCAGTCAGAACGGCACCTCCCGATCGCCCCGCATCCGTAGCGGAGCCGCGGAGCGGCTTCGTCTCCCAACGGCAACGGCCGGACCCTCCCCACGAAAGCGCATCCGCGCTTCCGCTACGCCCGGGCCACCTGCGCCCATAACAGGGCGCGGTCAACACGCGCCCCCTTAGTCTCCCAACGGCAACGCCGGACCCTCCCCAAGAAAGCGCTTCCACGCTCCCGCTGCGCGCAAAGGTGAACGCGGTCAGGCGAAGAGTTCGCCGTCGCGGAAAAAGCGCTTCAGCTCGGCCCGGGCGGTCTCCGGACTGTCGGAGGCGTGGACGACGTTTTTCATCACGTCGGTGCCGAAATCACCACGGATGGTGCCCTTGGCGGCCTTGGTGGAGTCGGTCGGACCGAGGAGTTCGCGGATTTTCTCGACAGCATTTTCACCGCGCAGGGCGAGAAAAATGACGGGGCGTGAACTCATGAAGGCCTCGATTTCGGGGAAGAAAGGTTTGTCCGCCACGTGAGCGTAATGCTCACGGAGGATCCGGCTGTCCAGGCGGGCCATCTTGCAGCCGACAATCGCAAAACCGGCCTTTTCAAAGCGGTCGATCACCGTGCCGGCGATGCCCTTTTCGAGGCAGTCGGGCTTGAGAATGATAAAGGAGGTTTCCATGTAAAAGGCGGGCCGGATCAGTCGATCGCCCGGAAGACCAGGCTGGCGTTCTGCCCGCCGAAGCCGAGATTATTGGTCAGGACGGCGCGCACCTTCGCCTGCCGGGCCTCGTTGGGAACGTAGTCGAGATCGCAGTCCGGATCAGGCTCCTCGTAATTGATCGTGGGAGGCACCGCTCCTTCGGCGATGACCTTGGCGCAGGCGGCGGACTCGATGCCACCGGCGGCGCCGAGGAGGTGGCCGGTCATCGACTTGGTCGAACTCATCATGAGCCGCCGGGCATGGTCGCCGAAGACGGATTTCACCGCGAGGGTTTCAAACTTGTCGTTGTAAGGGGTGGAGGTGCCGTGCGCGTTGAGGTAACCGATCTCTTCGGGCCGGCACCCGGCGTCGGCGAGAGCCCGGCCCATGGCCAGGGAGAGCCCGCGGCCCTCGGGGTCGGGCTGGGTGATGTGATAGGCGTCGCAGGAGGCGGCATAGCCGGACAGCTCACAGTAGATGCGGGCGCCGCGGGCGCGGGCGTGCTCGAGGTCTTCGAGGATGAGAATGCCGGCGCCTTCGCCCATGACAAAGCCGTCGCGCCCGCGGTCGAAGGGCCGGCTGGCGCGGGTGGGCTCGTCGTTGCGCGTGCTCATGGCCTTCATGGAGCAGAAGCCGGCATAGCCGAGCGCGGTGATGGCAGCCTCGCTGCCGCCGGCGATCATGACCTTGGCCTCGCCGGTGCGGATGGTCTTGAGGGCTTCGCCAATGCAATGGGCGGCGGTGGCGCAGGCGCTGACAATGGAGTAGTTGGGGCCGCGGGCGCCGAGATCGATGGCGACGATCCCGCTCGCCATGTTGGCGATGAGGGACGGGATCATGAAGGGGCTGATCTTGCGCGGTCCGCGCTCGAAAAGCACCCGGGCTTGGCTCTCGATGGTGTACATTCCGCCGATGCCGGAGCCGATGTAAACCCCGACCTGCTCGGGATTCTCGGTCGCGAGCTCAAGCCCCGAATCCTCCACCGCAAGCCGGCTGGCGGCGACGGCGAGGTGGGTGTAGCGATCGTTGCGGCGGACCTCTTTGGGATCCATCCAAGCGGTGGCGTCGAACTCGCGGACTTCGCCGCCGATTTTGCTGGTAAACTCCGCGGTGTCGAAAGCGGTCACGCGGTCGATGCCGCTGCGGCCGGCGAGCAGCGCATCCCAGAAGGGATCGATGCCAATGCCGAGGGAGGTGACCACACCCAGCCCGGTGACCGCTACCCGAGTCTGGGAAGGGTTAGATGCCATGTCAGCAGGTGGCCGAAGAGCGCGAGCCGGCGCAACGGTGCGAGATGCCGCGGTGGCTCAGGCGCCGGACTTTTGCTCGATGTATTTGATCACATCGCCGACGGTCTGGAGCTTCTCCGCATCGGTCTCGGGGATCTCCCCGGCGATTTCGTCTTTGAACTCCTCTTCGAAGGCCATGATCAGCTCGACCGTATCGAGAGAATCGGCACCGAGATCATCCAGGAAGGAAGCTTCGGGCGTAATCTGCTCCTCGTTAACACTCAACTGGTTAACGATGATCTCTTTGACGCGTTGTTCGATGGATTTGGTGTCGGCCATGGTGGTGGAAATTCGTGGGAGTAAGGAGCAATGGGACATCACATCACCATGCCCCCGTCAACGGTAAAAACCTGACCCGTAATATAATTGGCCTCCTCAGAACAGAGGTAGGTGACGAGGCCCGCGACGTCGGCCGGGGTGCCGTAGCGTTTGAGGGGGATGTTGGCCAGGATGGCGTCGGCGGCGGTCTCGGCGAGGGCGGCGGTCATATCGGTCTCGATGAAGCCGGGGGCGAGGGCGTTGCAGGTGATTTTGCGGGCGGCGAACTCCCGGGCGACGCTCTTGGTGAGGCCGATCATGCCGGCCTTGGCGGCGGCGTAGTTGGCCTGGCCGGCGTTGCCGCGCAGGCCGATGACGGAGGAGATGTTCACGATCCGGCCCCAGCGTTTCTGGGTCATGGGGCGGCCGAGGTGCTTGATCCAGTGAAAGCAGGCAGTGAGGTTGGTGGCCAGAACGCTCTCCCAGTCCTCGCTGCTCATGCGAAAGAGAAGTCCGTCCCGGGTAATGCCGGCGTTGTTGACGAGGATGTCCACATGGCCGATCTCGGCCTGGATTTTTTCGCAGGCGGCGGCGACCGCGGCGCCATCGGCCACATCGACGGCGAGGGACTCGGCCGCCCCCCCCGCGGAGCGGATGGCTTCGGCGGCGGAGCCGCAGCTCCCGGCGGATTTGCTGACGCAGATCACGCGCACGCCCTGGGCGGCCAAGTCGGCGGCAATGGCCCGGCCAATGCCGCGCCCGGCGCCGGTGACGAGCGCGGTTCGGTTTTCAAAGGTTAACTTCATGCAGCGGTGGGTCGGTGAATCAGGTGTGGGCTCGTTTCAGTAGACGTCGCGCTGGTAGCGTCGATCTTTTTTCATCTGCTTGACGTAGTCGGCGGCTCCGGCGGCGTCGAGCCCGGCGCCCTGGGCGATGATGTCATGGAGGGCGGCATCCACATCCTTGGCCATGCGCTTGGCGTCGCCGCAGACGTAGAAGATCGCCCCACCGTCGAGCCACTTCCAAATCTCGGAGGCGTGCTCGAGCATGCGGTTTTGGACGTAGATTTTGTGTTCTTGGTCGCGGGACCAGGCGAGGTCGAGGCGGTGGAGCTTGCCGTCGCGGTGCCAGGCATCGAACTCCTCGCCGTAGAGGTAATCGGTGGCGTGGTGCTGGTCGCCGAAGAAGAGCCAGTTGCGGCCGGTGGCCCCGGTGGCGATGCGCTCCTGGAGAAAGGCCCGGAAGGGAGCGACCCCGGTGCCGGGGCCGACCATGATGATGTCGCGCTCGGGATCCTCGGGCAGGCCGAAGTGGGCGGAGGCGACGAAGACCGGCACGGTTTGCTGGTGTGGCTGGACGCGGTCAGCCACAAAAGTCGAGCAAACCCCGAGCCGCTGGCGGTTGTTCGTCTGATACCGGACCACCGCGATGGTGAGGTGGACTTCATCGGGGTGGCAGACCGGGGAAGAGGCGATGGAGTAGAGCCGGGGCACGAGCTTGCGCAACTCGGGGACAAGTTCCTTGGGGTCGATCCGGGCGCCGGGAAACTCTTCCAGCAGGTCGATGATCTCGCGCTGGGAAAGGTAGTCCTGCAGCCGCTCGGCAAACTCCGGCATGAGGAGCTTTTCGAGCTGCTCGCGGGAGTGGGGGTTCTCCAGCCGCGGAAGGAGAAACTGGAGGGTCTTCTTTGTGGGCGTGGCGAGGGAAACCCGGCTGAGGAGTGCTTCGCACAGGGGAAGCACTTCATCCGAGCGCGGCGGGGAGACCGGCTCCTCGCCGGTGGCGCCGAGCAGCCGGATGACCTCCTCGACCAGTTCGGGGGGGTTCTGCGGAAAAATCCCGAGGGAATCCCCGCACTTGTACGCGAGGCCGCTGCCCTTGATGTCGACCACGAAGTGGCGGGTTTCCTTGGCCGAGCCGGAGCCGCTGAGGAGGCGGTTTTCCCGGATGAGCGCGGGGAAGGGGTTGTCTTTATTATAGAGGGCCTGGGTAGCGGGGGTTGGATCCATGTCGGCAGACGTGGAGAGTAGGCCACCCCCGGACGGCGGGGCAAGCGCGGACGGACCGCGCGGGAGTGGATTGCGCAGCGGGCGGGGGCCGGCCAAGCGGAGTGCCATCACGAAGAATGCGAGTCCACCGAGACCATGCCGGGATGCCCTCCGCCCCGGCAGGGGCGGCGCACATCCGCAGAGGCCCCCTCAGCCCCGGCAGGGGCGACGGGAAATTAGCCGGTGGCGCCAGCCACCGGGAACCGGCCCACCCAAACCCTCCGCCGCAGCAGGAGCGGCGCATCGCTTCCCTACCAACCCGCTCTTTCACCGCGCCGGCCTCAGCCGACTTTCAGGCCGGCGTCGAGCACCTGTTTCTCCAAGGCCTCGTAGGCGGCGGCATGCTCGGCGGCAAGGTCGCCCCAACCGCATTCAATCGAGAGGTCACCGCTGTAGCCGGTCTTGGCGAGGTTGTAGAGAAAGGGGCGGAAATCATCGCCGGCCACGCCGGGGGCGGTCCGCTTCTCCTTCTCCGCCAAATGCACGTGGGCGAGGAGGTCACCGGTCTCGAGCAGGATTTCCGGTCCCTCGCCATCACGCAGCATGTGGAAAAAGTCGGCCAGCAGACGGATGTTGGGGTGGCCGACTTCGCGAATGTAGCCGGCGCCTTCGGCCACGGTGTTGATGAAATTGCACTCGCCGGTGTTGAGGGGTTCGAGCACCACGGTGACGCCGTTGGCCTCGGCGGCGGGGGCGACCAGACGGAGGGCCTGCAAAAACTGCGCCCGCCCTTCATCGGGTGAAAATCCCTCGGGCAACCCGCGGGCGCCACCGCTGCCGAAGACGATCGAGCGGATCCCGGTGCGCTTGGCCCGCCGAAAGGCTGACTCCGCCCAGGCGACCAGCCGGGCCTCGTCGACTTTCGGACCCGTCACCTTGAGGTCGCCGGGCAGGAAGCAGTTGGCGGCGCGAACGGCAAGTCCGCCGGTTTTCGCAAGGTTGGCCTCGAAGTCGGCCTCAGGCTTTTCCGGAACGAGAAAGGACTGGACATTGGCTTCGACGTAGTGGAAGCGGAAGCCATTGAGGGAGGCGGCGGTTTCGGGGGCGGTGCAGATGCCGAGTTTCATGGGTGCGGGGGTTGGTGGTGGATCAGCGGGCGAGAAAGGCTTCGAAGGCGCCGCCGAAGAGGAGCCGGATGTCGCGCTCCAACTCTTTTTCGGTCACCTCCCAGCCGGTGGCGGCAAGGTCGCGGTATTTGTCCTTGAGGACGCGGGCGATGATCTCGCGGGAGTGCGTCCATTTATAAACGATCTGGTCGAGTACGCGTGCGTCGGAGTGCTGGGGGGTGACGCTGAGGCCGAGCAGCTCCAGGCGCATCCGGGTCATGTCCTCGATGATGACCGGGTTGTTGAGAAACCACCAGCAGCCGAAGATGTGCAGGTTGCGGAATTTCCGCGCCATCACGCAGAGCTGGTACTGGTTTTCGCGGGAGAGCACGGTGAGGAGAAACTTCACGTCGTCGTTCGCGGCGATCATCCGCTCAAAGCACTCCAGATCGGAGCGGCCGACGGCGTCGCCGGCGAGTTGGAGGCCGGGGTTAAGACCGCGCTTCACCCCCGGCATCATGGCAAAGGGCAGGCCGCGCTCGCGGCAGAAGGGCAGCACGACTTTGTCGATGAGCTTCGCGGTGTCGGAGGAATCCGGATACTTGAAATCCCAGGGCAGGGAAACCATCAGGAAAAGCGGCTCCATCACCCCGGCCCAGTGATCGAGAAACCGCCGCAGCTCGGAGATGGTCTTGGCGTTGAGCGCGGGGGTGACGGCGTAGCCCTGCTCGCGCAGAAACGGCACCGTGCCCTTCCAGTCGACCAAGAGGGGATCAACCCGCAGTGCGGCGGTGAAGCGCGGATCGCGCGCGAAGCCTTTTTCCCAGACCGGGTACTCGAGCGGGTCGAAGGGCGAGTTGGTCATGCAGATGGTGCGGACGTTGGCCGCCTCCATGCAGCGGGTGACGTGCTCGGCGGGCTTCTGCCGGGCGAACCACTTGCGCAGCTTGGGCAAGTCGCGCTTGCGCACGTCGAGCCCGAAGCGGTTGAGGGTCGTGAGAACCCCGCGGCAGGCCTCCGAGACCGGCGAATGCTTGAGAAAGAGTTCCTCCCAAACGAGGTCGGCCTGCTCGGTCTTGGAAAGCTTCCAAAAGTCTTTGTAGCTGAGATCGTGATACCGGAAGACCTCCGCCACGAGGTAGTGGTAGACGAGCAGATCGTCGATCCCCCAGAGCAGCAATTCGCCAAAGGCCGGGTCGTAAAGGTGGGTGTGGATGTCGTAGACCGGGGTCTTTTCGACCAGCCGGTCGATGGCCTTTTCGAGGCGGGCGGGCTTGAGGGCTTTGGCTTTCATGGCGGAGATCTCAGGGGGCGACGAGGTGGTCGCGGATGTAGTCGAAGCTCTGCCGGATGGAGTCGAAGGGATCTCCGGGGCAGGTGTCCTGCTCGACGATGAACCATTCGCAGCCGGCCTTCTCCGCGGCCGCCACGATGCGGCGGAAGTCGAGGTTGCCGTTGCCGATTTCGCAGAAGGTGGGCTTGTTTTCCGTGGTGAAGGTGTAGTCCTTGAGATGGATGAGTGGCATGCGGCCGGCCATCTTTTCGCACCAGGCGACGGGATCGCCGCCGCCATACTGCACCCAATAGGTGTCGAGCTCGGCCTTGAGGTGGGCGGGCTTGGTGCCGGCGTAAATGGCGTCGAGCACGGTGGCGTCGCCGTGGCGGACGAATTCGATCCCGTGGTTGTGGTAGGAGAGGGTCTGCCCGGCGGCGGCGAGCACGGCTCCGGCCTGGTCGAGCCCCTCGATGAGCGCGGCCACGCTCTTCGGGTCGCCGAAGTCCACCCCCCGGGGGAAGGGGTAGGCGGTGTGGGGGCAACCGAGCTTCTTCAACCGGTCGACCACCTTTGCCGGCTCCTGCAGGATGGTGTCCGACCCCTCATGGGTGGCGCAGCAGACGAGGCCTTCGCCCTTGAGGATGCGCACGATCTCCTCCTCGGGGATGGGGCCGATGGCGCTGAGCTGGACCGCGGTGTATCCGATTTCCCTTACTTTCTTGCAGGCAGCGGTGAAGTCCGCGGCGGTTTTCGCATGTTCGCGGAGGGTGTAAAACTGGAGGGCGACTTGTTCGAGTTTCATGGATGCGGGGGGGGCGGAGCTTGAGGATTAGAAGGATTTGGAGAAATCCTCGGCCGGGGCGGCTTTGGCGGACTTTTTCACCTTCTCCTGATAGCGGGAGCCGGCGATGAGCTTTTTCAGGTGCCGCTCGTAGGCCTTGGCGTCGAGTGGCAGCTCCACGGTTTTGCCGAGGAAGGAGGAGAAGAGCATGGCGTTGCCCAGCTCTACGGAGTGGATGCCTTCGACGGCCGGCGAGATCAGCGTCGCCTTGTCGAGGATGGCGTCGACAAAGTTGGTCAGGATGCCGTTGTGCTGGCTACCATGGTTGGGGGCGGGGATGGTCACGTCCCAAGTCTCCGGGCGGGCGAAGGAGCCGGGATGGGTGCGGGAAAATTCGCTCATCGGCTGCACGTTGCGCCGGTAGGTGATGCGGTCGTCCTCGTAGACGACCCGCCCCTGCTCGGCGGTGATTTCGAGGCGGTTGGTGCCGGGCGCCTCGCCGGTGGAGGTGATGAAAACCGCATGGGATCCATCGGCGTATTCCATGTAGGCGGTGACGTCGTCCTCGACTTCGATGTCGTGGTAACGCCCGATGGCGCAGGTCGCCCGAACCCGCACCGGCATGCCGAACATCCATTGGAAGAGGTCGAGGTTGTGGGGGCACTGGTTGAGCAGCACGCCGCCGCCCTCGCCCCCCCAGGTGGCGCGCCAGCCGCCCGAGGCGTAGTAGGCTTCGGTCCGGAACCAGTTCGTGATGATCCAGTTGATCCGCCGGATGGTGCCCAGCTCGCCGCTGCGGATGAGGTTGCGGATCTTGATGTAGTAAGGATCGGTGCGCTGGTTGAACATGGCCGCGAAGACCTGCTTTTTCTCCCGGCCTTTGTAGGCGGCGATGAGCTTCTCGGCATCCGCCTTGTGCACCGAGACCGGCTTCTCGACCATCACATGCAGGCCCTGCTTGAGCGCCTCGATCCCGAGGGTGGTGTGAGCGTAGTGCGGGGTCGCAATGATGACGGCGTCGACTTTCCCGGACGCCAGAAAAGCCTTCGGATCCTCGTAGCGGGCCAAGTCCTCAAAGGGCTGGAGGCGCTGGGGGTTGAGATCGCAGACGGCGGCAAGGGTGGCCCGGGGCACTTTGCCGGCCTTGAGGCTGGCGGCGTGGGCGCTGCCCATGTTGCCCAATCCGATGATTCCGAAGCGTAGTGATTTCATAAAACGGGGGGGTTGAGGGTGACCCGGGAAGCGCCCGGAGCGACTGATCCAACAGGTGTAGGATCGGGGCGGCGGATCTGTCAAACCTTTCACCCCGCCGCTGGCGAAAACAACCCCGCCGGATGGGATTTTCTTGCCCCCGACGGGCCGCAAAGTCAGACCGACGGGCTTTCCCATGAGCTCCACCAAACCCCTTCGTATTGGTTTCATTGGTACAGGCGGCATCGCCCTCAACGCCCACCTCCCGGCCTGGCAGGCCTGCCCCGACACCGAGATTGTCGCCGTCGCCGATGTCTCCGAAGAAGCCGCCCGGAAGTTCGTCATCGCCACCGGCGGCCAGGCGCAGGTCTTCGCGGACTACCGCGACCTCCTCAGACTCGACCTCGACGCGGTCGACGTCTGCACCCCGAACAAGGTTCACACACCCGCCGTGGTGGCCGCCCTCGAAGCCGGCAAGCACGTGCTCTGCGAAAAACCCCTCGCCGTTTCCACCGGCGAGATCGAGGCCATCGGTGCGGCGGTGAAAAGCTCCGGCAAGGTGCTGATGAGCGCCCAGCACCTGCGCTTCACGCCCGCCGCCCGCGCCATCCGCGATTGGGCCGACCAAGGCAACCTCGGCGAGGTCTACTACGCCCGCGTCCAGGCCCTGCGCCGCAACTTGCTCCCGGCCCGCCCGGGTTTCACCGATGTCAGCCTCTCCGGCGGCGGGCCGTGCTTTGACATCGGCGTGCACGCCCTCGACCTCGCGCTCTGGCTGATGGATTTCCCCACGCCGGTCCGCGTCACCGGCACCACCCGGGTCAACTTCGCCAAAGGCCACAAGATCCCCGGTCTCTGGGGCAACTGGAGCCGGGAGGCGTTTTCCGTGGAGGACTTCGCGAGCGGCTTTATCCACTTTGACAACGGCGCCACCATGGCCATCGAGACCTCCTGGCTCGGCCACCAGCAGGAAAACGAGGTCATGGCCTGCCAGCTCTACGGCCTCGAAGGCGGCGTCAAGTGGCCGTCGACCGAGTTCGCCTCCACCACCGGCACCACCTTCACCCAAGGCAGCCTCACCTCCTCCGCCAATGCCGGCAAGCCCCACCACGAGGTCGTCAAGGCCTTCGTCGCCTCCATCCGCGAAGGCATCCCGCCGGCGGTGCCCTGGACGGAAACCCTCAAGGTCATCGCCATCCTCGAAGCCATCTATCGCTCCGCCCGCGAGGGCCGGGAGATCGCGATCGACGCCACCCCGTAACAGCACTCCCACTACATCCACCCCACCGCCCCCGCCATGGCCCGCCTCGCCTTTCTCTCCACCGCCCACATCCACACCCGCGGCTTCATCGAAAACGTGCTCAAGGCCGGCGACGGCCGCACCATCGCCGGCATCTGGGACGACGCGGCCGACCGCGGCCGGCGCTATGCGGAAAAGGCCGACGCCCACTTCGAGCCCGATCTCGACCGCCTGCTGCACAACCCCGAGGTGGACGGCTTCGTCATCTGCGCGGAAAACACCCGCCACCTCGACCTGCTCCGCCGGGCGCTCCCGATCGGCAAACCCGTTTTCTGCGAAAAACCACTCGTGACCACGGTCGATGACCTGGCCGAACTCCGCCGCCTGCTCGCCGTCCACCCCACCCCTCTCTGCAGCGGCTACTTCCAGCCCTTCAGCCCCGCCCTCCGCAGCGCGGCCGGGTTGATCGCGGCAGATGCTTTCGGCGCCATCACCCGCATCCGCTACCGCAACGCCCACCACGCCGCCTACGGCCGGTGGTTCGACTCGCCCGACCTCGCCTGGTTCACCGACCCCGCTTTATCCGGCGGCGGCGGCTTCATGGACATGGGCACCCACGCCCTCCACCTCGTCCGCACGCTCTTCGGCCCCGCCACCGAAGCCTGGGCCGAGATCGCCAACCACTCCGGCCAATATCCGGCCTGCGACGACTACGGCATTGCCCACCTACGCTTCGCCAACGGCATCCTCGGCACCATCGAAGCCGGCTGGACCCAGACGGGCGGACTCCAGGGCCTCGAAATCACCGGCGCCAAGGCCTGCCTCTGGAACACGCCCGACGGCTACGTGCTCGGCGCCCCCGGCGAGCCGCCCGCCCCGCTCGCCATCACCGCCCAGGCCCGGCCCAGCACCATCGACCGGCTCGTCGCGATCATCCGCGGCAGCCTCACCGAAGAGGAGTGGCGCGCCGATCTCGAAGCCGCCCTCGACACCGTCGCCCTCATGGCCGCCTGCTACCAGTCCGCGGAAACGAAAAACTGGACCGGCGTCGCCCGTCCCTAAAAAGCAGAGCCTGCCAAAGGCTGTTACACCCGGCCGGTCCTCAATCGTCCGGCCGCGTCCAGCGGCCCAATCCACTCCGGCGGTAGTTGTCCCAGACCTCCGCGCCTCCGAGGCGGATGATCTCCCTTTCTCCTCGCCGCAGCAGTTCCACGTAGGCCTCTGCATAAGCCTCGGGCTGCTCCACCAACGTGCCATACAAGCGGGTATGCTCCTTCGCGATGCCAAGCATCGCCTCCAGCAGGTCCAATTGCTGTGGGAGCGGGGTTTCCTCAGGATGCGGCAACACTTCCTCACGAAACTGCCGGTACCGCCGGTCGGTGCTGGCCAACAACTGGGCCATGCGCTCATCGCCGAGAACGGCCCGCTCCGCGCGCAACAGATTGAGCTCCGCCCCCTGCCGCGCCCCCGCCACAGGTTCATTTTGAGCCCTGAGAAAATCCTCGTAGGCTTCGAGCAAAAGCAATCGCTCATCCCGGCTGGCCTCGACCACCGCCAACCGGTTGCGCTGCAAGCTGCCGCCCGTGGTTTGCCGGAGACGGAATTCATCAAATTCCGGCGGCGTCAAAAAGGTCTCCACCGCCGCAGCGAGATCAGACGCTTCACTCCGGGAGCGGTCTCCGGCTGCCTGCTGCGCTGTGGCCCGGCGGGCGGTCAACAATTCGAGACGTTCCCGCTCGATGCGCCTCAACTGCGGGGATGGCATCGACCCATAGGCAGCCTGCAGGTGCCGCTGGCGAACCGAAGACATCGCCCCGGAACCCCCGGTCATCAGCGCGTCGATTGCTTCCTGGCGTTCAATGAAGCGGGCATTCGCCAACAAGCGGGCTTCTTCCGACAAGCGGGGGTCTTCCGACGGCGTTTCCTCCTCCGCCAGGGGCAGCAGCCCGGGTGGGGCATGGGATTGCAGCAGAGCGTTGAGCCCCATCCAGATGGCCTCATCCGGCAAACCCAACACCCTCAAAGCCGGGGGCAGGGCTTCCAGGTCGGCTTGCTGCACCCGGTCCCAGTCAATCCCCCGCATCCGGTCGGCCGCCCGGGAAACGTCCTCCATGCGGGGATCCGGCGCAACGGCCGGCGCGGACGGCGGCGCCCCCTTTTCCTCGCGGCTGGCCCCGGCCGCCTCAGTCGCCTCCGGCTCCACCGGCGGTTCCGGTTGGACGAGGCGAAGGGTCAGCAGGAGCGCCACCAGCAGGGAAACCGCCAACAATGCACTTGGGATCCCGTGCTTCATTTCCGGCTCACCTCTGCTTCAGGGCTCATCGTCCGGGGCGGTGGAGGAACGCGGAGCATGCGCCCCTTCGCGGTTGAACCATCCTTGTAAGCGAGGATTGTCGACCTCTTCATGAATGAAAAAGAGTCGGCCGGTCGGCGAGTTTCGGTAGCGGTTCCATGCCTCTTCACCCCCGATGGCCGTGAGGCGCTCTTCGACTTCGCCGGCAAATGCCGACATGACGCGGTCGCGGTCTTCGGGTCTGGCTCGATATTGCCCCCAAAGTTCGGAGTGCGCTTTGCCAAGGTCAACGATCTCGAACCAAAAATCCAACTGGGCGGAAGGCGGCATGGTCTGGGGCAGGATCCGCTGCAGGCCAGGGAAATAGGTCGCTGAGCGTCCCGCCATTTCATGAAAACGCTCGTCACCCAGCAGCTCGCGCCGCGAGCGCATCATTTCGACCTCCAAGGCGCCGAAATCCGGGTCCCTTGCAATGCTGGCTGAAGTTAAGTTCCGCTGCCATTTCAGCAACTTCGAGAGCTCCTGGGGCGTCACGTCCAGGTCTCCCAGTTCCCGCCTCACCTCCGACCCGGATACAGTCGCGTGCAGCGCGTAGCTGTCCCACTCTTCGTCGGTGAGAAGAGGCCGGATTTCCTCGAGGAAATCCCGCTCCATGGCCAGCATTCGCCGCCGGAAACCCTCTGCCGGTGAGGAAGACTCCGTATCCCAAGCCCAATATTGCCGAGCTGCGATCGTCTCGATCTCGAGGAGCTTGTCGGGCGGCACCTTGCCGTAGCGGCGGCGAAGTTCCTCCCCCTCGGCATCGGTCATTCCCACCGTCCGGCCTCCCATCGCCTGGTCGATCATGGCCTGCATCTCGAGCCGGAGCTGACTCTGGGCGCGCATCTGTCCCTGGGTGGCGTGAACGGAAGGTTCGCCCCCAAAAAGGCGCGCCGTGCGGTTCTGCAACCACTCCCGCGCAAGAGTGACCACCATGCCGCGGATCAAGGTGTCGGGAAGTCCGAGGGACCGCAGGTGCCGGACCAGCTCGTCGAGTTCAGGGTCCTGCTCCGGGTGCCACGTCCAGTGCGAAAAGTAGGCCACGGCGGCGTCCGGAACCCAATGTTCAGGGTTCGCCTGCGTCGCGATGGTTTCAACACCATGCACCGCCCGGGCCTCACCCGGTCCCGGGTCGGCCGGCGCCGAACCCGCATGCCCCTTGCCCGCACGCCATAAAAAAGCGTTCAGGAGGATAGAAAAGGCGAGCAGTGTCCAAAGCATCCCTGCGCGCATGACACGCCCTTTCTGGGCTCTCGCGGCCACGGGGTCAATCCGGCAGTCATTCAAACAAAACGTGGTCCATGCCGGGCCAAACCACGGCTGATAGTGGCCAGCCACTAGCATTAAGGGAAGCCCATAAGGTGGCAGAAATTACTCCCAACCCTGGAGGATACCAACCCCAATCATTCAATGGATCCATGCTTCCCCATATCATAACTAAGTCATTAAAGTGAGGACCTTGAGTGCTGCCAAGGAGGGTTTCCGGCACATACTCAATCCAATCGGTCATTTGACCAATCGGGTAAGTCGGAAGTCTATACTGCATTTCCCCACGGTGATAATGGGTTGCAAAGTCCAGAGTTTGAAATCCGGCTTGTGCCGAAGTAAACTGAGGACCAGCTTGCCAGGGGAAGGGGTCAGGAGCATCCATTTCTTCTTGAAAGTAATAGGTATCCCCAGAGACCACAAGACGGCCAAAGGCTAGCAAAAACAGAATAAATACTGTGGTGGAAAATAATTTATGTGTCATAACAATTTTTCTAAAAAACATATTGCGTGATTGTGTCAAAAAAAAACCCATTCGAACATGCTTTATAAGGCCAGTATTGCGTAATCGACCTTTGTATTAGCACTTCTTACATGACCCGTTAAGGTGGACCCCATGGGTTGGACAGGGGCCGGGTTCGAATTGTATATAACGGTGCG
>REEB01000142.1 GCA_007695295.1 Puniceicoccaceae bacterium
CCCAGATCTCCGTCCAGGCACGTTCCGGCCTCTGGGTGCTGCGGCGGCTCTTCAGCGGCGGCGGCGGCGATGAAGCGGTCCAAATCCGCCTCCAGGGCCACGACCAGGCCCAGGCCCGCGACACCGCTCTGGAAATCCGCCACCGCATCGAAACCATCCCCGGGGTGCGGGACGTACGCATCGGCGGCGAGGACGACGAGGGCCAGCCCGAGCAACGCCTCCGGCTCGACCGTGACCGCATCGCAGCCATGGGTCTTTCCGTCGCCGATGTCGCCCGGGCCGTCCAGCTCAATGTCGGCGGCGGCCGCGCCGGGGTCTTCCGCGAGGAGGGCGAGGAGTTCGATATCCGCGTGCGGTTGCGCCCGGAAGACCGCCTCACCGCCCTCGATCTGGAAAACATCGCCGTCCGCGCCCCCGGAGGCGCCACCGTGCCCCTCTCCGCCGTCACGTACCAGGTTCGCGAGCGCGGCGCCAACTCCATCAACCGCCTCAACGGCCAGCGCGTCACCCATATCTCGGCCAACCTCGAAACCGGTGTCGCCCTCGGCGACGCGGTCCGCGCCATCCGCGCCGCCCTCCGCGATTTGCCCCTTCCCGAAGGCCAGTCGATCGTCTTCGGCGGCGAATACGAGGAGCAGCAACGCGCCCGCCAGGACTTCACCCTCGCCGTCCTCCTCGCCATCGGCCTCATCTACATGGTCATGGCCGCCCAGTTCGAGCGCTTCCTCGATCCGCTCATCGTTATGTTCGCCGTCCCGCTCGCGCTCGTCGGCGTCATCCCAACCCTCTGGCTCACCGGCACCACCCTCAATATCCAGAGCCTCATGGGCATGGTCATGCTCATCGGAATCGTGGTCAACAATGCCATTGTGCTCGTCGACTACATCAACCTGCTCCGCCGGGAGTCCGGGCTTCCGCTTCGCCAGGCCGTGCTCGAAGCCGCCCGACTTCGCCTCCGCCCCATCCTCATCACCACCAGCACCACCATTTTCGGCCTTTCCCCCCTCGCCCTCGGGGCCGGCGCCGGAGGCGAAATCCAAGCCGCCCTCGCCCGCACCGTCATCGGCGGGCTCGCCGCCTCCACCCTCGTCACCCTCATCCTCATCCCCGTCCTTTACGTATCGGTCCACCAACTACGGGATTCGATCGCGGCCCGCTTCCGGCAAAAGCAGCCCGAGTCATCCGAAGCCACCGCCGGCGCCCCGACCTGACCCACCCGCCGGCCCATACTCGTTACCCACCACCCCATACTCGTAACCCCTTACCCGCCACCCGCTACTCCTCACCCCGCCCCGATCCGCGAACTATCTTCAGTTCTGGACAACATCCGCCCCGTTTCCCAGCATGACCGCCGTTCCTACCCCTTATGAGAGATTATTACCTTGCGGATGGCGAAACCGTTCTCGGCCCCCTCAGCGAAGACCAAGTCCGCGGCCTCGTCCAAACCGGCGCCTTCGGCCCGCAGCACCCGGTTTGCCGCGTCGGTGAAGAGGAGTGGCATCCCCTCGGCCATCTCCTCCCCCACCTCGCCGCCACCACCGCGGACTTCCCTCACCCCACCCCTCCGGCCGAGACCGTCACCCGCTCCCTGCCCGCCGAACTCGCTTTCGGCTTTTTGTATCCACTTTCCGGATTGGGTTGGATGCAGATTCTCTTTTTCACCCTCTTCACCTCCTGCGCCTATGCCGTCTGGTTGGTGCTCAGCCTCGGCTTTTTCGCCCTCTTCGGGATGGTCGTTCTCTTCCTGCTCTGCGGCTATGGGGCTTCCTACCTCATCGAAATCATCCAGACCACGGCCGCGGGTGACCGCCGCCCACCAAATCTGCCCAGCATCACCGACTTCTGGGACGACGCGCTCTTGCCCGGTGTGCGCGTCGGCGCCGCCTTGCTGCTCTACCTCGGGCCGGCCCTCTACTTCGCAATCAAGGGTAGTTTCTACGACGGCAGTCCGCCGGAGGCCGTGATTGCCTACTTCCTGGGCTGGTTCTTTCTGCCCATGGCTTTCCTCCGCATCGCCATCTACAACAACATCCTCGATGGCGTGAACCCGATCGCGGTTTTCCTCTCCACCACCCGGGTCTTCCTCCCCTACCTCTTCGTCTTCGCCGCCCTCACCGCCTCCACTTTAGGGTTCCGCGTCCTTCTCGGTTTCCTCGTGGACCTGCCTTGGTACGTGCTCATCCCCACCGCCATCGCCCTCTTTTTTTATTCCCTCATGGTTCAGGCCCGCCACGTCGGCGTCATCTATCTCAAGCTCAAACACCGCCTCGGCTGGTTCGAGTAAGTATCGACCTCTTCAGCAAGCACGCCCTCGGCAAAGCCGATCCCTGCAACCGAGCTCAACCGCCTCTTCGACCTGCAGGCCAGGAACACCATCACCCAAACGTTTCCGGAGCGCATCGTCACCGGCCATCACCCGCGACCGCAGCTTCGTCATCCCCGACGTCTCCCTCCAACCCTCGGGGGATGAAGCCACCTTCGATTGCGTCACGTGGCTCGTGTTGCTCGATGGAGAGATGGATTGACGGCAAACCATATTTCAATACCAGTCATGACATGAAGACCACCATCGATATCCCCGACCCCCTTTACAAACAGGCCAAAATCCAGGCCGTCGAACGGGGGCTTACGCTTAAACAGCTGGTTATTAAATCATTGCATCGGGAGCTGAATGCCACTGCCTCCGCCTCGGATGCGCCCGCACCCGCTTCCTATTGGGCGCGTCGCACCCTGGTCCCGGATTTTGCCGCCGCCCAGCAGAAGGGCGTCTACCGTCCCCGACCGGAAGATCGCGACATCACCGATTTGATCTCGGATGACCGCGGTGAACGCTGATCCTCCCTTTTTCGACACCAGCTACTTGGTGCGGCTCTATCTGGAGGACGCCGGCTTTGACCGGGTGCGGCAACTCGCCTCGAGCGTCCCCACCTTGGCCGCCTCCTGGCATGCTCAAGCTGAGGTCATGGCAGCCCTCCACCGGGCCTATCGGGAGGGCCGCTTTGCCCGGGAGCACTACCTGTCAGCCCTGAACCAATTCGATCTGGAGCGATGCGGTCACGGCTTTGTCTGGCACGCGCTCACCCCCGAAGTCCTGATCCGGCTGGAGCACGCCTACCGCGCCGCCCCGGCGACCACCTTTCTGCGTGCCGCCGATGCCCTCCATCTCGCATGCGCCACCGTCCACGGTTACCGCGAAGTTTACTCCCACGACCGCCAGTTTCTTGCCGCCGCCCCCCTCTTCGACCTGCAAGGCATCAACATCCTGACCCCCGGCTGATCTCCGCCGCCCCGGTCTCCCGCCGACAACCCAACCCGGCACCTGTCCCGGTGGTGGCGAAGTTTCGTCGGTCGCGGTCCGCCGTGCCTTCGAAATGTCGTCAGTGACGAATCTCCGTCAGCCCACAGGGAAGATCACTTATTATTTTATCCTATTCCTAATCAACATTTTAAGCAAACTTCAGCCGGGTGGCACGGCTTTTGATAAAGAGGTGACCCGCCGCTGCACGCGGCCCCACGACCAACCAACCCTGCATCCGCATCTCTGCGGCGTCACCCATGTCACCTCTCTATTGGATTCTCCTGCTTGCACTCGCCAGTCTCTGGGGCGGGGGCTTCCTCCTCATCGAGGCCGCTCTCGAAGGCTTTGCCCCTTTGTCGGTGGCCTTTTGGCGGGTCGCCCTCGCCTCGGCCACGCTCTTCACCATCGCCCTTCTCCGCGGCGAACGACCGCCGCGTGACTTCAGGCTTTGGCTGAGCTTTGCCGCGCTCGGTCTGCTCAGCAATGTCCTCCCGTTTCTGCTCATCTCTTGGGCCCAGCAAACCATCAGCCCCTGCACCGCGGCGACGCTCTGTGCGCTCACGCCGCTCTTCACGCTTGTGGTGGCCCGGTGCGCTTCTTCCCGCGAGCCGCTCACGCCGTCGAAACTGGTCGCGATCACCCTCGGGCTCGGCGGGGTGCTGACAGTCGCCCTGCCCGGCAATCCTTCCGCCGCCACTCCCTCCGCCCTCGCATTGGCGGCGGTGATGGCGGCGGCCCTTTCCTACGCCGGAGGTTCGATCGTCGGCAAACGCTTCGCCGGACACTCCCCGCTCCTCGTGGCCGCCTGCATGTTGGGCTGCTCGACTCTGCTCCTGGCCCCGGTGGTGGTTGTGCAAGGTTCCCTCCTTCCCACCGCGGCCCTGACGGCCAGTATTCTAGCCGTCGTCGGCCTGGCGGAAGGAAGCACTGCCCTCGGCTTCGTGGTCTACTTTGCCATCCTGCGGGGTGCCGGACCCATCTTTCTGTCCTGGATATCGTTCCTCGTGCCAATCGCCACCGGACTGCTGACCGCGCTCTGGTTTCGCAAAGTCCCTGAGCCGGCAGTGATCGCGGCTGCGGTGCTGATCATCGCCGGGCTGCTTGTCCTCCAGTTTTTCCCGAGCGATCCAGCGGCGAAAAAGGCCGGCGCCCCCACCGAAGCCGCGCCGGTCCGGTCCTATGCCATCCAGATCGCCATCGTGGCCGCGGGCAGGGTGCACCGGTGAGGCGCAGGAACCGGCTTCAGTCGGTTTCTCCCCGCCCGGGGCCGCCCGGAGGAAGCAACTCGACGCCACCCGACCAGTCGTCCCGCCGCGCCCGCTCCATCAGGCGGTCGAAGCACCCCCGCAGGGCCTGCTCCATCGCCTCCGCCCCGGCGGGGGGAAAGAGCGGCGGCCCCATCTCCAGAAAGGCCTCCGGGTACTGGTGGCGGCCGTGGTGGATAAGCTTGGCCACCGGCACCGCCGCCCGCGCCCGCCCCGGACCCAGGAGGGCCGCCGCACCTGTGGGAAAGGGCGGCCACGGCTCCCATGGCGTCACCAGCCGCCCGTGCGGGTAAAAGTACAGGCAGCGCCGCGAACCCTCCGGTGCATCCCGCATCAGGCGCATCCCGTGCAGCAGCCCGCCGGCCCGGCCCGCCGGCGTCGCCACATCCACCCCGAAGACCCCCACCCAGCGGAAAAGCGGAAACTTCCGCAGGTTGCGCTCCTCCATCATCAGGTGCACTTCCTGCCGGTGGCGCCGCACCAGCAAGACTTCCAGAAACCCATCCCACCACGAGGGGTGCGTGCTGTAGCAGACCAGTGGATAGTTGTCCGCCGCCCGCGGCCCGCTCTCATCCCCATACAAAACCACCCGGTAAAAATGCCGCCGCAAGAGCCGGCGGAAATAGGCGAACAAGAGCGCCTGACCCCAGGGACGACGACGGGCGGGCGTCATCTCAAGCCCCCGCCTCCCCCCGTTTCGCGCCCCAATCAAGCAAAGTTGGCATTTTCTTATTGCAGATTTCTTTCATTAGGCTTTCAGTGACTGTTGCCGATAGTTCAATGATCCAGACTTCCTTTCCCGCAATGCCAAAGCCATCCATCCGCCTGCTCGTCGCCACGCTCCTGGCCGCTTTTCTCGGCGCCGGTCTTCTCCCGGCCCGCGTTGCCGTCGTTTCGACCAACACCATCCTGCACGATCTCGTCCAGCAGGTCGGCGGGGAGCGCGTCAACGCCCTCTGCCTGCTCGAGCCGGGCGTCGATGTCCACCGCTACGAGCCCACTCCGGCCCAAGTCGGGCGGCTCGCCCGGGCCGATCTCGTCGTCAGCAATGGCTTCGGTCTCGAAACCTGGGTCAACCGCGTCATCCAAAACTCCGGCTTCAAGGGCCCGGTCATCGAGGCCGCCGCCGGCGCCCACCTCCTCGTCCTCGGTGCAGGCGAAACCCTCTGCTGCGACGACCACGGCCACCACCACCACCACGCCGGAGCCGCCGCCGGAGGCTGCGAGGACTGCGACTCCTGTGCGAGCTGCGGCACCGCCACCGCCGCCGGCATCATCGATCCCCACGCCTGGCACGACATCGCCAACGTCGCCCGCTATGTCGAAAACATCCGCCGCGCCCTCGCCGCCCTCGATCCTGATGGCGAAGCCTACTTCAACACCCGCGCCGCCGCTTTCACCAGCCGCCTCTGGGAGCTCGACGCCTGGGCCCGCGAGCGCCTCGCCGCCATCCCCGAAGCCAAGCGCTCGATCGTCATTTCCCACGACGCCCTCCGCTACCTCGGCCACGCCTACGGCATCCGCATCCGCGCCGTCCGCGGCCTCAGCACCGGCCAGGAGCCGGACGCCCGCAGCCTTGCCGCCCTCCTCCGCGACCTCCGTGAAGAGCCGGCCGGCGCCTTTTTCGTCGAGTCGGTCAGTAACCCCCGTCTCCTCGAACAACTCTCGCGCGACACCGGCATCCCCCTCGGCGGGCAGCTCTACACCGACAGCCTCGGCAAACCGGGGTCGCCGGCCGACTCCTTCGAAGGCCTTTTCCGGACCAATATCGAAACCATTGTCGGCGCCCTGCTCTGAGGACTTCCTGCCGGCGCCGCGCCCGCCCGGCGCAAACGCCATTGTCACCGCCCCGGCGTCTCCCCATGGTCGCGGGGCAGTGGAAGAGTGCATCCTCAGGCTTCGCGAGGTCACCGTGCACCACGGCCGCACTCCGGCCTTGGAACGCATCACCGCCGCCATCCCCTGCAACAGCCTGACCGCGGTCGTCGGCCCCAACGGCGCCGGCAAAACCACTCTCCTGCGCGCCATCCTCGGCTGGCACCCCCTCACCTCCGGCGAAATCCGCATCGGCGACCACCACGCCCAACACGCCCTTCCCCGCATCGCCTACCTGCCCCAACGGGCCGAGATCGACTGGGATTTCCCCATCACCGTGCGCGAGGTGGTGCGCATGGGGCGTTTTCCCGCCCTCGGGAGCTTTCGGCGCTTCGGGGCCGCCGATCACGAGCGGGTCGGCTCCGCCCTGCGCGAAATGGGCCTGGAAGCCAAGGCCGACCAGCAAATCCGCCGCCTTTCCGGAGGGCAGCAGCAGCGGGTCTTTCTCGCCCGCGCCCTCGCCCAAGGAGCGGACCTTTTCCTGCTCGACGAACCGTTTGGCGGACTCGACCAGCGCGCCACCGCCGACCTCGTTGCCGTCCTGCGCACCTGGCGGGGGCTCGGCCGGACTGTTCTCATCGTCATCCACGAGATCGAACTGGCCCGCCGCCTCTGCACCCACGGGCTGGTCCTCGATACCCGCCTCGTCGCTTTCGGTCCGGCGGAGGAGTGCTTGCGGGAAAACTGCCTCGCCCCGCTTTTCAACCCCATCGATGGAGTGGCTGGCTGAGTTTTTTCTCGAGCCCTTCGAGTTCGCCTTCATGCGGCGGGCCCTCGCCGCGGCCCTGCTCATCGGGCTGAGCGGCGGCCTCCTCGGCTGTCTGCTCGTGCTCCGGCGGCTGGCCCTCATGGGCGACGCCCTCGCCCATTCGCTCCTGCCCGGGATCGGGCTGGCCTGGCTGCTTTTCGGCGCCACCCCCTGGGCTCTCTTCGTCGGCGCTCTCATCGCCGGGCTGCTCACCAGCCTCGGCAGCGCCCTCATCTGCCGCCTCACCCGGCTCAAGGAAGAGGCCGCCTTCGCCGCGCTCTTCGTACTCTTCCTCGGCACCGGCATCGTGCTCGTCTCTTTCATCGGGCCGCAGATCGACCTGCTGCACTTTCTCTTCGGCAACATCCTCGGCGTCGGCCCGGGGGATGTCTGGCTGGCGGCTGGCGCCACCCTCGTGACCGTGACCGTGGTGGTGCTGTTTTTCCGCAACATCCTCGTGGAGACCTTCGACCCGGTTTTCTACCGCGCCAGCGGCCGGCGCGGTGGTTTTGTCCACCTCGGCATCCTCTCGCTCGTGGTGCTCAACCTCGTCGCCGCACTCCAGGCCATGGGCGTGGTCTTGGCCTTGGGCCTTTTCATCCTCCCCGCCGTCACCGCCTACCTCTGGACCGACCACCTTACGCGGATGCTGGCCATCGCAGCCGGCCTCGCCATGGCCGGCACCTTCGCAGGTCTGCTCCTCAGCTACCATGCCGGGCTCGCCAGCGGAGCGAGCATCGTCCTCTGCCTCGGGGTGGCCTTTCTCGCCACCGCCCTCGGCAGCCCCCGTTATGGTATGGTCGCCCGCCTGCTCCAGATCGCCCGCGAAGGCCGGGCCGTCGTCCGCACCGCGGATTGAGTGGCCTGCTCGTTTCGCGGTCTATCGATCTCTGTATAATTTCTCGTTGGTAACTTCAGTCGCAGGCTACGAATACCACCGGGGGATCAACGACTCCTCCGACTTGCTTTGATTCCGCTTAGTGCTCGCCTCGAAACCGGATTCATCGCCCGGATGAAAGAAGGTCCTCGCCTTCATGTTCTTCCCTTCAACCACCGCCCACACACGGCCCGAAACCGGATCGTATTCTTCCGAACCTTCCCATGAATCTTGCCGGCCACGATCATGCTAAAGAACGCAAAAGTCGGAGCCAGACCCTAGAATGCGGGAATGTTGTCCGCATTGGATCCTTTCCAAAGCCGAACG
>REEB01000081.1 GCA_007695295.1 Puniceicoccaceae bacterium
ACCGCTCTGGCTTGAGGCGGAACACGTGCAGGATCTGGACGAAGGGATGGGCTCCGCATCCTGGAACGGAGCACTCCGGCTTGTGCTTGGGGCATCGGTTATAATGGCAAACCATCCCGAGATAGCGATCATCCTTTTCCCTGATCAGATGTACACTGAAGGAGTGGTGCGCGATCGAAAGGTAGACCTCCTTGCTGTTCAGGTCGTTGACCACCTGAGAAGACGCTTTGCGCATGAGGTCAGCCTTGGCAGGCGAGGTCACCCAAACGGCCAGATCGATGTTGCCGCACTCGTGGTACACCTGGATTTTCCGGTGACGGAGGCGGCTATGGCGGGGGACATCTTTCCAGAGGGGCAAGGCCACCGAGCCAAACAAGCGCACCTGCTGAACTTCCGCCATCGCGGCCAGTCGTTTGGCAAGCGTCGCGCGCCAATGCGGAAATCTGCCTGACGCCGGAGCATCCGTTGATCCTCCTCGAAAATCTCACCATAGCTCACCGGGGTTTCCCGCTCGCGACGTTCGATCAACTCATTGGCGAGTTCAAAAGCGTCGTCATCGTCCTCCCGGAGGCCCGTCTCATGGCAAATTTGGCTGATGGCCTCGGAGGGATCCTGGAGGAGTGAGTTCTCCGCCGGATGCTCTGCCTGGGTCTCGGGCGTTGCAGTGCTCGTCGGCGAGTAGTGTCCGTGCTTGTTGAAAAAGCGATCCTCCACCCACTCCAACAAAAGCAGATCTCCACGGTCGGGTGCCGCGGCGTGTTCCTGAACGATGGTGTCGGCTGACATCCCCAGGTCGATCGCCATCTGGACATGACGCTCCTGCAGTATCCCCCTTTCTTTCAATCCCCTCCATGTAGGTTGATAGCGTCTCCGTGCCATGGCTCGAGAATCTTCATTCCAGACGGGTTGTCCCTCATCGATCAAGCTGTAATAGGGGCAGACCTTGCACTTTGAACATCGGCTCAGGAGAACCGCTTGTTCGCGGCCGGCAACTCGGCTGCGGCCTAGTGGGGTCAGTCCCCAATTCTTGACCTTTCTCGCTTTTTCGCCGCGGGCGCGGATGGCTCAGGCGTTGGGGTGCTGGACGGTCCAGCGGTGGAGCACGAAGCGGAGGGCTTCGAGCTGGACGGGTTTGGTCACGTAGTCGTCCATCCCGGATTCAAGGCAGCGCTCGCGGTCGCCTTTCAGCGCCATTGCGGTCATGGCGACGATAATGCGGCGCGGTCCGCCGGTCTCCTCTTCCCGGCGGCGGATCTCGCGGGTGGCTTCAAAGCCGTCCATCTCGGGCATTTGGCAATCCATGAAAATGAGGTCGAAGGCTTCTTGCTCGAGGCGGTCGACGGCTTCGCGCCCGTTGTCCACGCAGATGAGGGTGCAGCCGAGCTTTTTCATCATATGGGTGAAAACCTTCTGATTGACGAGATTGTCTTCGGCGAGGAGCACGCGTTTGCCGGAGGTGGAGGCCGGATCGGGTGGCGCCAGGTCCGCCGGGCTGGGTTGGTCCCGGGGGGTGGGGGTTTCGACAAACACGGTGAACCAGAACGTGGAGCCGATCTTGGGGGTGCTGCGGATGCCGATCTGGCCGCCCATCATCTCGACCAGCTTGCGGCAGATGGCGAGGCCGAGACCGGTGCCGCCGAATTTGCGCTTGGTGGAGGAGTCAGCCTGGGTAAAGGGGCTGAAGAGCTTTTCCTGGACTTCGGTGGGAATGCCGATGCCGGAGTCCTTGACCGCGATGCGGAGAAAGACGCCATCCTCGGTGTGGCGGTCGACGGTGGCGCGGAGGATGACTTCGCCCCGGTTGGTGAACTTGATCGCGTTGCTGAGGAGGTTGATCAGGATCTGGCGAATGCGGCCGGGGTCGCCGCGGGCCAGTTTGGGCAGCGAAGGGCTGAAGTCGTGGCGGAGCGCTAGGTTTTTGGCAGTCGCGTTTTCGCGGACGAGGTCGAGGCTGTTGGTGAGGATCTGGCGGAGGTCGAAGTCGATGGACTCGATCTGCTGTTTTCCGGCCTCGATCTTGGAGAGGTCGAGAATGTCGTTGATGATGCGCAGGAGGGCATCGCCGGAGCTGCGGATGGTCTGGATGAAATCCTCTTGCTCGGGGGTGAGGCGGGTGTCGAGGAGGAGGTTGGCGAAGCCGATGATGCCGTTCATCGGGGTGCGCAGCTCGTGGCTCATCATGGCGAGGAAATCGCTTTTGGCCATATTGGCCCGTTCGGCCTCTTCCTTGGCCTTCATGAAGGCGGCGGTGCGCTCCTCAACGATTTGCTCGAGCTGGTGGTTGTGGCGGATGAGGTCCTCGCGCAGGAGCAGGTTTTCCAGGGCGGTGACCGCGATGTTGAGGACGACGGAAAGCTGGAGGAGGAGCAGGTTTTCCTGGTCGAGACCGTCGGCGGGCACAATCCCGGCAAACATGCCGAGGGTGCGCTCGCGGGTGACGAGCGGCGTGAGGATGAGGTGGCGGTCCGACGGCTGGAGGTCGAGCTTGAGCGGGCGCGGATGGCGCAGCGCCCAGGCGAATTTGCCCGACTCGATCTGCTCGTCGATGCGGGCCTGGAGGTCTTCGCGGCAGGACTCGGGATAAACCTGGCTGAGATTGAAGCCGGGGTCATTCGGGCTGACGAGGAGAAAGCCGATCACCTCGAAGGGGGCGAAAGTGCCGAGGGTTTCGGCGGTGAGGCGAACGATGTCGGCGAGGGCTTTGCTGTCCCGCAGTTGGGCGCAAAACGATTGAAAGGTTTCGAACTCCGAAATGATCCGACTGCCCTTGGACGGGGTGCTGTCCCGCTCCGTGGGCGGGCTGTTCCTGCCGTGTTCGATCGGTATCATGGGGCCGGAACGCTCAGTTGTTGCCGCCGATGAAGATATGGGTGACGTCGTGGTACTGGCGTTCCACCTGCTCGACGAGGAAAGGCAGGGTGGGGCGGGAGGCGCCGCAGCTTTCCCACGCCTCGGCGCAGAGCGGGGGGACGAACTGTTCTCCGGTGGTGCCGAGCTGCAGGCTGTGGGCGAGGAAGTCGGCGACATGCACGATGCTGGTTTCGCCGGGGTTGGTGGCGGTTTGCAGCGGATCGTGGTGGCGGCGCACCACCTCGATGAGGGATTTGGGCAGGTGCCACTGTTCGAGCAGGGCGCCGCCGAGATCGGCATGGTCGAAGCCGAGGCGCTCGCGTTCGACGAGAAACTGGAGGCGGTGGTTGGCTTTGGCTTCGCGGAGAATTTCCAGCGACTCCTCGGGGCGGGCCTGATAGAGGATGAGCCGGCCGATATCGTGGAGGAGACCGCCGAGGAAAAAGCGTTCGGAGTTGCTCTCGCGGCGCTCTTGGGCGAGGAGCCGGGCGCAGAGGCCGGTGGCCACGCAGTGCTGCCAGAAGGAGCGCATTTCGATCAGGTCCGAAGGGATGCCGCGGAAGAGGTCGATGATGCAGGTGGAGAGGGCGAGGTCGCGAAACTGCTGCAGGCCGATGACGGTGAGGGCTTCGGAGATGCTGCTGATCGAGCTGGGGTAGCCGTAGAAGGCGCTGTTGGCCAGGCGGAGGAGGCGGGCGGTCAGGCCTTGGTCGCTGCTGGTGATTTCGGCGATGTTTTCGAAAGAAGCCCGGGGATTGTCGATGGCATCGCGGATGCGGAAATAGACCGTGGGCAGGGTCGGCACCCGGGAGGAGTTCCTGACCAGGGATTCGATTTCAGGATGCATCGTCATCGTAGGGCTCTTCGGCGTGGCGCTGGAGTTTGGTCGCCTTGCGTTTCAGGCAGATGTGGCGGAGGTCCTGGATGATGGGGTGCTTTGGGTCGGTGTGCTGGAAGAGGAAGTCCACTGTACGGCCGGCCTCTTCGAGCACGCTTTCGGAAAACTGCTGGTCCAGCGGCAGGTCGCGGGACTGCCCGCCTTCGATCTGCACCCGGTCGACGCCCCAGCTTTTCAGAATGCTGATCTGGCGGTCGTTGAGGGTGGCGCCGGAGGCGAAGAGTATCTGGCCGTCCAAGTTGACCACTTCGCGTTCCAGGACCATGCCCGGTTCCAATTCCTCGGTTTTTAGCAGAGCCATGGCTGATGCGGTGAATAGGACCGGACCGATGCCCGAGAGTGATGGTATAGGAGTCGTCCGGGGAGCATGAGTAATGTCCCACAACATTCGTCCGGAACCGGTTGGAGTTTAGAAAAGCTGGTGAAAAACCGGCCGCCGGGGTCGGACTGTGTGTCGCGGCGGCGGCCGCCCCGGCTCAGGCGCCGGGCAGACGGCTGCGCCAAAGTCGCGAAGGAAGGCAGCCGATCGCGATGATCGCGAGCTGGGAGAGCATGAAGAGCGCGAGCCAGAGAAAAGCCTGCTCCATGAAGCCGTAGGAGTGGAGTCCGATGCCGAGCATGTTGGTGCCGAACCAAGACCAGCTCGTGACGATGTTGCCGAAAATGGCCATGTTGGCCAGGCCGCGCATGCGGATGTAGCCGCCCCAGCGGGCATGGAGGATGGCCGCTATCCAGAGCACGATGAGGAGGGCGCCGTTTTCCTTCGGATCCCAGCCCCAGAAGCGTCCCCAGGACTGATCCGCCCAGATGCCGCCGAGCACGGTGCCGGCAAAGCTGAAGAGGAGCGCGAAGCAGAGCACTCCATAAATCATCCGCGAAAGCGCCGTCGCCACCTCGGGGGCGAGGGTGGTGCTGAAAACGCCCCGGAAGACGAAGATGATCCCGAGAAATCCCGCCAGGAAGGTGGCCGCGTAGCCCATGGTGATGACCACCACATGTGTCGCGAGCCAGAAGTTGGAGTCGAGCACCGCGCGCAGCATTTCCATGGTGTCGCCGTCGCCGGAGAGGTGGTGGGCGACCAACAGCGTGCAGAAACCGACCGCCGCGACCGTGCAGGCGCCGATGCCGTTGCGGTACCAGCGCTCGAGGAGGAGGCCGAGCAGCGCAGAGCCCCAGCCGACAAAGACGGCCGAGGAGTAAAGGTTCGTGACAGGGGGGCGGCCTTCCAGCCACATCCGGAAAATGATGCCGCTGGTGTGGAGTACGAAAGCCAGCGTGGCCAGCCAGAGGGCCGACTGAGCGAGTGTTCGCGGCCAGACCAGCCAGGAGGCGCAGGCGAGCAGGAAGACGCCCACGTAGAGCACCATACTCTTGTAGAAAGGGGAGAGGTGGTTGAAAAAACTCTCCGCGGAGGCCCGGGAGGCCCGCTGTGGGTGGGAGTCCTCCACGGCGGTCAAGTGTTCGGCGACGGCTTGGTTGAAGCGTTCCGGATCGTCGAAGCGGTAGGCAGTGACGATTTCAGCGATGCGTTTCATCCCCGGATCGATGCTTCCGGTGTGGAGGCTTTCGAGCAGGCTCATGCCGGCCTTGCGCCAGTCGGTGGAGTCGGGCGGGCCGTGGGGCACGGGAAAAAAGTAGCCGGCTTGATCGAGGGTGCGGTAGCGGTCGGCGAAGCGGATAAGGGCTTCAAAACTGGCTTCGTCGTAGTCTTGACCGGCCTGGCGGCGGTTGAGCGCCTGCATGCCGGGGCGCAGGACGGAGGCGTAGGCCCCCACTTCGGCGGCCATGTCGGGGAAGAGCCCGTCGTGGAGCGAATGTTTGAGCCGGGCATAGAGGCTGATGGCGCTGTGCAGGCGCACGACCGCCCGTTCGAAGCGGTTGCGGAGCTGGACGTCGATTTCAGCGGCGCGGGCGGCCTGCCGCTGGATCTCCTCGAAGTGCGGGTGGATTTCGGCGAAGGAGAAGGTTTTGCGGGAGTCGTCGGTGCCGGCAAACCAGGCCGAGAGATCCGGGTCGTGGATCAGGAAGACTTCGCGGTGGTCCGCGAGGTCGGGCCGCATCATGAGTTCCGCGAGCCAGGCGATGGCCTCCATCCGGCCGTCGTCGCGGGTGCGCAGGACCTGCTTGCCGTGGATGACCATGAGGGAGGTGCGCGCCACCGTATCCAAAGGCTTGATGCGGCCGCCGACGAGGACCGGGATTTTCCCGAACTCCTTGAGGTCGAAAGGCGTGGGCGAGTCCGGCCGCAGCTGGACTGAAATGATCCAGAGGGCGGCAAGGAGGACGACGGCAGCGGGGAGCCAGCGCTTCATTTCCCCGCCCTCCTGCGTTTGCCGAAGCGGTGGAAGTGCATCAGAAACTGCACCACCAGCCCGAGCGTGACCAGCGAGCTGGCGATGTAGGGCAGGTGGCGGCCCGGATTGCGCACGACTTGGAGGATGGAGGTGGTGTCGTCGTCATCGTAGCCGGCTTGGTAGAAAGTAAGGCCGTCGTAGCGCAGTGGATGGTTCATGTAGATCAGGATGCTGCGGTCCTCCCGTGTGGCGGGGTTGTGAAGGCGCACCCGGCTGGAGAAATTGGCGGGGATGTCGGTGCCCGGGTAGCGGTCGTGGGTGAACTCGAGGAGGTGGAGAGAGAAGGGCTTGTAATAGCGGCGCTGCCGCATCTCGAGGTGGAAGGTGCGCCCGTCGATCTCGATCGGCTGCACTTCGTCGAAGGCATTGCAGGCCATCCAGGTGCCGAGCGAACCTTCCGGAGTGACCAGCTCCACTTCGGCCGTACTGATGTCCCGCTCGTCGATTTTTCCGGTCCGGGGCAGCTCGGTGGCGAAGAGATTGCGGCCCAAGCCGCGCCCGGCGGTGACCGCCTCCGGGGGCAACTCGCCCGGAGGCCGGCGGAAGACGCGGGAGTTGGGCAGAAAGCGCCGCACGACGATGTCGACCGGAAAGTCGGGCTGGCGAAACGTGCCGCCGCCGATGAGGGCGGCTTCATCGATCCGCCAGACCCGGTCGACCTCGGGATCGGAGCGGTCGATCAGGACGAGCTCCACCGATCGCCAGCTCTCGGAAAAGCGTTTGGTTTCCCCTTCGCTGAGCCGCAACTGGCTCTCGACCTGGAAGAGACCGGTGACCAACTCACCGACGAGCAGGAGGATGATGCCGAGGTGGATGAGGACAATGCCGCTTTTGCCGGCGCTGAGTTTGAAGCGGGTGAAGTGCGCGGCCAGCAGGTTGACGATCAGAACGCCGCCGAGAAGAAATCCGCCCGGAAAGACCGGCAGGCGCAGGTGGCTCTCGGGAAACTCCCACCAGACCACGAAACTGTGGAAATACTTGGCCTGGGCGGCGTGGATGCCGAGATTCACTTGGTCAATGGTGCCGACAAACACCAGCACCATGGCCGCGATGAGGCAGGCGATGGTGAGCTGCAGCGAGCTGAAAAGGCGGAGCAGGATCCTGAGTGCGTGCATGCTTCAGTAGCGGGGGGCCGCCTCCGAGGGGCTCGTCTCTTCGAAGGCCACGGTGCCGAGAAAAGCCATAAACCGGTCGAAGTGTGCCCCGACCAGGTCGGCCTCTCCGCTGAGGCGGAAAAACCAGGTGCGGTCGGGCTGGGCGAGAATGGCGCCGACGATCCGCCCATGAAGCTCTCCGGCGAGGATGGGCTCGGTGCTTTGGAGATCGACGACCCGGAAGGTATGATCGCCGGCCTCGACTTCGTGGGCGAGGGCGGAGGCGGCGGCTGGCGCCAGGGCGGGCAGACCGAGCTGGGTGCCCCAGCGGCTGATGTTGGCCCCCTCGCCCCCGGCCGCTCCGGCAAGGGCGATCACGGAAACATCCGCATCCGGCCGGTCGCCGCCCGGGATGGTGAAGCTGGCGGCCCGCATGCCGCCCGCGGTCAGCTCGACCCAACCCTCCGGCGTCTGGTAGGCCAAGGCTGGCGCGGCCGGTGGCGGAGCAACTTCGCCGGCCCGGCCGCGCATGTCGCCGATGAGGGCGCCGGGCTCGGGCGGAGCCGAGGGAGGTGGAGCAGAGGCAGGTGGAGGCGGTTCCGTGCCCGCCGGGGCCGGGAGGGCTGTGGGGAGGTCGAAGCGGATCGACTCAAGCAGGCGGAGGAAGTTGCCGCTTTCGGCTTCAACGACGGAGTCCGGACCCATGAACTTGAAAAACCATGTCGCCTCGCGGTGGGTGAGGATGCCGCCGAGCGTCCGCTGTACCAGTCCGTCCGCACCGGGCCGGCCGTGCAGATCCACGAGGAGCACTTCGCGGCCCTGGGGGTGCATGCGTTCGAGGTTGGCGAGGAGTATTTCCGGAGATTCGGGAGGCAGGTTGAGCTGCTCCCGCCAGCGGTTGAGGTTCGCGGCCAGTCCCCCGGCATCGCCGGGAAAGCGCGACACCGTCATCTCGGCTTCCCGTCCGTCGGGACCAATGATGCGGTAAGCGGCGAGGGCAAACTGCCCCGCCACCTTCAAACCCCAGGTTGGGGGGCGGTCCCAGCGGAGGCCCAGCTCGCCCCAGTCCGGCTCGCCCGGCCGCGCGGGCTCGCCGCGGATTTCCGCCAGCGCGGGGTTGGGCGGGCGATCCGGTTCGCGGGGAACTTCGTAAACTTCCACGGTGGG
>REEB01000053.1 GCA_007695295.1 Puniceicoccaceae bacterium
CCAGTCGCGCCCCCCTCCGTCGTAGCGGAGCCGGGGAGCGGCTTCGTGCCCCTCACCGCAACGTCGCACCCTCCGAAAGCGCTCCGCGCTTCCGCTACGCCCGGGCCAGTCGCGCCCCCCTCCGTCGTAGCGGGGCCGGGGAGCGGCTTCGTGCCCCGCACCGCAACGTCGCACCCTCCGAAAGCGCTCCGCGCTTCCGCTACGTCCGGGCCATCCACCACCCGAGGCAGCGTCGGTCTGACTCGTGGACCGCGTCCTTTCAGGCCGCGCCGTCGTGTTGTCCGATCATCCAGCCCGCTGGGCTGGGCTATGGAATGGCCGCACCATTGGTGCTGAAGGCTGTCCAGGCTCCCGTTGCCGGGAGCCGTCACCGGTGATTTCCATGGTTTGACCTGGAGAACGCTTCGGGAGCATGCGCGTCCGGCCTTGATCGGCCGCATGGAGAAAGAACGGCTCTTGCGATGGGATGGCGGCGCCGGTTGACGCCGTGGGGAAAGTCCGCATTCAGTGGCGGATGCTGCAACGACGGACGAAGCGAGCGGTGCTTGGGTTGGCCGCGGTGTTTCTCATCATCCTGGCCGCCGCGACGACGGTGGCACGGCTCTTCAACTATTGGGAGCGCCAGCGGCTGGCGGAGGAGGAGCGGGCCACGCTGGTTGCGCCGGCGCCGTTGGAGGTCACTGTCGAGGAGCGCACCTTGGAGCGCACGCGGCGGTTTGCAGCCCGGCTGCGGCCTTGGGCGGAGGCCCGGTTGGCGGCGGAAGTTTCAGGTCGCGTGATGGAAACTTTGGTGGAGGCCGGGGAAGTGGTGGACGAAGGAGCGCCTCTGCTGCGGGTGGATCCGGTGCTGGCGCAGATCGCGGTCGATGCGGCCGAGGCCGGCTTGGCCGCGGCCCGGGTTTCGGTGGAGGACCTGCGGCGCCAAGTTGAGGAGAGCAGGGCGTTGCTGGAGGCCCGTTCGGTGGCGCGCAGCACCCACGATGCACTGGTGGCGCGGCTGGAAATCCAGGAGCGCGAGCGCGACCGGCTGGAAGTGGAGCTGCGGCGGCAGCGCGAGTTGCTGGAGCGGCATGTCATTCGGGCCCCGTTTGCGGGAGTCGTGAATGCCCGGATGGTCGATCCCGGGGACAGCGTCTCGCCGGGCCAGGTGGTGGTGGACTTTGTTGCGGTGGACCCGCTGCGGGTGATTTTCCACGCCGGGGAGCGGGAGGTGGAGACCTTCACGCCCGGGAGCCGCTTCCCTTTGCGTTTCTCAAGTGGGGAGGCCGGCGGGGAGACCGAGATCGAGGTCCGCCACCGCGCGGCCAGCTCGGATCCGGTCACCGGACTGTTCCGTATCGAGGGCGTCCTGCCCAATCCGGAGGGCCGCATCCCGGGCGGGCTGACCGGGGTGGTCGAGGCGGTGGTGGCGGTCTACCGGGATCATCTCACGGTGCCGGCCGAAGCGGTGCGCTTCGAAGGGCTGAACGCCTATGTGGAGGAAGACGATGGCGAGGGCGGGGTCCGGCGGGTGCGCGTCGAACTCGGGCCGGAGATCGAGGGCCGCCATCCCGTTTTATCGGGTTTGGAGCGGGGCCAAGTTCTGCTCATCCGCTGAGGGCGCCGCCATGAATCTTCCGTCCTGGAGCGTCCGCAACCGGGTGGCGGTGAACATCATTGCCGCCGCCATCCTCGTCTCGGGTTTTTTTGCCGCCGCCACCCGGCTGCCGGTGGACCTGTTTCCCGACGTCTCGACCAACTTCATCCAGATCCAGACCATCGATCCCACCAGCAGCACGCCGGAGGACATCGAGCGGGGCATCACCATCCCGATCGAGCAGGAGCTGGGCGGGATCACCGGTTTGCTCAACCTGATCTCCGTCTCCCAGGACAATGTTTCGAGCATCTTCCTGGAAATCGACTCCGCGGTGAAGAATCTCGATCCGGTGGTCAACGAAGTCCGCCAGCAGGTGACGCGGGCGCGGCCGAAGCTATCCTCGACCGCGGAGGAGCCGCTGGTGCAGGAGTTCGAAATCCCTTTCCCGCTCCAGACCTTTGGCCTGCGGCTGCCTCCCGGCTTCGACCGGGAGACGATCCGGACGCTGGTCTCGCGGATGGAGCAGGAGCTGCGCTCCCTGCGCGGCGTGGCCGACATCCTCATTGACGGGCTGCCGGATCCCGAGATTTGGATCGAAGTCGATCCCTACATGGCCGAGATCCGCGGGCTTTCGCTGCCCGCAATCCAAGAGGCGGTCAACCGCCGCAGCCGCAATTGGGTCGGCGGGCGGATTGAAGGTCCGGGGGGAGAACGCGTGGTGCGGGTGCCTGCGGAAGTGACGCTGGCGGAGGAGCTGGAGTCGCTCGGGCTGCCCCGCCCCGGAGGCGGGATCACCCGCCTGCGCGACCTCGCCATGATCAAGGACACGGCCGCCCGCGAGCAGACCCGCGGCCGGCTCAACCTCAACCCGGCCATCACCTTCACGGTGGTGAAGAAGCGCGGGGCGGACGCGCTCAAGACCGCCGCCGAAACCCGGGAGGTCTTCGAACGGCTCTCGGCCGCACTGCCGCCGGAGATCGAGGCCTTGGTCGTCAGCGACACGACCAAGTACATCGATGTCCGTATCCAGACTGTATTACAAAACGGCATCCAGGCGCTCATCGTGGTGACCCTGTTGCTGGTGCTGTTGCTGGACTGGCGGCTGGCGGGCTTGATCGCCGTCGGCCTGCCGATCTCTTTCGCGGGGGCGTTTCTGGTCCTCTACTGGATGGGGGAGACGATCAACCTGCTCTCGCTCTTCGCGCTCATCATGGCGTTGGGGATGATCGTGGACGATGCCCTCGTGGTGGCGGAAAACGTTTACCGCTATTACGAGGAGGGCAAGAGCCGCTTCCGGGCGGCGGTGGACGGAGCGTCCGAAGTGATCTGGCCGGTGCTCGGGAGTGTGGCGACGACGGTGGCGGCGTTTCTGCCGCTGGTGTTGGCAGAGGGGATCCTGGGGCAGTTTCTGCTCATCATCCCGATCGTGGTCATCTCGGCGCTGGCCTTCTCACTGGTGCAGGCCTTCATCGTGCTGCCCAGCCACCTCTGCGACTTTGTCCGGCATCCCCCCGAGGTGGCGGACTTGGAGCAGGAGCGGGCGGAGGCGCCGGGCGGGATACGGCGGGCCTGGCTGAGCGCGGACATCATTTACCAGGAAACCCGGATGGCGGTGGACCGGTTTCTCAAGAACGTAATCGAGATCTACCTTTACCTGCTCGGGCGCTGCCTGCGCTGGCGGTATGCGGTCATCGCGGGGTTTGTCTTCCTCTTGGTGGGGGGGTTGGCGATGGTCGGCTTCGGGCTGCTGCGGTTCCAACTATTCGCGACGGATTTTGCGGACCGCATCTTCGTCAAACTCGAGCTGCCGGCGAACGCCTCACTTGATCAGACCGAGGACTTGGTCCGCAGGCTCGAACAGACCATCATCACGGAATTGCCGGAGACGGATCTGCACGGGATCGTTTCGCAGGTGGGGGCGCGTCTGAGTGTGGACAACCAGTTCCTGCAGTTCGGGAGCAACCTGGCGATGGTGACGGTCGACTTGGATGAACAGAATCCGCTCTGCCGTCCGGCCTCGGTCATCGAGCGCCACTTGAACCGGATCGTGGCCGGATTTCCCGAGCTGGTCCAGGGTTCGGCGGAAATGGAGGGCGGCGGTCCGCCGGTGGGGCGGCCGATCAACGTGCTAATCTCCGGGGCGGATATCGCGACCATCGAAGCCATCGCGGTGGAGATGGAAGGCCGGCTGCGCGCGATCCCAGGCGTCTTCGGGCTTTCCAACAACCTCAGCATGGACAAGCCCGAGCTGCGGGTGGTGGTCGATGAAGAGCGGGCGGCGGCGCGCGGTCTGGACGTGGCCGGGGTCGGCCTCCAGGTGACCGGGGCCATCCAGGGGCTGGAAGCGGCGCGGAGCCGGCGGGACAACGACGAAGTGGTCGTGCGGGTGCTCTACGAGGAGCGGCTCCAGCGCGATCCCGAGCGGCTGAGCGAGCTGCGCCTGATCAACCGCGAAGGCCGGCCGGTGGCGCTGGAGGCGGTGGCGGAGATCGTGCCAACGAGCGGTTTTTCCCGCATCAACCGGCGCGACCAGCAGCGGGTGGTGACGCTTTCGGGCAGTGTGGATGCGCGCATCATCACATCGCGGGCGGTCAACCGGATGATCGAGTCGTGGCTGCCTGAATACAGCGAGCGTTATCCGGAGTACCGCATCCGCCTGGCCGGTGAAAACGAGGACACCGAGCGCAGCATCGCCTCGATGCAGTTTGCCGCCTTCATCGCCTTCCTGCTCATCTACGTCATCCTTGCGGTGCTCTTCAACTCGTTCTTCCAGCCGCTGATCGTGATGGCGGTGATCCCCTTTGGCATAGTGGGGGTGATCGCGGGACTGCTGGTGATGGGCGAGCCGCTCGGGCTGATGGCGATCATGGGCACGATCGCGCTCTCCGGGATCGTGGTGAACAACTCGGTGGTGTTTCTGGACTTCATGAACCGCCGCCGGCTTGATCCCAATGAAGGCGGAGCCCCGCCCGATCCGGGGGAAACGACGGCGCGGCTGAAGCCTTACCGCCGTTGGCGATCCATCCTGATCAGCGGGCGGATCCGCTTCCGGCCGATCTTTCTCACCACCGCCACGACCATCGCCGGGCTTTTCAGCCTCGGTTTCTTCTCGCGCGGCCAGGAGGAGTTTCTCGCCCCGATGGCGCAGGCGATCATCTTCGGGCTGATCTTTGCCTCGCTCATCACGATGGTCTTGATTCCCTGCCTCTACGCGATTCTCGACGACTTCCGGGGCTTCGTCAGCCGCCGCCGGCGCACCGGTTGAAGTGGGGGAAGGCCTTCTTCCCGGCCAGCGGCTCAGGCCGGGGTGGCCGCCGGCGTTTCACCGCAGGTGGTGGATGCGCAGGTTGCGGTAACGGGCAACGGTCCACTGCATTTGGCGGAAGCCCAGTTTGCCCTCGGTGAGGCGGGGGCCGAAACGTTCGCCGTCGTCGGTGAAATCGATCACGAGGCGGTCATCCACGGCAAGGCGGAGGTGCGGGCCGTCCTTGACCAGAGTGATGCGGTGGACGGAGCGCGAGCCGATGGGGATGCCCTCGGGGCCGTTGTCGACGAGGAAAAAGCCGCTGTTTTTGCGGAGATTGGAGGTGATCCGGCCCGGTTCCATGACGGGGCTGTTGGGGTAGTAGGAGATGTGGTAGCAATCGATGTCGCCTTCGGTGTATTGGAGAAAACGGCCGTCCCGGGGGGCGAGCGAAGGATCGAAGAGGTCGCGTCCGTCCCGGCCGCGGGCGCCAAAGAAGACGATGCAGAGGCCAGTCTCCTCGAGGAGTTGCATCTCCCACTCGGCGACAAAGCGGTCGGGCAGATCCTCCGGCCGCCAAAAGACGAGGTGGCCGTCGGAGCCGTCCGGCCGCTCCGAGGCCATCCGCATCCAGCCGTCTGCAAAGGCGATCCGCCCCGGGCCTTCCAGCACCCAGTCGGCGGTGGAAGCCTCGGAGAGTGGGTTGGCCTCGATGAGGTCGCCGCGGAGGGGCGCTGGGTCGAAGGCGCCGCGCTCCCGCAGGCCGAGCACGTGGTCGAGGCTGCCCCGGTAAAGCGGCCCCACCAACTCGCGGATGGCATCGGCGGCAAGTGCGGATGCGGAGAGGCGCGGATCGGCGATGGCGAAGTGGCCGAGCGGAAAAACGGCCTCGCGGGCGGCGCCGGGCTGCCAGGGTGCGATGCGGGTGCCGGGCGTTCGCAGGGGCGAGCCGTTGAGAAAAACATCGAAGCGGCCGTCGGCGGCATTCCAGGCGGCGGCGAAGTGCACCCAGCCCGGACCGGGCAGGCCGGGGAGCTGGACGTTGAGGGTGGTGTCGCCGCGGTCTTCGAGTCCCTCCCAGCGCCAGATGAGCGAAATCTGCTCGGGGGCGTGGGTGAAGCGCAGGCGGAAGAGCCCCGGCAGCGAGACCAGCTCCCGGTCCAGCGCGGTGACTCCGGGCCCGGCACGGTAGGGGCGGTCGAGCAGTAACCAGAAGGAGATTGCGCCGACCTCGCCGAGGGGCGGGTCCAGTCCGATGCGGTGGCTGGCGGGCTCGGCGGCGTGGTGGACCGAGAGCCCGGGATGGGGGGGTGGCGGAGCGAAGGAGGACGGCATGGCGGAGAGGTCTGTGAAAACCGCCACCGCGACGCCCAGAAGTATCCATGGATTGACTACGTTGAGATAAGCAAACGAGGCGACCGGCGGCGCGGGGATGGGGCCCATGACGGGTCAAGGTAAGGCCGGCTCGGTCGGAGGGAACCGCGGGGCGGGCCTGACAGTTCGAAGCGGGGGTGGCGGCGCTTGATCAGGCGCTAGCCCGCCTGGCCTCTCAGGGTGGGGCCCGGCTGCCAGGCGGCGATGAGGGTGGTGTTGTTCGGAACCTCAGGCGGGCCGTATTCGTTGCGGTGGATCTGGGCGATGAGCAGCTCGATGCCGCGGGCGCCGATGAGACGCGGCCGCAGGTCAAGCCCGGCGCAAGGGACGCTGGCGGAGAGGGTGTTGAGGCAACAGAACCCGTGGGTGGAGGGGATCTCGGCGCCTTCGGCTTTCATCCACTCCAGCACCTCGGTGTTGTGGCAGAGGACGACGTCGGGTTTGGTTTTCCTGAACCAGCGGCCGAAGCTTTCCCGGGTGGCGTCTTCCTCGACCAGGGGCGGGACCGGATCGGTGACCGACCGGTGGGTCTGGTAGGCGAGGAAGGACGCCTCCCAGCGGTAGAGGAGCCGCTCGTCATGGGGTCGGTTGATGACGAGCCCGGGCCGCCGGTAGCCCAGGCGGTGGAGTTTCTCCATCACCAGCAGCATGGAGCGGTAATGATTGGAGCAGACGGTGTGGAGCGCGGGGTGCTGGATATGGTAGTCCGAGTAAATCCCCGCATAGTGCGACCAGTCGAGGCCGGAAAGATCGGGGTCCACGGTGACGGGGAGGAGGAAAATCCCGCGGATCGAACGCGACTGCAGAATGGTGTCGAGGCGCTTGAGGGAGAGGTTTTGTTTCGCGATGGCAAAGGTTTCGGCCTTGAAGCCGAGCTCGGTGGCGCGCTCGGTGGCGCCGGCGGTGAGCTCTTGGTGGAACCGGTTGGCCGGGCTGGTGCGGTCGGCCGGGTCGTCGACATCAAGGATGGCGAGAAGGCCGCGGAAGGTGCCGGCCCGGGAGCGGCGCATCTCCGACATGAGCGCTCCGGCGAGGGGGTTGTAACGGTAGCCGGCTTTTTCAGCGGCCTTGACGACCCGCTCGCGAGTCTTCGGATGCACGCGGGGACAGTCCCGCAGGGCTTCCGAAACGGTGGTGTGGGAGAGCCCGAGGGACCGGGCCAGTTCGCGCAGGGAGGGGCCGCTCATGGGAGGGGTTGTGCTCTGACAGTCAGAAGACAAAGCCGCCGTTCGGTCCGTGGCAAGTGCAATCCCGCGTGTTTGTGCCAGTGATGCCCTCTTCCCCCGGTGACTTACACCGCCGGGACAGCGTTAAGCGGGCGCGGTGGAAATGGCACCCCCACGGGGAATCGAACCCCGGTTTTAGGAATGAGAATCCTACGTCCTAGCCGCTAGACGATGGGGGCGCGGGCGACCCTCGGTCACAGGGATAAAACTATTTTCGAGGCCGGGGACGAATGCAAGTGCAAGATCGATCTCCCCGCAGGGCGGCGGGTGCCGAGGGGGAGCGGTCGTCCCGGGCGGCCTTCCTTGGGGAAGGCGAAGGAGAAGACCGGACAGGACTGGCGGCGGCGGAGGAGAAGCGCATAGTGGGGGCTTTTGCCACGCCATCCCGAGAGCATGAAAGCGACTTTCCATGGGCACGTGCCCTTCCATCCCCGGCGGCTGCCCTTCTATTATGGCTGGGTGGTGCTCTTTGCGGGCACGGCCGGCATGCTGGCGATCGTGCCCGGAAGCCCGCCCGGGATGAGCGCATTTGTGGATGAGATGATGGGGTTGCTGGATATGTCCCGGGAGCGGTTTGCCCAAGCCTACATGCTGGGGACGGTCAGCGCGGGGCTGATCACGCCCTGGGCGGGGGTGCTGGTGGACCGCTGGGGAGCGCGGCGGGTGACGGTCTGGGGGATGGGCGCACTGGCGGTGACGCTGGTTTACATGGGCTGGAGCGACCGGCTGTACGTTGCCCTTGGCGGGGGCGAGGCGCGCCCCTGGCTGGCCTTCGGACTGCTCTACGTGGGTTTTTTCGCGATGCGGGCGCTGGGCGGCGGAGTAATCATGACGGCCTGCCGGACGATGATTTTCCGGTGGTTTGTGGCCCGGCGCGGCATAGCGGCGAGCTTGAACGGAATCATGCTCTCGCTCGGGTTTTCGTCTGCCCCGGTGGGCTTGAATTTCCTCGCCCTGGCGGTGGGTTGGCGGGAGGCCTGGATCGTGGTGGGAGCGGTCTTCGGCACGATCCTGCTCGCGTTGGTCTGGGTCCTGTTCCGGGACAGTCCGGAAGCCTGCGGCGTGGCGCTGGAGCAACCCCGGGCGCGGCGGGGGGAAACGTCCGCGCCCGTGCCGGAAGTGACGCGTGATTACCGGGCCCGCGAGGCGGCGGGAACCCTGGTTTTCTGGGCCTTTGGACTGGGGTTGGCGCTGAACGCCTTCGTCGGGACCGGGATCGCCTTTCACATGGTCTCGCTGGCGGGGGCGCACGGGATCGGGCGGGAGGCCGCTTTGGCGCTCTTCATTCCGATGGCGGGTTTCAACATCGTGACCAGCCTCATCCTGGGCTGGTATTCGGGGCGGATGGACCTGCGCTGGGCGCTTATGCTGATGCTGGGGGCGCAGGCGGTGGCCTTGGGAGGGGCGTTGGCGCTGGAGCCGGTCTGGGGGCGGTGGCTTTTTGTGGCCGGTTCGGGGATCGGGTGGGGGTGTTTCAGCATCCTGATTAACGTGCCTTGGCCGCGGTTTTTTGGCCGGCGCCACCTCGGTGCGATCAACGGCCTGCTGGCTGGCGCGGTGGTGGTGATGAGTGCACTCGGGCCTTGGGTTTTCGGGGTGGCCGAGGCAGCCAGCGGCGGCTACCGGCCGGCGTTGCTGGGCTGCCTCGCGGTGACCCCGCTGCTCGTGGTGCTGGGTCTGGGAGCGCGGGATCCCCAGGCACGGGCCAACCCCGGGGCGGATGCGAAGAGAGGGAAATTCTGAATCCAGCGTGCCGGCGGCGGCGGCGGCGGGGAGGGCTTTTTTCCTTGCTGCCGGTTTGATCGTGGTGCGACTTTTGCTCTTTTAGACACTCGCATGCGTGATTATTTCATCCGCAGGTTCCTCCTGATCCCCCCGACTCTGATAGGTGTAACCCTGATCGTCTTCGCCCTTACCTGGGTGGTGCCGGGGGGGCCGGTGGAGCGTTACATCGCCGAAATCCAGCTCGCCGGCGCCGAAACCCGGGGAGACGCCGCCGCCGGCCGGGCGCTTTCGGAGGAGCAGATCGAGCAGATGAAGGCCTACTACGGCTTCGACAAACCCTTTCTCCAGGCCTACGTGAGCTGGGTTTTCAACGTCCTGCGGGGCGACTTCGGCCGCAGCTTCATCTACAACGAGCCGGTGCTCTGCGTGATCGCTTCGAAGCTGCCGATCTCGATCTACTTCGGGTTGATGACCTTTTTTTTCACCTACGTGATCTGCATTCCGCTGGGCGTGGTGAAGGCGATCAAGCACCGCACCTGGATCGACAACTGGTCCTCGATCCTCGTTTTCGCCGGTTACGCCATCCCGAGTTACGTTTTCGGCAGCATCCTTATCCTGATCTTCGCGGCTCAGCTCCAGTGGTTTCCCCTCGGTGGCTTCGTGGGTGAAAACTTCGCCGACCTCTCCCTGATCGGCAAAGTCTTCAACCTCATCCACCACACCACCCTGCCGCTGATGTGCTACCTGATCGGCTCCTTCGCCTTTCTGACCCTGCTGATGAAAAACAACCTCCTCGACAACCTCGCCGCCGATTACATGCGCACGGCGGTGGCCAAAGGGGTGAAGTTCGACACTGCGGTGGTGCGGCACGCCTTCCGCAACTCCATCATCCCGATCGCCACCACCTTCGGCCAGAACCTGCTCTTCTTCCTCACCGGCTCCTTCCTCATTGAGGTCATCTTCGACATCGACGGTTTCGGCCTGCTCGGTTTTCGAGCCATCGTGGACCGCGACTACTTCACCGTCATGGGGATCCTGGTCATCTCCTCTTTCGTCATCATGCTCGGCAACATCATCTCGGACATGCTCGTGGCGCTGGTCGATCCCCGCATCCGCTTCAACTGACGGCCCCGATGCGACTGAATCCCCTCACCGTCAAAAAGATCAAGCGCTTCAAATCGCTGCGGCGCGGTTATTATTCGCTCATCATCATGGCGGCCTTGCTGCTGATGGCGGTTTTTGCCGAGCTGCTGGTGAACAACCGGGCCCTGCTGGTGGTTTATGAAGGTTCGGTGCGGTTTCCGACCTACGGCTCCCAGATTCCGGGAACCGCGTTCGGTTTTGATTATTCCCACGAGACCAATTACCGCGAGCTGCGGGAGCGCCTGCGCGAGCAAGGCGGAGGTTTTGTGCTCATGCCGCTGGTGCCCTTCGGTCCTTTTGAAGACGTCTATCCCGGCGAGTTCATCCGCCCGCGTCCGCCCGACATCGCCAACCGCAATTTTCTAGGCACCGACACGCAGAACCGCGATGTGCTTGCGCGATTGATCTACGGTTTCCGCAATGCGATGATCTTCGCCTTCGGATTTGTCGGCGGCGTTTACCTGCTTGGCATCGCGATCGGCTGCGCGATGGGCTACTTCGGGGGCTGGTTCGACCTCATCACCCAGCGATTCATTGAAATCTGGTCGAACATACCCTTCCTCTATACGGTCATCTTTGTTGCCTCGGTCTTCGAGCCCAGCCTGCTGCTCTTGCTGGTCATTGTGGTGGCTTTCTCGTGGACCGGCATGACGTACTACATGCGCACCGGCACTTTCAAAGAGAAGGCGCGCGAGTATGTTTCGGCGGCCCAGATCCTGGGCGCCTCGACCTCACGGATCATCTTTCATCATATCCTGCCCAACATTATAGCAACTCTGGTCACCTTCATGCCCTTCCTCATGATCACCGCGATCACCTCGCTGACCGCACTCGACTTTCTCGGCTACGGCTTGCGTGAGCCGACGCCGAGCTGGGGCGAGCTGCTGCGGCAGGGGACTGAGCGGCTCAAGATCGCGCCTTGGATCACCCTTTCCGCCTTTGCCGCCATGACCGTCATCCTGACCCTGATGGCCTTTATCGGCGAGGCGGTGCGCGAGGCCTTCGATCCGAAAAAATTCACGGTTTACGAATGATGGAAAAAGCGACGCAACGAATCTGGCAAGGGCTGGTGGGCGGCAGTGTGCTGTTGGTGCTGTCCGGCTGCTGCCGGGATGACCGCCCCGGGGGTTTTGGGGCCGCGGATGCCCCGGATGTATTTCCTGAGATTGAGGCCTACTACGCGGAGCATTCCGACTTTTTCCGCTTTCGCACCCTCGACGACATTCCGGACGGTCTTGAGTGGACCGACAATTCCCACCTGCCCGACCTTGGTTCACCCGAAGCGGTCAAGGGCGGCATCCAGCGCGGCGCGATGGGGGACTTTCCCCGCACCCTCAGGGTCGTCGGCCCCGAGGCCAACAGCGCCTTCCGACGTTTTATCCTCGACGACATCCTGGTCGCCTTGGCGCACCTGCATCCCAATGTCGAAGGCGGCCACCAGCGCTTCCCCGGTGTGGCGCGGGAGTGGGCGGTCGACTACGAGAATCGCACAGTTTATGCGCGGCTCAATCCCGAGGCCCGCTGGAGCGACGGTGTCCCTGTGACGGTGGACGACGTCATGTTCATGTTTTTCTTCTACCAATCCGCCTACATCCGGGATCCTTGGTACAACAATTGGTACGGCATTGGGATCAATTACACTAATATAACCAAATACGACGACCACACTCTCTCCATGACGATGCGGGAGGCCCGGCCCGACCTGGAGCACCGCATCCTCAACCTACGCCCACTGCCGAAGCATTTTTTCCGCGAGATGGGTGATGACTACATCCAGCGCTACCAGTGGCGTTTCATGCCCACGACCGGCGCCTATGTCATCACCGACGAAGAGATCGAGCGCATCCGCTTCAACCGCGACCGCATCACCTTGACCCGCCTGAAGGACTGGTGGGCAAAGGACCTCAAGTACTGGCGCAACCGCTTTAACGCGGATGAAATCCGCCTCCGCGTGATCCGTGACACTCCCAAGGCCTTCGAGGCCTTCCTGCTCGGCCAGCTCGACATGTTCGGAATGAACCTGACCGAGTACAACTACGACATGCTGCCCGACGACCATCCGCTGGTGAGGGATGGGTTTATTCACAAAACCACCTTCTACAACGACATTCCCAGGCCCACCTGGGGCTTGTGGATCAACTCAAGCATGCCGCTCCTCAGTAATAACGACATCCGCAAAGGCATTCACTACGCCTGCAATTTTCAGCAGGTCCTCGACCAGTTTTTCCGCGGCGACTATATCCGCATGAACACCACCGCCGACGGCTATGGTGACATGACCCATCCCGACATCCGGGCCCGTCCCTTCGACCCGGACCGGGCGATGGAATACTTCGCCAAAGCCGGCTTCACCCGCCGTGGGCCGGACGGCATCCTCGTGAACGAGCGGGGCCAGCGGCTTTCCTTCAGCCTCTCCTCCGGTGCCCAAGCCTTTCGCGGAGTGCTCTCCATCCTGCGGCAAGAAGCCCGCAAGGCAGGCCTGGAATTGCGGATCGAGATTCTCGATCCCTCCGCCAATTGGCTCAAAGTCCAGGAGAAGAACCACGACATCGCCTTTGTCGGCCTCAATGTTTCGGTGGAGCTGTATCCGCGCTACTGGGAGACCTACCATTCCGTCAATGCCTACCACGATGCCTGGCTGGAGGACGGATCGCCCAATCCGGACCGCCGCGTGCGCACCCAGACCAACAACATGCAGGTCATTGCCATCCGGGAACTCGACGAGCTGATCGAGCGCTACGACGAGTCGGACAGCCTTGATGAAATGCGGGAGCTGGCCCATCGGATGGAGGAGATATTGCACGAGGACGCTTCCTTCGTGCCCGGGTTTGTCTTCCCCAAATTCCGCCTCGCCTACTGGCGCTGGGTCCGTTGGCCGGATGACTTTAACGCGCGTTTCGCCCGTGATCCGGGTGAGTACTACCTCCACTGGTTCGACACCGAGCGCAGGGAGGAGACAGAATTGGCGGTTCGGCCCGGCGGCCGACTCGCACGTTTTATTCCCGGGATCGGGCGTGGGGTGGAGGAAGTGCCCTCCAACTTCCCCAAAAAAGTCCAGACCTTCGATCAGTGGAAGGTGGTCGCCGAGTGAGGCCCCGCCTGGCTCGGGCGGATCCGAAAAACAACATTATACACCAGCATTGAACAAAGACTCCATCCTCCAGGTCCGCGACCTCGTCACCTCCTTTGAGACTGATGCCGGCCGGGTGACGGCGGTTGACCGGGTGAGCTTCGATGTGCCGCGCGGCAAGACCCTCGGCATCGTGGGTGAATCCGGCTGCGGAAAAAGTGTCACCGCGATGTCGATCATGCGCCTGCTGCCAAAGCCTTCCGGTCAGATTCTCGGCGGCCGGGTCTATTTCGAAGGTGAAGATCTGCTCTCGCTGAACGCCCGGCAGATGCGTCAGGTGCGGGGCGCGAAGATCAGCATGATCTTCCAGGAGCCGATGACCGCCCTGAATCCCGTTCACCGCGTCGGTCGCCAGCTCAGCGAGGTCTTTTTGCTCCACACCAAAATGAGCCAAGAGGAGGCCTGGGAGGCTTCGATCGACATGCTCCGCAAGGTCGGCATCCCCTCGCCCGAGCTGCGGGTGGGCGAGTATCCCCACCAGCTCAGCGGCGGCATGCGCCAGCGGGTGGTGATCGCGATGGCGCTCGCACTCAAGCCCAGCCTGGTCATCGCCGACGAGCCGACCACCGCGCTCGACGTCACCATCCAGGCCCAGATCCTCGAGCTGATCAAATCCCTCCAGAAGGAGATGGGCATGTCGGTTATTCTCATCACACACGACCTTGGTGTCATCGCCGAGACCTGCGACAATGTGGTCGTGATGTACGCCGGGCGGGTCGCCGAATTGGGCACCATCCACGATATCTTCGAGGATCCGCAGCACCTCTACACCAAAGGACTCTTGGATTCGATTCCTCGCATCGACAGCGAACGCAAAACCCGCTTGGCCACCATCCCGGGGATGGTGCCGGGCCTGCAGGAGTTGCCGGTGGGGGCGCGGTTTGCTCCCCGTTCGCCGCACCCGGGGGCCAAGGCCTACTTGGAAAGCCGCGAATACCGTGAAGTCCGGCCCGAGCTGATCGAGGTCAAGCCCGGCCACTGGGTCGAGGACTGCGAGGTCGTACGGAGGACCAACGGCCGATGAGCGCAAAACCGAGCGGAGGCAACGGCACCAGCCCCCTTCTGTCTGTATCCGGATTACAGATGCACTTCCCGATCCGCGGGGGCATTCTCATGCGGACGCAGAAAGTCTGCAAGGCGGTCGACGGAGTCGACCTCGTCCTGCGCAAGGGGGAGACGCTCGGCCTGGTCGGGGAGTCCGGCTGCGGCAAATCCACTCTTGGCAAGTGCATCGTGCGGCTGAACCAGCCGACCGCGGGCAGCGTCCACTTCGACGGCACCGACATCACCGGACTCTCCCGCCGTGCGCTCAAACCCTACCGGCGCGACATCCAGATGATCTTCCAGGATCCGGCGGAATCGCTCAACGCGCGGCATACCGTGGGCAACATCCTCGAGGAGCCGTTTATCATCCACAAAATCGGCACCGCCGCGGAGCGGCAGAAGAAAGTGGCCGAATTACTCGACCGGGTGGGGCTTTCGGCGGACGCGGCCCAGCGTTTTCCCTTCGAGTTTTCCGGCGGCCAGCGCCAGCGCATCGGCATTGCGCGCGCCATCGCGCTGAATCCCCGCCTGGTGGTGTGCGACGAGCCGGTCTCCGCCCTCGATGTCTCCGTGCAGAGCGCGATCCTCAATCTGCTCAACGACCTCCAGCGGGAGCTGGGATTATCCTATCTCTTCATCGCCCACGATCTCAGCGTGGTGCGCCACATTTCGGACCGCATCGCGGTCATGTACCTTGGCAAAATCGTCGAGCTGGCCCCGGCGGAGGAGTTGTTCCAAAACCCGCTCCACGCCTATACCAAAGCCCTTATCTCGGCCATCCCGGTGCCGGATCCAAGGCGGCGGTCGAAGCGTATCCTGCTCCAGGGCGATGTTCCCTCGCCGATCGACCCGCCCGAGGGCTGCGCTTTCGCCTACCGCAGTTGGATCAAGTGCAGCGACGAGGAGAAGCGTCGGCCGGGCGAGTTCAAGGAAGTGGCCCCGGGGCACTGGGTCGAGGTTCACCCCGGCACGGTGGAGAACTGGGAGCGCTACCGCTGAGGGCCCGGGGCGGCCGGAGTTGTATCCGGGTACTGCCTACAATACGCGGTCGAGGAAACGCTGGCTGGCGGGATCGAGTCGGGTGCGGTCCGGGATTTCGTAATTATTGTCCTCGGCGTCGACCATGAGCACCCGGCTGCCGCCGGCGTAGAAGACACTGCGGTGGGCGCGGCGCATCTCGAAGGTGCGTTCGCCGCGGTCGGTCTCCACCACCCAGGTGGACCGGTAACGGGTCTCGTTGAGAGCGAGAATGGCGAGGACCTTGGGCACAAGGTGGCCGCGGCGCAGGCAGTCCTCGAGGGTGGCCCGGTTATCCCCTTTGAGGTCGTTCAAGTGGCGGATGAGGCCGATGGGGTCTCCCCGGGTGCCGTCCGGATTGGCGGTGAACAACTGAATGTAGTGCTCGGGTTGGCGCTGGGGGAAGGCGCGGGCTGCCTGCACGCTGAGCCAGGAGCGATCGCCGGCGATGGTCAGGGAGACCGGATGGGCGGTGCCGCGGAAATGGAAGGCAAGACGGTCCGTCTCCAGCCAAATGAGTTGTTCCGGCTGGATGTCGACCTTGATGTCGGGTTCTTGGTTCATGGGAGGTCAACCGATGCCGATGACGCGGCTCCATTCGGTTTGGATGGTGACAAGTTTGCGATAAACGCCGTCCTCCATGGCCATGAGTTCTGCGTGGGTGCCGACTTCGGCGATGCGGCCCTCGTCCATCACGACGAGGCGGTTGGCATGACGAAGGGTGCTGAGGCGGTGGGCGATGGCGATGGTGGTGCGGCCCGCGACGAGGTGCCCGAGGGCTTGCTGGATTTTGGCTTCGGTCTCGGTGTCGACGGAGCTGGTGGCCTCGTCGAGGATGAGGATTCTGGGATTCTGGAGGAGGGCGCGGGCGATGGCGATGCGCTGACGCTCCCCGCCGGAGAGCCGGGTGCCGCGCTCCCCGACGTAGGTGTCGTAGCCGTCGGGGAGGTTCATGATGAAGGTGTGGGCGTTGGCCGAAACGGCGGCTTCCAGGATCTGCTCGTGGGAGGCGTTGGGCCGGGCGTAGGCGATGTTGTCGGCGATCGTGCCGCTGAAGAGAAAGTTGTCCTGGAGGACGAAACCGATCTGGCGCCGCAGGTCTTCCACGCGGATGTCGCGGAGATCGAGGCCGTCGAGGAGGACGGCGCCTTCGTCGGGATCATAAAGCCGGCCGATGAGGTTGATGAGGGTGGACTTGCCGGCGCCGGACTTGCCGACGAGGCCGATCATCTCACCGGGAGCGATTTTCAGGGAGAGGTTTTTGATCACCGGATCATGGCGCTCGTAACCGAAGGTGACGTCGCGCAGCTCGATCTCACCACGGACCTCGGGCAGTGGGGTGGGGTTGGGGCGCTGGGACAATTCCGCTTCGGTATCGAGAACTTCGAAAACCCGGGCGGCCGCGGTGAGAGAGCGGCTGAGCCAGTCATTGAGCCGGGTGAGCAGCTGGAGCGGGCCATAAATCATGCCGAGATAGCCGATGAAAGCGACGAGGCCGCCGATGGTGAGCCGCTCGCCGTAGACTTCGTAAGCGCCGAAATACCACACCAGCACGAGGGAGGATTGGACGATCAGATTGAGGATCGGCACGAGGGTCTGCCACGTCTGCTCGGCATCGATGGTCCGGCCGCGGGTGTAGGCGAGTTTGCGGCCGAAGCGGTCGATCTCCGCCTCCTCCTTGCCGAAGCTCTTGATCACGCGGATCCCGGAGAGGGCGTCGTTGAGGTAGCTGGTGACGCTCGCCATCGCCACCCAGAGCAGCCGGAAGCGGCGGTGGATCCGACGCCAGACATAGGCCGAGAGCAGGACCACGACCGGGCCGGGCAGGATGACAAGGATGCCGAGGAGCGGGTTCATCCAGATGAGGACGGCCGCGATCCCGACGATGGTGAGCAGATTGACGACGGTGTACTGGATGCCGTCCACGAGGAAACCCTGCATCTGGCGGGCGTCGTTGTTGACCCGGGACATGAGGGCGCCGGTCTGCTGTTTGTTGAAATAGCTGAGGCTGAGGGCCTGGAGGTGATTGAAGGCGCTGGCCTGGATGTCGTTGGTGACATGGCAGCCCACCCAGATGCCAACCCGGGCACGGATGATGCCGATGACGGCGGCCGTGACCATGACGCCGGCGAGGGCGAGAACGAGCCAGGGCAGGCGGTCGGCCTGCTCCGGGGAGAGGAGCACGTCATCGATGAGGATGCGCGTGATCTGGGGAGGGATGAGATTGACTCCCGTGCCGATGACCATCAAGGCCATCATCAGCACCAGCCGGGGGGCGTAGGGCCGGGCATAGGAAAGGATGCGAAGGAGGGTTGAGCCCTTCTCGATGCAGAACGGGCAGACCCGGGTATTGCGCGGGAGCTGGCGGGTGCAGGAGCTGCAGGTCAGCTCCCGCTGTTTCTTCAGCAGGCGGTCAAACTCCGCTTCCACGGCAGCGGGTGCGGAGGCGCCGTTGCCCGCATCGCGGAGGGCCGCGGCTTGCTTGTTGAGGCAGTGGGCAAGCCCGCCGAAGAGCGCGGCCTGGCCGGCGTCGAAGCGCATCACTTCCTGACGGCCCTGGTCGGTGCGCACCACCAGCATGCCTCCGCCGGTGACGGGAGCCATTTTCGCCTCGAGGATGCGCTCCACCGGTGCTTCCCAGACGGGGAGGAAACCGCGGCCATTGGCCTCGAAGACGGCGGCCCGCTTGCGGTCGGCGACAAACCAAGAGTCCTGGAAGCGCCCCTTGAGATTCATCCGGCTGTTGAGGCAGATCAGGGAATCAGCCTCGTGGAAGCCACTGGCGGCGAGATGACGGGTGACCGGCTCCGGCACTTGGCGGAGGCTCAGTCGACTCCAGGAGGAGTCGGTGTTCGGATGGGATCGGCGGGAGGAGGGGGCGGTGGAGGGGTGCAAAACCGGGGAGAGGGCGCGAGGTGCCGCAGGCGCAAGCGCCGCGGGAGAAGCTGATCAGCTAAGTGACGCGTGGGCGGGCTGACAAGTTAAGCCGTGAGAAAATAAAATTTAACTGTCGAAGTCCCGGCGGAAAACCTGCGCCAAATTGATCCAGGGACATGCGGAAGGTATTCTGAGTGGCGGGCGGTGCCTGGAGGAAGGGCCGACGGACGGTGGGGCCGGGTGGTGCGATCCACTGGCGGGGCCAGCCACCAAGCCTTTGGGGGATGCTCGGGAAAAGGAGGGGCCGGTGCCGTCTGCACCAGGCCGAGCGCAAACCTCCCCACTGAGGACAATCTGCTGTTCAATCCGCGGTGGCCCGATTTCGCGCGGCTGCGTTTTGCTGAGCCCGGCTCCCGCCGGCTCGATCCGCGGGTTTCCGTCGGGCGATGAGCGGGCGTCGCGTCGTTCATTGTATCCGTAAAGTGGATTCAATTGGGAGTTTGGCGGGAGGGGAACGGGCTTGTCAGGTGCGGGCTTTGTGGATTGGGGTAGCGTGAGGACGGGCTCATTCCCGCCCGTGCCGGCAGAAATTCCACCACCCCGGAAGAATCATGATCGTCACCACCGTTTCCGTGCAGGTTAAGCCCGAGCACGTGGACGCCTTCATCGAGGCGACCGCGGACAACCACCGCCACTCCATCAAGGAGCCCGGCAATCTTCGCTTTGACGTTCTCCAGCAGCGGGACGACCCCTGCCGCTTCACTTTGTACGAAGCCTATGAGACGGAGGAAGCGGTCGCCGCCCACAAGGAAACGGCGCACTACCGGCGCTGGCGGGCGGCCGTGGAGCCATGGATGGCGGAGCGGCGCCTTGGGATCGCCCACCGGGTGTTGTACCCGGCGGAGGTGGCGCGATGGAAGAGCTGAAGCCCTTCGCGATCGGGCGGCTGCCGGCGATCCGGTTCGGCGCCGGCGTATTCAGGGAGCTTCCGGAGCGGATCGAGCGCCGGGCTCGGCGGGTCCTGCCGGTGGTGGGCGGACGGTCCTTTGTCGAGAGTGCCGCCGGGGCGTGGTTTTTCGAAACCTTGGGTGAGCGGGTCGAAATGGCGGAGCCGGTGCGGGTGGCGGAGGAGCCTTCTCCGGAAGAGGTGGATGCGGCGGTGGCGGCCCACCGGGACTTCGAACCCGAGCTGGTGGTGGCGATCGGGGGCGGGAGCGTGCTGGATGCGGGCAAGGCGATCGCCGCCATGCTGACGGAAGAGGGCAGTGTGATGGAGGTTCTCGAAGGAGTGGGCAAGCGGGAGCCCATGGGCACGACCCGGCCACTGTTTGCGGTTCCCACCACCGCGGGGACGGGGAGCGAGGCGACGAAAAATGCCGTTCTCAGCCGGGTGGGGCGGGACGGCTTCAAGAAGTCGCTCCGTCATGACGCGTTTGTGCCGGAACTGGCGCTGCTGGATCCAGAGTTGACGGTCGGGCTGCCGCGGGAGTTGACAGTGGCCTGTGGCATGGACGCCCTCTCCCAGCTTATGGAGTCCTATCTTTCGACCGGAGCGAATCCCATCACGGATGCCCTGGCCCTCGACGGGATGGCCCGCTTCGCTGCGGGATTTCCGCGGGTTCTCAAGGACGGGGCCGATGTGGCCGCCCGTGGGCAGGTGATGTATGCGGCTTTGATGTCGGGAATCACTCTGGCTCATGCCGGACTGGCGGCGATTCATGCCCTGGCGGGATATATTGGCGGGCGGTGGCGGATGCCCCATGGGGCGGTCTGCGGAACCCTGCTGGGGGAGGCGATGGCGGTTTCCATTCGGCGGATGCGCGCCGAGCCCGAGGGTTATCGGGTTCCGTTGGAGAAGCTTGCCCGGGTGGGCCGGCTGCTGGCGGCCGCGCCCCGGATGCCGGACGGTGAAGCGGTCGAAGCGGTGCCGAATTTCCTGCGGGAGTGGACACAGCGTCTGGAGTTGCCCCGGCTCTCGGACCATGGGATCGCCCGGGACGACCTGGCCGGGATTGCCCGCGGGAGCGGCCTGAAAAGCCATCCCTGTCCTCTGTCCGAGGGGGAACTGATGGAAGTATTGGCGGCACGCTGGTAAAGGCGGGACCGAGTCCGGACGCCCCGAGGCAGGAGAAGTTATCGGCGGCAGGTGCCCGGTTTCAGCGATAGGGCACCGGATTTCATCGCACCAGGCCGCAGGATCACCGATTTAGGGTCAGGCTATTTGTCGCACTGATGGACACTGATCCAGACGGGTGAGGACCGTGGCTGCCTGGGTGGCGGGCGGCGCGCCCGGCGGTCGCGCCCTACCAGGCGACTCCCCGGTCGCGGGACAGGCGGGAGGCGCTTTGGGGGCGAGATAGGGACGGGCGAGATAGGGGCGAGATAGGGACAGGCTAAAGGGCGGGTTTGCACAAGACCGGTCTCGCCGCTGGCTTGGATCGACGGAGTGGCGCCTTTATAGCGCCGGAGGCGCGGCGGAGATTAGCCGGTGGCGCCAGCCACCGGATGGCGACCCTACACGGAATGCGCCCCGGCAGGGGCGCCGGATGTTGTGCACGCCTATTGCTGTGAAAAGTGGCGGGAGCATCTTGCTCCCGTGCGCTTCCGGGGAGGGGAAGGAACCTGGAAGGTTCCTCTGCTTCGTGGTGGCTTCAGGCGCCGCGGCGGGCCCAGCGGCGGTTGTTTTCCCGGACCGTGAGGGGGGCGGAGAGGATGCGGCAGCCGGCGACGGCGGGGTGGCGGCGGAGGGCTTGGATCTCCGCGGGGTCGATCCGACAGGCGAGGGAGGAGGCGGTCTCGGCGACCGCGGCGGTGCCGTCGGGCATGAGGACGCCGATTTCAAAGGTGGTTTCGCCGAAGCGGGCGTCGGCATAGGCGCGGAGGGCGGCGAGGAAACCGGGGGCGGCGGAATCCGGACGCACGAACCATGTGATTTTGCGGATGAGGCCGGGGAGGTTGGGGGCGAGGGGGAGGATCTCGCGGGCGAGCAGGCGGGCGCCCTCGGCGCTTTGCAGGACGGTGCCGTGGACGAGCACGGGCTGCTCGCTGAGGAGGTTTTTGCCGAAGTCCTCGTAGGCATCGGCGTAACAATTGATCTCCATGGAGGCGAGGCGGCCGACGAGCTGAAAAACGGCCCAGGGGCGGTTGTCGCGTCGGGAGAGTTTTTTGGTGATGCCGGAGGCGAGGCCGCAGAGCCGAAAGTCGGTGCGGTCGGGCAGGTCCCGCAGTTCGGAGAAGGGGACGGTGTTGACGGCTTCATCGAGCCCGGCGAAGGCGTCCATGGGGTGGCCGCTGATGTAAAAGCCGAGCAGCTCTTTCTCGTACTGGAGCATTTCCGAGAGCGGGAAGGCTTCGCCGGCAACGGCCGGTCCGGCGCCTTCGCTGGAGCCGCCCGGGGGCGGGGGGGCGGCGACGGGACCGAGGAGGTCGAGAAAGGATTCCTGCCCGGCCGAGCGATCACGCTGGAGGGAGGCGGCCTGGGCGATGGCGGCCTCGAGGCGGCCGAAGAGGGCGCCGCGGGGCTCGCCGGAAAAGTCGAAGGCACCGGCCTTGACGAGGCATTCCATGACCCGGCGGTTGAGGGTGCCGGACTCGAAGCGGAGGAGAAAGTCGTCGAGGTTTTCAAACCGCCCCCCGGCGCGACGCTCTTCGATGATGCGCTGGGCGGCGCCGTCGCCGACGCCCTTGATGGCGCCGAGGCCGAAGACGATCGAGCCCGGCCGGCCGGCGGCGCGATCGTCGGCTTCGTCGACAACGGGGGTGAAGGACAGCAGGGAGTCATTGACGTCCGGACTGAGGACGCGGATGCCCATGTTCCTGGCTTCGTCGATGAAGTGGGAGACCTTGTCGGCATTGCCGAGTTCGCTGGAGAGGAGGGCGGCCATGAACTCCACCGGGTAGTTGGCTTTCAAATACGCCGTGCGGTAGGAGAGCATGGCGTAGGCGGCGGAGTGGGATTTGTTGAAACCGTAGGCGGCGAATTTTTCGAGGATGCCGAAGATCTCGAGAGCTTGGGCGCGGCCGATGCCATGGGTGGCGGCGGCGCCTTGGACGAAGACCTCGCGCTGGGCCTCCATGACGGCGGCGATCTTTTTGCCCATGGCGCGGCGGAGGATGTCGGCGCCGCCGAGGGTGTAGCCAGCGATGATGCGGGCGGCCTCCATGACCTGCTCCTGGTAGACGAGCACGCCGTAGGTTTCGGAGACCAGGTCCTTGAGCAGCGGGTGGGGGATCTGGATCCGGGCGGGATCGCGTTTGCCCTCGATGAACTGCGGGATGAACTGCATCGGGCCCGGGCGGTAGAGGGCGATGAGGGCGATGATTTCCTCGAAAGAGGAGATGCCGATCTGCCGGCAGAGCGACTGCATGCCGCCGGACTCAAGCTGGAAAACGCCGACGGTGTTGCCGGAGTTGAGCAGGTCGAAGGTGCGGGGGTCGTCGAGCGGGATCTTCTCGATGTCGAAATCGGCTTGGTTGCGGGAGTGGCGGACGTTTTCCTGGGCGTCGGAGATGACGGTGAGGGTCTTGAGCCCGAGAAAGTCCATCTTGAGCAACCCGAGATCCTCGGAGGGGCCTTTCGGATATTGGGTGGTGAGGTCGCCTTCCTGGAGGGTGACGGGGACGAGGTTTTGGATCGGCTGGTCGCCGATGATGATGCCGCAGGCGTGTTTGCCGGTGTTGCGGACCATGCCCTCGATGACCTTGCCGTGCTCGATGATGGTGCGGGCGACCGGGTTGCGCTCGATTTCGGCGCGCAGCTCGCCGGACTTTTTGACCGCGTCCTCAAGGGAGATGTTGAGTTCGTCCGGGATCATCTTGGCGACCTTGTCGGCCTCGGCGAAGGGGATGTCATTCACCCGGGCGAGGTCGCGGACGATCATCTTGGCGCCGAAGGTGCCGAAGGTGATGATGTTGGCGACGCTTTCGCGGCCGTATTTTTCGCGGACGTAGTTCACGACCTCGTCGCGGCGGCGCATGCAGAAATCGACGTCGAAATCCGGCGGGGAAACGCGTTCGAGGTTGAGCATGCGTTCGAAGAGCAGGCCGAAGCGGAGCGGATCGATATCGGTGATCTTGAGGACGTAGGCCACGATGCAGCCGGCCCCGGAGCCGCGGCCGGGGCCGACCGGGATGCCCTGGCGGCGGGCCCAGTCGATGAAGTCCCAGACGATGAGAAAGTAGTCGACGAAGCCGGCCCCGGTGATGATGGCGAGCTGGAAGTCGAGCTGGTCGCGGAGAAAGCGGGCGAAGTCCTCCGGCTCGCCGGGTTTGGGCGTGTAGGCCTCGGGGTGGTCGTAGTCGACGCCGTAGCGCTCGTGGAGGCCCTTTTTGCAGAGGTCGAGGAGGAGGAGGCCGTTGTGTTTGAAGGCGGCGCGTTCTTGAGGGGAAAGCCGGCAGACCTCGTCGCTGCCGTTCTGGCGGTTGACCCTGGTTTTTTCGCGCTCGTAGGTGTCGAGGATGCGTTCGAAAGCGGCTTCGTCGGGCCGGAGGGCGAGTTCGGCGGGCTTTTCGAAGACCGGGTAGTGGTTTTCGCCAAAAGGGATCTCCAGATCGCAGACGTCGGCCACGTGGACGGTGTTGTCGAGCGCCTCGGGCACCTCCCGGAAAATTGCGGCCATCTCCCCGCGGGTTTTGAGATAAAACTCCTGCGACGGGTAGCGCATGCGGTTGGGGTCGGAGATGATCTTGCCGGTCTGGATGCAGAGGAGGGCGTCGTGGGGGGCGGCGTCCTCCTTGTAGACGTAATGGGCGTCGTTGGCGCAGATGACTTTGAGGTCGAACTCCCGGGCGAGGCGGATGAGGCCGGGTATGATGCGCTTCTGCACCGGCATGCCGTGGTCCTGGAGCTCGATGAAATAGTTTTCGCGGCCGAAGATGTCGACGAACGTGCCGACGGCCCGCCGGGCGTTTTCCTCGTCACCATAAATCAAATACTGGGAGGCGACGCCGTTGATGCAGCCGGAGAGGCCGAGGAGGCCCCGGGAGTGGGCGGCGAGGGTTTCGAGATCGACCCGGGGGCGGTAGTACATGCCCTCGGTGTGGGCTTTGGAGACGAGTTTGCTGAGGTTTTGGTAGCCCTCGAAGTTTTTCGCGATGACTCCCTTGTGAAAGATCTGGAATTTTGGAAAATCCTCCTTGGGCGGGATGTGGTCTTCCGGGATGTCGCCGATGTCGTCGGTGCGGGCGCGCTCGCGGCGGGGGCGTTCGTCCATCTTGTGGTCGTAGACGAGGTAGAGCTCGCAGCCGATGAGCGGCTTGATGCCGGCGGCCCGGCAGGCCTTGTAGAAATCGATGGCGCCGAAGAGATTGCCATGATCGGTCATGGCGAGGGCGGGCATGCCGAGCTCGGCGGCGCGGGCGGCGGCGCGGGCGGGCATGGAGCAGCCATCCAACAGCGAGTAGTGGGTGTGGTTGTGGAGGTGGACGAAAGGACGGTCGGGGGAAGCCACGGGAGCTAGCTCAAAGGGGTGGGGGGCAGGGTCAACCCAGATCGGCCGCGGCAGGCTTGACGGCTCGCGCCCCGGTCGGGAAGATCACACTTGCCGCCGGTTTGCGGTGGCGCGCCCTTGCCGACCTCGATGTTTTTGCGACCCCTTCCACTGCGGATACTGCTCCCGGCGCTGCTGTTTGTTTTTCTCTGCCTGGTGGTGCTGGCGGAGACCTGGCTACGAACCAAAGTGCTGCGACAGGCCCTGGTGCGGGTGGAGCAGGAACGCCATGCCTCCATGACGCAGAGCCTTCGATTTCAGGTCGAACTGCTGGACGAGGCGGCGCGGAGCCAGGAGATCGCGACGCGCCTGCAGAGTGCGGCCCGAATGCCGGCGGTGAATTGGACCGTGGTGGCTGATTCGCGGGGTCGGATCATTTTCAGCAGCGAACCCGCCTGGGTGGGTTTGGCCCTTCCCGCCGTGGTGGAAGGCGTCGGCTTTCCCGGGCCACCCTGGGCTGCTCCGAGCCGTGAGGTGGCGATGCTGGAAACGAACCAAGGCCGGCAGCGGCGGTTGCTGGCCTGGACGGAGGTCATGCTGCAGGATCCCGCCGGGGAGAGCCGGATGATCCTGGTGGTGGAGCGCAGCCTGGAGCCTCTGATGGCCGCGATCGAGGAGGGCACCCGCATGTTGAACCTCGCCCTCATCGGCGGCAGCGCGGGCCTGGCGATACTCTTTGGCCTCCTCTGTCACTTCCTCATCTCGCGGCGGATGGGGAAACTGGCCGCCGCGGCGGAAGCGTTTTCGGTCGGGCTGGAGCCGGGCTTGCCGGAGCGGAGCGGGCGCGACGAGATTGATCATGCCTCCGAGGCCATCCGCCGGATGCTTGAACTGATCAACCGGCAGACCGCCCGTTTGGCCGACTACGAAACGCTGTTCAAAATCATCGCGCGCAACCTGCCGGGCGGAGACCTGTTCATCATCGACCGCGACCTGCGCTTTGTGCTCGCGGACGGCACCACCATGCGCCGGCACGGGTTCAAACCGGAGAGCTTCGCGGGCAAGTCGATTTACGAAGTGGATTTTGGCGAGTCCCGGGATGCATTGATCAAGCTCTACCAAGAAACGGCTGCGGGCAGTGAATCCCAACTTGAGCTGATCCATGGAGGGGAGCACTTCCTGATCCGCAGCGTTCCCCTCCGGCTCGAACAGGAGGGTCGGCTGGCGGCCGTCCTCTTGTCGCAGAACATCACGACCCTGAAGCGGGCCCAGGAGACCTTGGAGGAGTCCGGTCGGGCCTACCGGCAGCTCTTCGAGAAGAATCCTTCCCCGATGTTTGTCTACGATGTGGAGACGCTGCGCTTTCTCGAGGCCAACGAAGCCGCCATCCGGGACTACGGATGGAGCCGGGAGGAGTTTCTCGGGCTGACCATCCGCGATATCCGCCCGCCCGAGGATGTGCCCAAGCTAATGGAAACAATCGCTGCGCAGAGGAATGAGCTGCGCCGGTTCGGGGTCTGGCGGCACTGCCGCAAAGATGGCTCGATGCTCCACGTCGAAGTGGCCTCCCACGGGATTGACTTTCGCGGTCGGGCGGCCCGGCTGGTTCAGGTCTTCGACGTGACCGAACGAGTCCATGCCGAGCAAGCCCTCGCGGCCAGCCGCGACCAGCTCAAGGAAATGCTCGAAAGCATGAGCCTGGTGGTGGTGATGGTGGACACCGAAGGCAGGATCACCTACTGCAATCCCTGCTTTTGCGAAACCACCGGCTGGACCAAGGACGAGTTGCTGGGCTGCGACTACCTGGAGCGCTTCATCCCCGCGGAGCTGCGCGCGACCATGGACCAGGCTTTCCGTGAAGGGATGGTGTCGGGTGCCTTCCCGCGCCGCTTCCAGAACCCCATCCTGCACCGGGACGGCCGCCCGATCGAAGTTGCTTGGAGCAACTCGCCGATCTTCAACGACGAGGGTGCCATTGTCGGCCTCGCCTGCATCGGCGAGGACATCAGCCCGCGCCTCGAAGCGGAAAGGAAACGGGAAGAGGCGGCGAAGCAGCGCGACGAACTGCTGCGCCACTACCAGATCCAGTTCACTTCCATGCCGCTCGGCTGCCTGATCAGCGATACCACAATGCGAGTGCAGGACTGCAACCCGCAGTTCGAGCGGATCTTTGGCTACAGTCTCGAAGAACTCAATGGCCGTGACATCATTGAAATCATCGTCCCCAAGGACCTGCGGGAGGAGGTGCGCGACGTGGTGGACAACGCGCTCAAACACTTGTCCACCGTCACCAAAGTCAACCTCAACCGGACGAGGGACGGTCGTCTCATCACCTGCAAGTGGTACAACACCATGCTGACCGACGAGCACGGCGAAGGCATCGGCATGATTTCCATGGTCGAGGATATCTCCGATGAAATCGCGGCCGCAGAGCAGCTTCGCTCCCTCAACGCAGAGCTGGAGCATCGGGTTGCCGAGCGCACCGGTGAGCTGGAGGCGGCCAACCGTGAGCTGGAGTCGTTCAGTTATTCCGTCTCCCACGACCTGCGCGCACCGCTGCGCGGCATTGATGGTTTTGCCCGCATCTTGCGCGAGGAGGCGGGAGACCGCCTGGATGCCTCCGCCAACGAATTGTTGGACCGGATCACGACCAACGTTGCCCGCATGGGGCGATTGATCGACGACCTCCTGGCCTTTTCCCGGCTGGCCCGGAGCACGCTCACCCATGTCGAAGTGCCGATGGAAGCGGTGGTGCGGGAGTGCCTGCAGGAGCAGGCCAGTGGCGCAACCCTGGACCGGGTGGAACTGGTCATGGACGAGCTGCCCCCGGCGCGGTGCGATCCCGCCATGGTCCGGGTGGTCTGGAACAACCTCCTCTCCAACGCCCTGAAATTTTCCCGGACCCGCCCGGTCATCCGGATCCGAATCACCGGCGAGGTGGAAGGCAGGATGGTGCGCTACACCATCGCCGACAATGGCGTCGGCTTCGACATGAGGTATGCGCACAAGCTCTTCCAAGTCTTCCAGCGCCTCCACGGCCCGCGTGATTACGAGGGCACCGGAGTCGGACTTGCCCTCGTGCAACGCGTGGTCCACCGCCACGGCGGCCAAGTGCGTGCTTCCGCCGAGATCGACAAAGGGGCCACCTTTTCCTTCACTCTGCCGCTGGCCGCCAACGCCCATTCACATGACCCCTCTGAATGACTCTTCCCTGGTCGACATCCTCTTGGTGGAGGACAACCCCGACGACATCGAGCTCACCCTGCGGGCGCTCTCCAGGCACAACCTCGCCAATCGCATCCAGGTGATCGAAGACGGCGAGACCGCCCTGGCCGTGCTGCGGCAGCGGGTCGAGCGGGTCGAGCCCATGCCACGGGTGGTCCTGCTGGACTTGAAGCTGCCCAAGGTCAGCGGCCTGGAAGTGCTCCGCCAGCTCAAGGAGAGCGAAACCACCCGGGGTGTGCCGGTGGTGGTGCTGGCGTCTTCCCGGGAGGACAGCGACCTCCGGGAGGCTTACCGGCTGGGGGTGAACAGCTACATCGTGAAGCCGGTGGAGTTCGTCAAGTTTGCCCGGGCCGTCAGCGAGCTGGGTTATTATTGGGTCCTGCTCAACGAGTTGCCGACCTGAACCCGCCCCCGTTTCCCCTCACCTCCTCAAATCGGGGCATCGGCTTGCGGCCGGGCTCGCGCCGGCAAATGCTGCCGCCGACATGACGACCGCCTCTCCCCGTCCCCGCATCAGCCAGATCGCCGCTCTCGGCCGCAGGCGCATCATTGGCTCCAACGGAGCCCTGCCTTGGTCCATCCCCGAGGACTGGAGCTACTTTCTCGATACCATTCGCGGGCATCCCGTCGTCATGGGGCGCAAGACCTACCAGTGCCTCGAGGAAAAACTGCCCGTGCCCTGGCAGGGCGTGATCACCCGCAGCCCCGGCTTCACCGCCCCGGACGCGGAGGTGTTCGCCACCCCGGAGCAGGCCCTGGAGGCCGCCCGGGCGCGGGCGTCCGACGAGATTTTCATCCTCGGGGGAGGGGAAATCTATGCCCGAACCCTCGACCTGAGCGACCGTCTCTACCTCACCCTGATCGACGCCGACTACCCGGGGGACACCGTTTTTCCCGACTGGAGTGGATTCGGCGCCATCACCTCCCGCCGTGCCGGCCGGACCCACCGGCCGCCTCTGGAATTCCTGGTCGTGGACCGCACCGCCTGATGACAACACAACTCCATGTTTTTAATGCCGGCTACATCGGCACCAACGCCTACCTGCTGGCCGATCCCTCGCGGAAAGAAGCCCTGCTCATCGATGCCCCCCATGAGGTCTGGGAGGACGTCGCTCCCCTCCTGGAAAAACTGGGTTGCCGCCTGGTGGCGCTCTGGTTGACCCACGGCCACTGGGATCACACCGGCGACGCCGCCCGCATCCAGTCCGACGGTGTGCCGGTGGCCGCCCACGAAGCCGACCGCATCCTCATCGAGACGCCCGAAATCATGGCGCCGTTGACGCCCCCTGAGGTGAGCCTGCGGCCCGCGCGGATCGACCAAGTGCTTGAGGACGGGCAGGAGCTGGACATCCTGGGGATGAAGGCCGAAGTCCGCCATGTGCCCGGGCACTGCCCCGGCAATGTGCTGTTCCACTTTCCCACCCTTGGGGCGGCCTTTGTCGGGGATGCCATTTTCGCCGGCAGCATCGGCCGCTACGATTTGCCCGGGGGCAACTTCGCCGTGCTCGAGCAATCCATCCGCAGCCGCATCTACACCCTGCCGCCGGAGACCAAACTCCTGCCCGGTCACGGACCCGCCACCACCGTGGAGGCGGAACGAAAGGGAAATCCCTTTGTCCGCGACTGAGGCAAATGCCTCTCAATCCCGCCCGGTTGCCATTGACGGAGCCGGTTTTCCGGTGCGATGGTAACCGCATCCACGGGTCTTGCCGCCTTGAGTTCCACGTCGTTTCCAGAAGTTCCCCGCATGCCGCTTTCACCTCTTCGACCGCCCCGAGCGGTCTGCATTGTCGTCCTCGGACTGATTGTTTCCCTCCTGGCGGGCTGCCAACACTCTCCCCGGGAGGAGTCCGCCAAAGCCCCCGCCCCGCCTCCGCCGCCCCTGCCACGCGTTAGCGCGCTCTACGAGGAGGAACTCCGGCAGGTCCTCAATCTGGCCCGCGCGGGCGATTGGGATGAAGCCATCACCCAAGCCGGCTCGCTCTACGTCCTGGAGCCGCAGGACCCCACCATTCAGCGCGTCTACAACTGGGTCCTCTCCGAAAGCGAGCGGCGTCAGGAAAAGGCCCTGGAAGCGGAAATACGCGACATCGAAGCGCGCGACTCCCGTTTCAATCCCACCTTGGGGAGCATCTTTTTCGATCCGCGCTCCCGGGGGCTGCCCCTCTCCAACCGGCTTCGCAATGTTCTCGACGAGATCGACCGCACCCCGCTCATCCCGGACAGCTATGGCCGGGTCATCGAGCAGCAGGGCCGCCTCCACGACTGGCGGGAGCGCCGCGGGCGGATGGAGGAAATCCTCGAGCAGCCCGTCACCGTGCAGCTCGACGATGTCACCCTCGAGTCGATCATTTTCAACATCGGCCGCTCCGAAGGCATCAACTTTGTGGCCGACCGCGCCATGCCGGCTTTCCAGCAGCGCCTCAGCATCAATCTGCAGGATGTTCCCATGCGGGAGTTTCTCGACTACGTTTCCCGCAATATGAACGTGTATTTTCAGATTGGTGACAACCTCGTCTGGGTGGTCGATTCTCAGGAGAAGAAACAGCTCTTCGAAGAGACCCGCTTTTACCGCCTCCGCCAGGGCTTTGTCATGCCGGCCCAGTTCGGCGCCTCCGAGGCGACTCAGGTCACCACCCGAGAACGCGACCGCGAGACCGTCACCCGGACCGAAAAAATCGAGCAGTTCGTGCGGGACGGCGCCCCCGATGAGCCCACCATCGAAGCCGCCATCAAGCAGTTCTTCACCGGCTCCAGCTACATGATCGACTATGAGCGCAACCTCATCGTCGCCCGCGGCACCCGCGACCAACTCCGGGTGCTGGAGCAAATCATCGAGGAATTCGATCAGCCGGTCCAGCAAGTCTTGATCGAAGCCCGCTTCATCACCGTGACCGAGGCCGCCTTTCTCCAGCTCGGGGTAAGCTGGGAGACCGGCCGCGATCCGCTGGCCCAGCAGCGTTCGCCGATCGACTTCACCGGCTTCGGCACCAACGTCGGCCTCGGCCTCGAGGAGACCTTCACCCGCGTCTTCGGCCGTGAAAACCTCTCCGCCACCCTCACCGCCCTCGAGCAGACCGGGGAGAGCCAGACCTTGAGCGCACCCCGCCTCACCGTGATCAACAACCGCCCGGCCCGGATCAGCGACGGCAAAACCCAGTTCTACTATGAGGAATACCAGGTCTCCCAGACCATTCTCGAGCGCCGCTCCAGCTCCACGCTGGTGCCGAAAGGCCGGCCGACCAAACTGACATCCGGGGTTTCACTCGACGTTCTCGCCAGCATCGGCGGCGACGGCGAGAGCATCATGCTGGCGCTCAACCCGCGGGTCAGCCAGGATGTGCAGCTCGTCACTTTCGCCACCGTGAGCGACCGCGACGAGGATGGCCGGCTGGTCAGCTCCTTCGACATCCGGCTGCCGGAATCGCGCGACCAGGAACTCTCCACCCGTGTGGTGGTGCGCTCCGGTGAAACCGTGGTCATGGGCGGGGTGGTCGAACGCGAGCAGAGCACCTTCACCGAAGCCGTGCCCATCCTCGGAAACATCCCCATCCTCGGCGCCGCTTTCCGAAAAAAGACCGAATTCGACCAACCCCGCTATCTGCTCATCTTTGTCACCGCCACGCTGCTCTCCGAGAGGGGAGAGTTCATCGTCCGCAACTGAGCGGAGCGCCCGAGCCGCCATGGTCAGGCCGTTTCCCGCTCCCCGCCCCACCGCTCCGGCCCCGCCCGGTGTCCGGGGTGCCGCCGCTTCCGCATGACGGCGGCGGAACGCAAGCGTTGCGGAGCCATCGCCACCCGGCGCATGCGCTGCCTCGCGATGGTGGCGGGCTCCCGTCATATCCGGATGCTGCTGGCGGACGGGCGGAGCGGTTTTCTCAGGATCGAGCATGCCCTCCGCGTCGACCTCGAGGAAGAGGGGGTCATCTCGCTGGAGGAAACCCGGGCTTACCTGCGCAAAATCACGGTCGATTTCGGCGATGCCCCGGTCGCGCTGGTGTTGCCGCAGGAAAAGGTGTCCTCCCAAGTGATGGAGTTGCGGCGGCGGGACCGCCGCGGGGTGGAGGAAGCCCTTTATGAAGCGGAGGAGCGCCTCGGCTCCGACCGCGAAGAGAACCTCATTTCCCTCCACAGCCTGCAGGCCAAGAGCGGGGCCAAAAACTCCGCCTGGGTCACGGTGGTCCGCGAGGCCGCCGTGGAGGACGAACTCTACCGCCTCGGGCAGGAAGGCGGCCGGGTGGAGGCGGTGCAAACTCCGGCGGCCTGCCTCGTCAACGCCTTCCTCGCACTGTATCCGGATGAGCGCGACGCCATCCTGATCGACGTTCGCCGGACGGTGACCACGCTGGTGATCGTGCGCCAACGGCAGGCCGTGCACGCTGCTCCACTCGGGGTGGGGGAGGACGTGTTTTCGGAAGCGGTCATGGCGGATCGCGATTGTTCCTTCGAGGAGGCGGAACATTGGCGGATGGAAGCGGACCGGCTGCAGGACTGGTCGGACACGCCTCGCCTGCAGCGGGCGGTGGCGCACTTTTCCGAAGCCTGCCGGCAGGCCTTGGCGGACTGGGCGGCGGAATCCGGCTGTCCGGAGGAAGAACTCGGTCAGGCACCCTGTTGGCTGGCCGGGGATGTGGCCTCGATGCCGGGTTTTGCCCGGGTCTTGGAGGAGGACCTGAAGCGGCCGGTCCGTCTCTGGCCCAGCCTGGAGTCGGAGGTCGGCAAAGTGCCGCTGGGCCACTATGCGGTGGCCTTGGGCGGCATTCTCGGTGTTCTCCAGCCCCGTCCGGCCTTCCGTGAAACGCTCCTGCCGCGATCCGTCCGCGATCGCATGGTCGCCCGCCGCCGGCTGCGGCTGGTCCATGCCGCCTGCCTCGGTCTGCTGGCCGCCTGTGGCCTCCTGCTGACCACGATTCTGGTTCAGCAGCACCACCATCAGCAGGATTTGAGGCGGGAGCTGCAGCGCCTGGAGGTTGCCGTCGGCCAAATCGCCGGGGTGGACCAGATGCTGGTGGAGCGTTCCCGGGCTTATTGGGAAACCCTGCCCTACATCCTGCAGCAGAAGCGCAACCGGGACTTGGTGCTGGCGTTGAATGCGATGGCCGCGATCGGGGAGCGGGAGGATGTCTGGGTCCTTCTCCTGGCCGACCGCCGGTCCTACCTGGAGGGGGCGCCGCCGTTTCGGTCCGTGGCAGCCGGCCGGGAGCGGGAAGTCCTGCTCCTGCACAATCTGGTGGCCGCGCAGACCGGGATGGTGGCCGAGCTCGGCTTGCCCGAAACCCTCGGCGATGCCATCACCCCCATCGGCGAGGTGGTCAGCCACCTGCGCGGCACGGAGCCGTTTTCCACCGTCGACATCATGCCCGGCAACGGTCGCCAGTTGCAGATTGATCCGGAGTTGACGGCCCGCCAGCGCATCTTCGCCCTCACGCTCGATGTCACCACTTTGGAGCCGACGGTCGCCCCGCCGAGCCCCCGCGCCCGAAACTCCACCCCTTCCCTCCGCTTTCCGTGAACCGCTCCCGGCCTCTCTCCCTTTCCCAACGGCGTTTCCTCTATCTCGTCTGCCTCCCCTTGGCAGGGGTGCTGGTGCTGGTGGCCGTGCTATTGGTCTGGCCGCTGCTGTCGGCCAACCGCAGCCTCGCGGCCCAGATCGAGGAAGCCGGCTTGCGGCTGGCGGCGGAGGGATTCGGGGCGGGCCGGGAGGATCTGGCCACGGAAGTGGCCCGATTGCAGGCCGAGGTGGAGCGGACCCGCCGGCTGGCGGAGGAGCAGGCCGCTCTGCTCGATCTGCATCCGCTGGTGGCGGCGAACCGGGGGCGTCCTTTCCAGATCCTGGAATTCGAGCAGGAACGCTTGGCTGTATCCACTCGACTGCGACAGCTTTCCGAGCGCCACGGGGTCCGCCTGCCGGAGGAAACTGCGGCGGTTTTCCCGGAGCTGGGTGCGGCCGCGCAGCACCCCGGGTTGATTTGGGCGCAATTGGCGCTCTACCGCCAGGTTCTGGAGACGGCGGTGGTCTCCGGAGTCGCCACGGTCGACCGGGTCGGTATTCTGCCGGTCCGGGTGGTTTTGCTGGAAACGGATGGAGCGACCATGGTCGCGGAAGTCAGAGTGGTGCTGGAAGCGGAGGCGGACTTGGAAGCGCTGCGGAGGTTTCTGCTCCAGCTTTCGCTGCCCGCGGCGGCGGTGGAGCGCGCGGGGCTGGGGACTGCGGCGGAGGATAAAATCGCCCTCGGGGTGGACCGCTTCGTCATCCATCGCGCTCATCCGGAAGACCCTGCCACGGTGCGGGCCCGCCTCGTGGTGAGCGGACTGTTGAGGGAAACCACTTGACCGCCCGATCCCGCGGGAGAACGTTTTCCGCAGGTTCCCACTATCCGCTTGAATTCGTCCACCACCATGTACCTGCCTCCGTTGGGTTTGCTCGGGTTGCTCCTGACCGTGTTTGCCGCGCTGCTTTGGCTGGTCACGGCGCCACCCCTGGCGATGGAGCCTCCGCCCGATGCCACCCGGCAGCGGCCCGCCCTGCTCGGTGTGGCGGATGAGCGGGTGCTGGCTTTTTCGCAACAGGCGCCCCGGTTGGCTGAAGAGTTCCTCTCCGGAGCGAACCCGTTTGCCACCGACTTCCTGGTCCCCCCTCCTCCGCCGCCGGATCCGCCGCCTCCCCCCCCTCCGCCCCCGGAGCCGCCACCCACCCGCA
>REEB01000162.1 GCA_007695295.1 Puniceicoccaceae bacterium
GAGAAGCGCAACTGGCCGTCCACCTCGATGACCGGGCCGGAGGCATCGTGCGGCTGGGACCGGTGGCCGTAGGAGCCGGGTCCGGGAGTCGGGCGCGCATGGCCGGAACGGATGACGCGGCCGCGGACAATGCTTTCCGAGCCATCGGGATGGCGGTTGAGAAAGTCGATTTCGCGGCCTTCGTTGAGCTGGAGGAGGAGCCCGGCGGTGGCGACTTCGGCCCGGTAGCTCTGCTCAAGGATGCGCAGGTCGACCCGGCCGGAGGGGTCGCGGAGAATGACTGAGTTGGGCTCGAGGTGCCGGGTGGCGTTGGTGAAATCGACTCGGTTGAAACCGGCCGTGAGGGTGAGGGGGACGGTTTCCCGGACGACCGCGAAATCGTCATTATAGATCGTGATCACCGGTCCCGGATGGAGAGCGGTGGAGAAGAGGACCGCAACCGCGGAGACGGCGGCGGCCAGGTGCGGGAGGGAGCGTGATGGTGTTTTCATGACAACCCGGAGTATGCCCCAAGAGTGCATCCGGATTGTCAGGGAATTGGCAGAAAAGTGTCAGGAAATTGTCAGGACAACAGAGCGGGATGGCACAGGAGTCCGGAGCGAAGGAAAGGCCGGCGAAGTTTACTCGACGGCGTTGAGGCGGTCGCGGATGGCGAGGTGGCGCTCTTCGGCGGGGATCGCGGCGAGCGGCCCGTCGGAGCGCTGGGAGCGGAGATCGGCGTCGGCACCGATGGCCGGCCAGGGGCGGCTGCCCCACCAGTCGGGCGCTTCGGAAAGGTAGAGGGAGGCGGGCGGCGGAGGTTCGGGAGGCTGGGAATCGACGGTGAGAGCGGCATCGCCGGAGGGTTCGGCGGCCAGAAACAGATTGCCGTGGAGGTGGGCGTGCCGGACCGACGGATGCACTTGGAGCGCACGCCGGACGAGGGTGTTGGCGAGGATGAACGCGTGGTGGGAGTGGTCGCGGAGCTCGATGGCGGCTCCGCGGACGTGGGGCCCGTCGTTGAGGACGCGGTTGCGGAAGCTGGTCGTGCGCGGCCCGGTGGGACCCCAGTAGTCGGCATAGACGATGCGCTGCACGATGTTGCCCTCGAAGAGATTCTCGTAGGAGTAGTGGCCGTGGACGGAGATGTCGCAATTGTGCAGGCAGCGGTGGGAGGCGTTGTATCCGAAGACATTGCCGTTGGCGCCCTCCTTGGTCATGAGGGCGTGGCGGAGGTGGTCGAAGACATTGTTTTCGACGAGGCAGTCGGTGGCGTGGCGCCCGGCCACGACGCCGTAGCCGCGGCCGCCGCCGCCGTAGTCGTGGGCATGGTGGAAAAGGCTGTCGCGTACCACGATGCCGCGGCTGCGCGTGATCCAGACGTGGGCGCGGAGGCAGAACTCGGAGTGGACATTGCGCACCCAGCACTCGGAGGCGCGGTCGATCTGGATGACGGCGCCGAAGCGGTCGTTTTCCTGGATGAGGTGGAGGTCTTCGATCCCGGCGCGCACGATGGGGCGGAAGACAGTGAGGCGCGGCCGCAGATCGTCGCGGTAGTCAAGACGGAGGGGGCGGTCGAGGGTGAGATGGGAGCCGTCGGCTGCGGCCAGCCCTAGGATCTGGCCGACCACATCCTGAGCCCAGCCGGTCTGCCAGCGTGGATCGGTGTAGAGCAGCCCGGGGTCGTTGTCGGAGAAAAGGGCGACGAAGTCCCCGGCGCTCAGGGAGGCAGGGGTCTCAGTGGTGAGCTCGGTGCTGCCGGCGGAAAAGCCGCTGCGAAGCGGGATTTCCCCGATCCCGTCCGGGTCGGCTTGCCCTGAAATATCCACTACGGCGTGCTGGTTGTCCGAGGCGCGGGCGCGCAGCCGGGTACGTTCCGGGCCCTGTCCGCGGAGAACGACGCCCGAGCGGAGGTGAATGGTGCTGCCGACACGATAGTCGCCGGCCGGAAGGAGGACTGCTCCGGGTGGGTTGACGGCTTCGATGGCCCGCTGGATGGCGGGGGCGTCGTCTTCCGCGCCATCACCGCGGGCTCCGAAGTCGGTCGCATCGACCTGGACGGCGACCCCGGGGATGCCCACGGTGATGCCGGGCCGCCAAGTCGGAAGGTTGTCATAGGGAGGCGGATACGAACGGGCGGACGTCATGGGGATGGCGATGGAAACGAGAAGGAGGATGGCGAGGGAGGCTCGTGGGGGGCGGCCGGGCCCGAAGCCTCTTGCAAGCAGGATGGCGATAAGGGAGTGGGGCATGGATGGGGAGCCTGGCAGGTGCGGCTGCCGGAGGCCATTAGCATTTGCGAATTCAACCTGAGAAATTGCGTGGAAACGGATCGCCGCCCGAGGGAGAGAGGGCAGGATGGGCGGCCGATGGCGAATCGACCACAGGTTGCGCTCTTCATTGAAACATCAAACAGCTACGGCCGGGAGCTACTGGCGGGAATCCGTGACCACCTGAGGCCAGGCCGGGGTTGGTCGGTTCTCCTGGGGGAGCAGGGCCGGGGGGCGGGGCCGCCGGGATGGTTGCGGCGCTGGCGGGGGGACGGATTGATTGCCCGGGTGGAAAACGAAGCCATCGCGCGGGAGCTGCGGCGGCTGGAGCTACCCGTGGTGGATGTGAGCGCGGCGCTGCGAAAGCCCTTGTTTCCCCGGGTGGTGACAAACCACGAGAAAGTGGTGGCGTTGGCGGTGGAGCATTTTGCGGAGCGGGGCTTGCGGCGGTTTGCGTTTTGCGGGGATGGGCGGTTTCACTGGTCGCGGGTGCGCGGGGAGCTGTTTCAACGCGAGGTGGAGCGGCGGGGGAGGGAGGGTCGGGTGCGGCAGACCTGCCGGGCCGGACCGCGGCGGGAGCTGGCGGAGTTGGGCCGGTGGCTGCGGGATCTACCGAAGCCGGTGGGGTTGCTGGCCTGTTATGATCTGCGGGCCCGCCAAGTATTGGAGGCCTGCCGGGAAACAGGACTGCGCGTGCCCGAGGAAGTGGCGGTGATGGGCATCCACAACGACGTGCTCCTCTGCGAATTCTGTGATCCGCCGCTGACCAGTGTGGCCCCCAACGCCCGGCTGGCGGGGCTGAAGGCCGCGACCCTGTTGGAGGAGCTGATGGCGGGCCGCCGGGTGGAAAGCCGGGACCATCCCATCGATCCCCTGGGGGTGGTGACGCGGCAGTCGACCGATGTGGTCGCGCTGGAGGACCCGCGCCTGGCGCAGGCGGTGCGGTTCATCCGGCGGCATGCCAATGAAGGCATCGGAGTGCGGGACGTCTTGAAGGCGGCGCCGATGGCGAGGACGGTGCTGGAGCGTGGTTTCCGCGAAGTCTTGGGGACGACCCCACGGGCCTTCATCGAGCGGACCCGGTTGGAGCGGGTCCGGCACCTGCTGGCCACGACCCACCTCTCGCTGGAGGCGGTGGCGGAAGCGACGGGATTTGCCCATCCGGAATACCTCAGCGTGGTCTTCCGCCGGGCGATGGGGATGACCCCGAGCGCCTACCGGCGCAACCACCAGGGTTGAGGGAAGCTTGGCGAGGGGGAGGACAGCCGGTGTGGGAACGCTTGCGGCGGGTCTGGTGGTGTGGGCGGGCCGGCGGAAAAAACCTCGGCCGGGGTGGAATGGGCGGTTGACAGGGGCCCGGGGCCGGAGGTAATTCTGATCGTTTATGAAGATCGTCTCCTCATTGAAGTCGGCCAAAGTGCGGCACCCGGATTGCCAGGTGGTGCGGCGTCGCGGCAAGATTTACGTCATCTGCAAATCCAATCCCCGCTACAAGGCCCGGCAGGGATAACTCATCCATTTGTTTCCCGTGAAGTCTGACATTCATCCCAAATCCAACCCCGTCTGTTTCATCGACGTCTCCACCGGCAAGAAAATGCTGACGCGGTCGACGGTGCGCTCCCAGCGCAAGGAAACCATCGACGGGCAAGAATACTTTGTCGTCCTGCGGGACGTGACGGGCGACTCCCATCCCGCCTACACCGGGGAAAAGCGCTTTGTCGACACGGCCGGTCGGGTGGAGAAGTTCACCAACAAATTCCGCCGCCAGCGAAGCCGCTGACGACCGGTCGGGCACCCGGAATTTTGCAGCAACGCCTCCGGCTCCGGGCCGGGGGCGTTTTTCTTTTTTCGGGAGGCGGACCCCACGGAGGCGGTGATTGGGAAGGATCTACAGTTTGGAAGCGGCGCGCCGATTAAAGAGGCGGCTCTGACATGCTCCGAGGCCGCCACCCGCAAGGGAAGGGTACCGAGGAGCAGGTGTCTGAATCATAAGATGGCAAAGCCCCGCCTTCGGGCGGGGCTTTTTTTTCTGCCTGGATGATCAGGAGCTTCTCGTTCGCGGCATCATCGGTGAGCGGATGAAGCGTCGAGCCAGCGTGGTTGCCCATTCCTCCCCCCAGACTGCTGGGGAGATCACGGCGGAGCCGACGCAAGGAGGCGTGGTGCAACCCGCCGGTCCGGTCCGTATCTTCCTCAACAACCGAGCCGCGGCTCTGCAAGCCGTGGTCTGGATTTTGGAGATTGCAACTGCGCCAACGGCGTAAAAATCCAAGAACCCAGGTCAACGGCCTGACGAGTGGACACATCTTGAGCTTGGTGTCGCACCTGGCCCCAAGGGCCGAAATTCCACAGCCCGGTCCGAAGGGCCGGGTTTGCAGCCAAGGAACATGCGGACTGAAAGTCCGCAATTCCATTCGTATCGCATCCTCTGCCGAAGCGTGTCCTTTCAGGCCGCAGACTCCTTCCAATTCGGATTCCAAGCCCTTCGGACTGGGCCATGGAAGTGCCGCACCTTTGGTGCTGAGAGATGCCCAAACTCCAAGCTGCAGCTCTGCAAGCCGCGGAGGCCGGTGCCACCGAATTGTTACCGCGCGCCGTGGAGTCGCCGGGACTCAACCCGACCTTGGCCGCGAGAGGGCGGGACTGCTAGGAGCCCCACTCCATGGACGTGTTGGCTTCGATCTCCTGGATGGTGGTGAGACCGAGGAGGACCTTCTTGAGGCCGTCGTAGCGGAGCGGGCGGTAGCCGACCTTGGTGGCGGCGGTGGTGATTTCCTGGACGCTGGCGCCGCGGGTGATGAGGGTGCGGATCTCTTCGGTGACGAGGACCAGCTCGTGAAAGGCGACGCGGCCCTTGTATCCGGTTCCCCGGCACGCGCTGCATCCCTTGCCGCGGAAAAAGTGGACCTCGGAAAGGCCCTCCTCCTTGAAGTATTTGCGCAAGGTGTCCTTGGACGGCACGTAGGCCTCCTTGCAGTTTTCGCAGATGCGGGCGGCGAGGCGCTGGGCGAGCACGCCCATGACCGACGGGGCGACCATGTAGGAGGGCACGCCGATTTCGAGCAGGCGGACGATGGCCTGGGTGGCGGAGTTGGTGTGGAGGGTGGCGAAGACGGTGTGGCCGGTGAGGGCGGCCTCGGTGGCGATCTTGGCGGTTTCGGCGTCCCGGATTTCGCCGACGAGAATGACATCGGGATCCTGGCGGAGGAGCGAACGAAGAACGGTGGCGAACTTGAGGTCGATGTTGCTGTTGACCTGGGTCTGGGTGACGCCGGGGAGCTGGATTTCTACCGGATCCTCGATGGTGCTGATGTTGGTGTCGGGGGTGTTGATCTCGTTGAGGGCGCCGAAAAGGGTGGTGGTCTTGCCCGAGCCGGTGGGGCCGGTGACGAAAATGATGCCGCTGGGATTTCGGATGAGCCGGCGGAACGGCCGCAGAATGGTCTGCGACATCATCATCTTCTCCAGCGAGAAGGTGGTTTTGCGGCCGGCCATCGCGAGGATGCGGACGACAGCCTTTTCGCCGTGCTGGGAGGGAATGCAGGAGACGCGGAAGTTGGCCGTGGCCGAGCCCATCGGCATGGAGAAGCGCCCGTCCTGGGGAAAACGGGACTCGGAGATGTTGAGATTGCTGACGATCTTGAGCCGGGAAATAAGGGCGCGATGGAGTTTGCTGGAGTAGGTCACGATCTCCCGGAGCATGCCGTCGATGCGGAAGCGGATGCGGGAGAGGGTTTCCTGGGGCTCGATATGGACATCGGTGGCGCGCTCGCGGATGGCGAAGAAGATGACCTCGTCGAGGATGGCGACGAGCGATTCGGAATCGGCGAGCATCGCGAGCTTGTCGGCGGCGAGATCGGGATCGTCGAAGAGGCGGCTGCGCTCGAGATCGGAAAGCTGGTCCTCGATGCTTTTTTCGCCGGAGTACTGGATGAGGATGGTGTCCTCGATTTCCCGCGGCGGCGCGAAGACCGGGCTGACCGGCATCTGCACGATGCGGCTGATCCGTTTGACGAGGGCTTCGTTTTCCGGCTGGGAGAAGGCGGCGGTGAGGACACCGCCGAGAATGTAGAGGCCGACGACATTGGCCTTCTGGGCGATCTCGGCGGGGAGGGCGGCGGTGGCCTCGTCGGTGATGAGGGAGCCGAGCGGATCGACGTAGGAGAAGCCGCGGGAGTCGGCGTAAAGGCGGCAGGCTTCATCCTTGGGGAGGATGCGCTGCTCAATGATCGCCTCGAGCAGAACAAGGGTGTCGCCGTGCTCGCGGAGTAATTCCTCGAAGCCTGTCGTGGCGGAGAAACTACCGGCGGACCGGACCCGGGCCGGAAAATCAAGACTGAGCTTTTTGAGCACGCACTTTCCTTTTGGTTGAGAACAGTTTTTTGATTTCGGTCTGGGACAGCTTCTCCATCGCGAAGGAGCCGGTGGCGCGTTCAAGCTGCACCTCTTCGAGCAACTCCGGGAGGGAGTAGCGTACCTCGTGGAGATTGGACTCGAGCTTGGGGAGTGATTCTTCCGGGTTATCCGTGCTCATAAGCGGGCAAGGTTGGGTCAAAGGGGTGGTGGCGTGGGGCCGGTGGAGTCGGCGGCCGTTTCGGAGAGGAGTTCGGTGAGTTCGCGCAGGATCTCGGCCCGCGGGGTATCCTTGCGGATGAAAGCGACCGCGCCGGCCTCGGCCGCGCCCTCGACCGTCTGGCGGTTGGTCATGGAGGTGAGGATGACGACATTGGCCTCCGGATCGATGGCGCTGATGCGGTTCAGTGTCTCCAGACCGTCGATACCAGGCATGTTGACATCGAGCAGGACGAGACCGGGGCGTTCGCGCTCGAAGATCTCGAGGGCGTCCTGACCGTTGCCGGCTTCGAAAACGATTGGACTGCCGAGCCCGCGGACGATCAGACCGAGGAATTGGCGGACGTGGGCTTCGTCGTCGGCGATGAGAATTTTACCTTCGTAGTTCATGAGGAGGCAGGCAGGGTGAAGCGGAACTGGCAGCCCCGGCCCGGGAGATTTTCAGCGCTGATCTCGCCGTGGTGGGCCTCGATGATTTTGCGGCAAATGGCGAGGCCGAGGCCGGTGCTTTTTTCGCCACCGGTGGGCTTGGTGGAGAGACGGGAATAGTCTTGGAAGAGGCGATCGAACTCAGCAGGGGGGATGCCGGGCCCCTCGTCGCTGACGGCTAGGGTATAGCCGGTAGCGGAACTCTGGATCTCGACCGTGATCTCCGAGCCCGGAGGCGAGTATTTGACCGCGTTGCTGAGGAGATTGTCGATGACTTGTGTGACCTTGGAAGGGTCGGCCATGATGGTGGACTGGTCGTCTCCGGCGACGATGCGGATGGAGGTGCCCTTTTTGGCCGCTTCCATGGAGGCGAGGCGGACCGCATGGTCGACCAGGTCGGCGAGTGGGGTGGGGGCTGGATTGAGATGGAGCACTCCGGCTTCGATGGCGGAGAAGTCGAGCAGCTCGTTGACGAGCCCGAGCATGCCATGGCTGGTTTCGCGGATCGTCTGCACGAGGGAGGCCTGGTCGGGGGTGAGCGGCCCGAGGGTTTGGTCGGAAAGGAACTCGGCCAAATTGCGTACGGAGGCGAGCGGATTGCGCAAGTCGTGGGCGGCCATGCCGAGGAAGCGGTTTTTCGCTTCATTGGCCCGGCTAAGCTGGTCGATGAGCGCCTGTTGTTTTTCGGCTTGTTCGCGGATGGAGAGGTGGGTGCGGATGCGGGCGAGGGCTTCGCGCGGACTGAACGGCTTGGACAGATAGTCGACCCCACCCGCATCGAGCCCGGCGACGACGTCTTCGGGGCGGGATTTGCCGGTCAGGAAGATGACCGTGGCAGCTTCCGGTCCATGGGTCTGGTGGAGGCGGCGGCAGGTTTCGTAGCCATCGATGCCCGGGAGCATGACATCGAGCAGGATGAGATCGGGCTGGAATTCCTCGAAGCGGACGAGGGCTTCCTCGCCGGTTTCGGCAATGGCGATCTCGAAATTCTCCTTTTTGAGGGCGTAGCGCATGACGCCGGCGGACGTTGGTTCG
>REEB01000258.1 GCA_007695295.1 Puniceicoccaceae bacterium
ATCGGCGGCTGGTGCGGTCGTTCTTTCTTGCCCCGAGTGTAGTCTATGCCAAAGACTAGTCAGTACTGAGGGGGGATCAGGAGTAGCGGACGCCGAGCCTCCTGAGTTCAACAGTGGGACACCCCCTGTCCAATTCCGTAATCATACTCCCTCTCGTAATCATAATCCTGCTCGTAATCCTAATCGCAATTCCTCTTCCCATTTTCCTGAAGGTCCCGCGCCGTTACCCGATGATTTTTGAGGGATGCGGTTGGCAGAAGAGCACTCGATCCGTCGATTATGATTACGAGCAGGATTACGATTAAGATGGGTCGCGCCGGGACACCCGATCCCGCCATCTCCCCATTGGCAATCGACGACTTCCGCACGCAATGGGAGGTGCTTTTAAACGCAGGAAAGTAGCGGGAGCATCCTGCTCCCGGGTTGGGGGGAAGGGGAGCAAGATGCTCCCCCTACTCTTGCATGGGCCACCATTGGGACACCCCTGTCCAAGCCCGTAATCATACTCCCTCTCGTAATCATTAATCCTGCTCGTAATCGTAATCCCACCTCCCGTTCTTCCGCAGGTTCTGCGCCGTATCCAGATGATTCTAGAGGGATGCGGCTGCCAGAAGAGCACTCGATCCGTCGATTATGATTACGATCAAGATGTGGCCGCGCGGGACACCCGATCCCGCAATTTATCCAATGGTATTCAACGGCTTACGAACGCTGTTGGAGGTGCTGTTGAATTCAGGAAGTATTGCCGCAACAACTACGGGTGGGAGCGGCTGCTGGCGAAGTGGTTTGAGGTGGTGCGTCCTCCGGAGGTGAAGTCGGGGGCTTACTGAGGCGGGGCATGCGGCCTGATTCGGCGGGAAAAGCCTGCTCCGGGGGGCGGCGGAGGCAGAGATCAGGAGTAGCGGACGCCGAGCTTGATGGTGTGGGCCGGATCGGTGGCGATGCGCGGATAGGCTTCCGGCAGGGAATCAAAGGGCACCACCGGATCCACGATCTCGCGGCCGTCGATCAGCCCTTGGTTGATGAGCTCGAGGACTTGGCTGAGGATGCGGCGCTCCGTCCAGCGGGGATGGTCGGGCAGGGGTTCGCTGCAGGCGCGGCTGAAAACCAAGTGGGGCCGGTTCATGTGGGCCTCGCCGCCGAAGTCGAACCCGGTTTTGAACGGTGGGGGAAAAGCCCCGCAGACGATGGTGCCGCCATAGGCGATGCCCCGGAGGGCGGCCTGAATCGCATGCGCGCTGCCGCTGAAATCAATGTGCACATCGACGCCCTCCATTCCGGTGGCTTCGCGGACAGCGAGCCCGGCATCGCCGTCGTTGGCGGTGGGATCGATTTCAATGTCCGCGCCGAGGCGCAGTGCCAGCGCCCGCCGGGCCGGGAGTGGGTCGAGTGCGATGATCCGGGAGGCTCCGGCCAGCCGGGCCAGCCGCACCGTGAGCAGCCCGATGGCGCCGAGACCGCTGACCGCGAGCCGGTCGCCGAGACGGAGATTGCCGTCGCGGATGGCACCATAGGCGAACTCTGCGGGATCGAGGCAGACGGCGGACTGCCAAGGCGTATCCGGGCCGAGCACGAAGCAGGCCTTTTCCGGAATGTTCACCAAGGGCTGGAAAGCATGGAAAAAGGCGACGCGGTCGCCCTCCCGCAGGCCCTTGACCTCCGGTCCTGCCTTGGTGACGGGGCCGACCGACATATTGCCGAGGGGGACCGGATAGTTCCAGAGCATGCCTTCGCCGCGGCGATGGAGCCGGTGCTCGCCATCCCAGCGGCCACGCTCGTTGGCGTAGCCTTGGTAAAAGGCCTGCATGGTGCCGTGCTTCTCAGCGCCGAATGCACAGCGGACCTGGACCTCGCCCCGTCCGGGCTCGGTGACCTTGACTTCCTGCCAGCCGACTTCTTGGCGGGCCGGACAGACCAATCTTCGATTTGTTTGGGACATGGAACTGAGGGGGTGGGGGGATCAATCAGCAACGCTGGCCCGACTGATCCGGACGGCAATCAAAAGATGATCCTGCTCGCCCCCGCCTCGTCACCTCACCCCCGCCTCGTCACCTCGGCGGCTACGTCCGTGGGCCCATCCCGTAGCTGCCGTCGTCAGACGGCGGGACTCTTCACCACCGCTCGGGAGCAAGCTGCTTCCGCCACCCTGCCGCCGCCCCAACAACGGGTCCGGGAGCAAGATGCTCCCTCTGCTTTCCCGCGCCCTGCGGCCGCGGGGTTGCCCGTTACCCACTTGCCCCGCGGCTACTGGGTCACCCGTTACCCGCCACTCATCACTCTTCTAATCCGCCTCCCCCGCCCGTTGCGGGTTTCACGGCTGGACAAGGTTCCTGCATGGCGATCAGATGAGGGGCTTATGAAAGTTTACCTCAACGGCAGTTTCGTCGACCAGGCCGACGCGAAGATCTCCGTCTTCGACCACGGGCTTCTCTATGGCGACGGGATTTTCGAAGGCATCCGGCTCTACGGCGGCTGCGTCTTCCGGCTGGATGAGCATCTCGAGCGTCTGGAGTATTCGGCCAAGGCAATCCTGCTCGATCTGCCCTGGTCGCGGAAGGAGCTTTCCGACCTTGTCTGCGAAGCCTGCCGGGTGAATGGGCTGACCGACGGCTACATCCGCCTGATCGTGACCCGCGGGGTGGGCAACCTCGGGCTCTCCCCGGCCTCCTGCAAAAAGCCGGGCCTCATCATCATCGCCGACTCGATTGAGCTGTATCCTAAAGAGCATTACACCAAAGGCTTGGCGATCGTGACGGTGGCGACGCGCCGGATCAACCCCGCCGCCCTCGCCCCTTCGATCAAGTCACTCAACTACCTCAACAACGTGCTCGCGAAGATGGAGGCGGCCCAATACGGCGCGCTGGAAGCGGTGATGTTGAACGACCAAGGCTTCGTCGCGGAATGCACCGGGGACAATCTCTTTCTCGTGCGCAAAGGCGTTCTTTACACCCCGGTGGTTTCCTCGGGGGCGCTGCGCGGCATCACCCGCGACAGCGTCCTGGAGCTGGCCCGCAAGCGGGGCCTGGAGGTGGCGGAGTGCCAACTCTCACGCTATGACATCTGGATCGCCGAAGAGTGTTTTCTCACCGGGACGGCCGCGGAGTTGATTCCGGTGGTGAAAGTGGACGGCCGGGTCATCGGAAACGGACGGCCCGGGCCCGTGACCCATGACCTCCTGGAGGCTTTTCATGAGGTGGTCCGGAAGGACGGGACGCGGATCGACTGACTTTGACTTTGCCCAGGGGCCGCCCATGGTGGTCCCATGCACCCCGGTTGCTCCCATGATTCCATCCGCTCTGTTTCACCCGCCATCCCCATTTTCGCCTTCCTGCTGGCCGTATCCTTCCCTGGGGGGGCGCTTGTGATGGCGGCGCCATTGGCGGAGACGGCTCCCGCCCACGACGGTGGGCGCATTCACTTTGACGGCGTCCACTACGACTACCGCGACGCCGAGGGGAGAAAAGCGATCCGGCTCTGGGTGCCACCGGTGGACGGGCCGGTGCGGGCCGTCCTCTTTCACGGCAACCCTGGGGGCAGCGGCGACACGCGGGAGATGCCCTCGAACCGGCTCCTGCAGGAGTTCGCGGCCCGGCACGGGATGGCGATCGCGGGGGTCACCTGGATCCGGGGTCGCGAGGTGTATCAAGGAAGTGGCGACAACATCCTGGGGGCGTTGCGGGACTTTGCCGCCCTCGGTCACCATCCGGAACTGGCGGAAATCCCCCTGATCGCGCGGGGCAGCTCCAATGCAGGCGTGACCGCCTACAGCCTTCTCTGCCATGCGCCCGAGCGGATGGTCGCGATCACCCCCAACGTGGGTCCGAGGTACAACCCGGAAATCCCGCCCGAGGCCGCCTTGCGGGTGCCGGCGCTGATGCATATCGGCCCGGAGGATCCGCTCATGCGGGGCGGGGTCGAGCGGACAGAGGCCCTTTTTGCCCATGCCTCGCCGCGGCGGGCGCTTTGGAGCTGGGATGCCGAGGAAGGCAAAGGCCACGAAATCGGCCACATCGACGACGTGGATTTCGCCTTTTATGAGGATGTGCTCTCCCTGCGGTTGCCGGAGCCGGGTCCGCTGCGGGAGCTGCACTTTGAGGACGGGGTGGAGTGGCGGGAAGGCCTCTGGGTGCCAACGGAGCGGGTGGCGATGCTGCAGCGTGCGCTGGCCGAGGGCGATCGGCGGCTCGAGCTTTCGTTTTCCGGGCTGACGGAAGTGGGCAATCCCTTCGAAGCCGGGGTCATGCTGCGGTCCGAAGGCGGCCGGATGGCGGACGCCGGCAGCACCGTGCGTGTATCCGTGGACTGGAGTCAGCTCGAAGGGGTGGAGGAAGTGATCGTCTTTGAAGGCGCGGAGGAAGTCATCCGGCTTTCCGGCGACCAGACCGCCTTCGACTACCGGGTGCCGGAAGAGGCGACGGTGCGGGCCTTTTGTGCCGTGGCCCGGACGGTGGCCGGCGTGGTGCGGTCGTTTCCGAAGCATTTTCTGGTGCGGGACCCGACGGTCTCGCAGCGTATCGACCGGCAGTTGGCGGGCCTGGAGACGGAGCCGCCCCGGCTGTTGCCTGCGGGATCCGGGGTGCGCGGGGAAGCGGCCAAGGCCGGCCCGCGGGAAGTGATGGCCTATGCCCTAACCGCGGAGCAGGAGGAGAAGTTGCGCCGTGGCGAGGACCTGTGGGCTGAGTGGCCGGAAGGGTCGGGTCTCGAACTGGGTGGGGAACGGTGCCGGTTTTACGTGGTCGCGTTGCACAGTCGCTCGGGCCTGTGGCTGGACTGGGAAGTCGCCGACCCTGTGATCCACGCGGAAAACGAACTCGACGACAGCATCGCCTTTCATATTGCCCGGGGCTCGACCGCAGCCGAGGCCGGCCTGCCGGCGGACATTCTGGTCTCACCACAATACGGCCTGCGGATTGACGCGGTGCAGGTCCAGATCCCATTGCGGGAAGAGTCGCCGTATTTTGGCCGGATCTTTCGCAACCTGCCCTCTCCCTGGCATATGCACCGGATCAACCAGGACTGGGAGACGGCTGCCGAGAGCGATAAAATTCAGGTGCGGGTAAGTCCGAATGCCGATGGCGGGCGCGTGACAGTGTTTCTGCCTTGGGAGCGAGTGGGACCGGGCGGTGCCTTTTCCGAACCCGAGCCCGGCACCCGGCTGGCGGTATCGCTGCGCTATGATGGCGTGGATGAAAACCTGATTTGGCCCGGAGCGGAGCCTTGGCAGGTGGAGTTCGCCGACCTGAGCGAAAACCCCGCTTGGGGCGATCTCGTTATCTCCGGCCTGGTGCTGGCCACTGAGGAGTAGAGGACGGCCCGCCGGGGGCTTTGCCTGGAAATTTTGACACTCCTCTTGGCGGCAAGCCGTTGAATCCGGCATTGACGTATCGGCCTTGAAAGCGTTGATCCTGCCGCGAGATGAAGCGGCGCGTCACCCATCGAGACATTGCGGACCGGTTGGGATTAGACAAATCGTCCGTTTCGCTCGCCCTTCGGAATCACCCCAGCATATCGGTGGCGACCCGGGAGCGGGTCAAGGCGATGGCGGAAGAGCTCGGCTATCGACCCGATCCTGCGCTTTCCACCCTGGCCCGGCAGCGCTGGGCCGGCCATGAAACCGGAAGCGGGGCAACGCTCGCCTACATGGTGGACAGTCGCATGGATAATTTTCACAGCCACCGTCGGTTTCTCAGAACCGCGCGGGTGCGGGCCGAGGAACGGGGCTATGGCATCCAGGAATTTAATCTGGGGGATTATCCCACCATTGAGTCGGCCGCGCGGGTGCTGCACCACCGTGGCATCCGTGGCTTGCTGGTGCCTCAGTTCAAGCATGTGGAAGGTCCGGGGATCGCCGGGCTCCCGGCGACGCAGTTCACGGTCATCTGCCTCGATACCGGCTGGGATCATCACCCGTTTCACTTGGTGAAAACCGACACCTTCGAGGAAACCCGGTTGGTATGGCACGAGGCCGTCCAAAGAGGGTTTAAGCGGATTGGAGGTGCGGTGCTCTCACACACTCCGTCGGCGATGGACGATGCCACCCGTTATGGTGCATCCCTCTCAGCACAACGCGAATGGCTCCCGGCCAAGGCACGGATACCACTGCTCACAACTAACAATCGTGATCGTGATGCCTTCATGGCGTGGTTTGAGCGCTATCGGCCGGACGTGGTCGTTGGGTTTATCCCCCGCATCTGGGAGTGGCTCTGCGAGGCCGGCATAAAGGTTCCCCAAGAGGTGGCCTTTGCGGCCTTCACCCTGCTGTTGGCCGAGTTTCCGCATGTTTCGGGATGTGTTTCGCAGGGCGAAACCATTGGTACGGCGGGCGTGGATGCATTGATCTCGGCGATGAGTGTGAATGAGTGGGGCGTGCCGGAGCGGCAGCACAAAATAGTTTTGCCACCGCTCTGGAATGAGGGTGCGACGCTTGGTGCGGGTCCGGCCGGCAGCCGCTGAACCGCTGCGCACGATCCCGCACTCATCAGGATGAATTAGGACGGCTTTGGCGGCCGCAGGGTGCCGTCGTATCGAAGGCGGATTGAATGGAGCTCGACGCTCCCTTCTCCCTTACCCCCGGCTTAATCAAACGCCTGCTTATGAAAACCCTGTCCAGACCTGAATTCCATCGTTTCCGGCTGCTCTTTCCGGGATCGCTTTTTCTCGCTGTCACGGCCATGGCACAAGTTCCAACGAATGCCCCGGCCGAGGATGCCGACCTCTATATTCTTTCGCCCTTTGAAGTCAGTTTTGACCGCGACACCGGATACGTGGCCACCAACACGCTCGCCGGCAGCCGCCTCAACACCTCGCTCTTCGACACTCCCGCATCGATCTCAGTGATGACCAAGGATTTCCTTGAGGACATCGGTGCCACCAATGTCACCCAGGCGATGGAGTATGCGCTCAGTGCGGGGAACGATATCGGAGGTGGCAGCGCCAATGTGGGCGCCACCACCGGCAACGGCCTCATCGACAATGACTTCAACTTCACCATCCGTGGTTTCCGGCGCGCCACCCAGACCCGCGACTTTTTTGAAACCATCATCAGCGGGGATGTTTTCAATTTGGAGCGCATCGATATCGCCCGGGGGCCGAACTCGATTCTTTTCGGCATTGGAGGCCCGGGAGGCATTGTCAACATCACCCCGAAACGCGCCCGCCCGGGCAATGATTTCGGCGAAGTTTCCGTGATCACAGGCTCTTGGGGTTTGCGGCGCGGCGCGGTTGATGTGAACCGCGGTCTGGCCGACGGCCGCTTCGGTGTGCGGGCGAATCTCATGATTCAGGAAGCCGGTGGCTACCGCGACTTCGCATCCGACGACCAGAAGCGGGGTGCACTTGCCATGACTTGGCGAGCCACCGATTCGACCACGATTCGGTTCAGCGGGGAAATGGGTTCCATGACCCAGAACAGAGTGCGCCCTTGGATGCCATGGGACAATATCTCCCAGTGGGAGGCGTGGGGTAGTAATTTCATTGAGTTCGGGACTCCCCAAGCACCGACTGAGCTGGGCGACAATCGCTACGCGCAGTTCCAGAGCGGCGCGGGCAATGGGCTTCCTCCGCTGCCGCCGGATCCGTTCTGGGGTGGAGAGATTCGGTCCGCCGGTCACCTTATCCAGGGGCACTTCCTCGTTGCCCTCATGGATGGTCCTCTCGCGGGCAAAGTGCTCTACTCTGGAAATTCCGCCGAAAACGCACGCTACTACCGTACCTCCAGTGGAAGCAACGTCGGTGGCTATAACAGCCCGCGCAATTTTGAGGACGAGAGTGTCTTCCCCCGCCGGGGCAACATCACCGGCCCCGGCCAACGCGTCGAGACGGACTATCACACCATCGGTTTGGTCGTCGAACAACGCATCGGCCGCGACCTTTTCTTCGAAGCCGCCGCCAACCGCACAACGGTCGACCGCCTCAACCAGCAGGTGGTCGGTTTCGCGGGCATTGGCATCATGTATGATGTGACCACGACACTGCCGGTCTTCACCCCGGACGGGAGGTACGACGCCACCATCGGTGGTCCCACGGTGGGTGCCTTCGGAAGTGGTTTCGCCGACAAACTCGGCATCCCCTATGTGGAGACGACGCAGGGCCGAAACGCCCTCAATCTCAATCAGTCCATTCCAAACCCGCATGTCGGCGACCTCCTGGTGTTCTCGGAGCCCTCTTATTCCGATCGCAAGACGGTCCGGGATGATGTCCGCGTCAGCGGCAGCTACCAGCTCGACCTGGAGC
>REEB01000114.1 GCA_007695295.1 Puniceicoccaceae bacterium
GGGGCACTTGGTAGAAACCGAGCAGACGGCCGCCGGAGCGAAGGAAGTCGGCGATGGTTTCGAGGGTGGCGGGCGGGAGAGCGGGATTGTGGGGGAGGACGACCAGGTGGATGCCGGTGAGGTCGGCGGGGGAGAGGGCGGCGTCGGAACGAAAGGAAGCGGCCACGCCGGCGCGTTCGAGAATGCGTGCGGTGCGCCGGGCGGCGGCCCGGCCCGCGCCGGCTTCCGCGGTTTCGGCGAGGGAGTCGGGCCGGAGGATGAGGACGGGGGCGGGGCGGACGTCCAGCCCGAAGTTGCGGACTTGAAAGGATGTATCCACCGCATCACCACGCCATGCGGCGAGCCGAATGCGGTCGATGGCGTGGAGGCCGGAAGGCCGGCCCTCGGGGCGGAGGTCGGTGGTGGAGATGCGGATGGTTTTCCAGTCGCCGTCGGCGGCGGGATAGGCGTCGGCCCCGTACCAGCCCTGGCCGCTGCGGAAGTAAACCGTCAGCCGCCGGATGGGCGCGGGATCCGGGCTGGCCACCTCAAAGCGGAAGCTCCGGCCCGCTTCGAGATCGAGGGCGACGGGAGCATCCCAGAAGACGCGGCGGTCCGGCAGGGATGCGAAAGGACAATTGAAGTTGAGGACCGGGGGCTGGGCGCTTTCGATGGCGGTGGCGGGAGGGGTGTCGTTCCGGGCGGACCAAAGGGAAGGATCGCGGATGAGTTCGGCGAGGGCGGAGGCCGGACCGGGGGCGGCCAGGGCGGCGGCCGCGGTTCCCATGGCCGCAGCGGCGGCGAGACAGAACAAGACTGGAGGCCGGAGCCAGGGCAGGCTTGGCGGCATGCCTCAATCGCCGTTGTTTTCCGTGGGAGGAGCTTCACGGCGGTCGCGCCGGAGGAGGCCGCCGAGAGCGTCGCGGGCGCGGTCCTGGATGCGCTCTTCTCCCGGTTCGAGGCCGAGGCGGCCGCCGAGCTGATCGATCAACTCGCGTTGGCCGGCGTTGGTGAGGGCGCGGCGGAGGTCGTCGGCGGGGAGTTGGATGGCGGGCTGCTGGAGCGTGCCGACGAGGGTTAGGGGTAGCTCCAGGCGGGAGACTTGGCGGTCGCCGATGCCGGGGAGGGTCAGCTGGGTGTTGCGCACATCGACCTTGAGCGGGAGGTTGAGGTGGAGGGGATCGAAAGTGCCCTCGGCGGAGAGGGTGGCGGTGCCGCCGGTGGCGGGCTGGGCGCCGCCGATCCGGAGCTGGGCGGCGAGCCGGTCCACCGGAAGGTCGCGGTAATGAAAGGCGAGGCGGCCGGTGCTTTCTCCGGCGGGCAGGGAGAAGGCGGTGCGGAGGGTTTCGGCGCTGGAGAGGAACTCAAGGGAAAGGGCTTCTTCGAGCAGCGCGGGATGAGTGGAGAGGTGGGCGCCTTTAAGGGCGAGGGTTTCCTCGCCGAGCCAGGGCACGGTGATGGAGTCGGCCCGGACCTCGCGGATGACGAGGGTGGGGACCGAGCGGATGAGGTGGGGGGCGCGGACATGGGCATGGCCGAGGAGCCGGGCGCGCTGGGTGACGCGCTCGCGCCAGTCGGGATCGGTCGGCTCGGTTTCGCCGCTGGTGAGAAACTCGAGCCAGCGCTGGGCTTGGGCGAGGCGGTCGCGCCAGAGGCGGGCGTTGGCGAGGATGTCGTCGAGATCGGTGAGGTCGGGCAGGTCAAGGGCGGGGCGTTCGCGTGGTGTGGGGGCGATCCGGATACCCGGGCGCTCCCGGGGGGTGCCGTGGGCGGCGCCGAGGAAAATGAGCCGGTCGATTTCAAGGCGCTTGCGCAGCAGACCGGAGGCCCCGAGTTCGGCGGTGATCTCGGAGGCGGCGAAGAAATTGGTCGCGAGGTCGTCGGGGTCGGCCATGGCGAGGTGGTGGACGGAGATGCGACCCTGGGCGGGCCGGAACTGGACGGTTTCGATGTCGACGGTGGCGCCGTGGACGCGCTCGAGGGCGTCGCGTGCGAAGACGGTCACGATTTCATCGCGCAGGAGCAGCCCGAGCATGTAAACGACCGCGATTAGCAGGAGGGCGAAGACCACGCCGAGGGCTCGGATGGGATTGGTGCGGCGCGGGCGGAGGAGTTCCTCCCAGGTGAGTTTGCCCTTGTTGCCGCCGACGAAAATGAAGACGAGGGCCTTGACCCAGCCCTTGTCGGCCCACTTGTGAAACGCCTCCGAGTCGTGCTCCAGCGAGGCCATTTTGCGGCGGAAGGCGGTCAGGAGCCGCTGGAGGACGAAGCCCGCCCCGAGGCCGATCAGAAGCCCGAGAAACTGGCCGCCGGTGACGGCGTAGTAATCAAGCCCGAACCAGGCGAGGATGGGGGCGTCAACGGCGGCGGCGAAGAGCGGCGCGAGCGGCCCGTCGAGCAGGAGGCGCCCGAGGTGGAAGGCGAGGGGCAGGAGGAGCAGGGCGAGGAGTTTGAAGACGCCGATGAGGACGGCGGCAACGAGGAGGTTGGCGTTGAGGAGGATGAGGGCGAGGATCCAGAGCAGGAGCAGTGCGGGGGCTTGGGTGAAGCCGGGGATGAAGGCGATGAGTCCGGCGAGGACGGCGGCGGTGTAGATTTGGAAAGGCGTTGCCTTGCCCCGGAGGAAGCGGCCGAAAGTGCGGGTGATGATCATGACGGGCGGGTGGTTTCGGTGGGTGTGGCGGTGGGATCAGAGAAGGGTATCGAAAGTGGGGGGCGGCGGCGAAGCAGCCCCCGGCGCGGTGAAAGCAGCCAGGCAAGTCCGAAGACGGCCCCGGCCACACATACCATACAGGCTGCGATGGAAGCTTCCAGCCAGATGGCCAGATGGAGCCCGCCGAGGGCCGAAACGGCGGCGACGAGGGCATTGCCCGCCAGGATCACCGGCATGCGGTCGCTGAGCAAGGATCCGGTGGCGGGCGGAAAAATCAGCATGGCGACGACGAGGATGGCCCCGACGGATTCGAAGGCGCTGACCACGGTGATGGCGAGCACCGCCATGAGGCCGAAATTGATCCCCCGCGGCCCGAAGCCGAGGATCCGGGCGAGCCCCGGATCAAAGGATGCCAGGACCAAGGGGCGGTAAACCAGGGCCAGCAGGAGCAGAATGCCGACAAGGACCGCCCCCATGCGGACCAGCGGCAGCGGCCCGAGGAAAAGCCCTCCGAGCACGACGGGATCCTCCAGCGGCAAAAATCCGATCTCTCCGAAGAGCACGCAATCCGCGTCGAGATCCACCGAGTCGGCGAAAAGCGTGAGCAGGATGATGCCGACGGCGAAAAAGGAGCTGAAGACGATGCCGAGGGCGGCGTCCGGCTTGATCCGGGAATGATGGTGGATGGCTTCGATGCACCAGACGGTCAGGCCGGCCGCCACCAGGGCACCGATGAAGAGCGGTGTGGTGGCCCGGGTCTGGGCGAGGAAAAAAGCGATCACGATCCCGGGCAGGATGCTGTGGCTGATGGCGTCGCCGACGAGGGCCATGCGCCGCCAGACCAAAAATGTGCCCACGAGGCCGCAGGCGGTGGTGACGAAAAACCCCATCAGCGCGATCCAGAAAAACGTATCCGCGTGGTCACGCCACGGCTCGATGAAGACGCGGTCGACGCTGAAAGCGGGGATGAGGTCGAGCCGGCTCATCGGGGCATGTCATAGCCTTCGGCGCGGGGGCGGGCGGGGTGGACGCCGAGGCTTTGCTGGAGGTCGCCGAGGCTGGGGATGAGGCGGCCATGGGGATCGGTGTCGGGAAAGTCGAGCCGGCGTTCGAGCTGGCGGACGGTGTCCTCGCCGAGGATGTGTTCGATGACCTCGGCATCGTCGTGGACATGGTCGGGCGGATAGTCGGCGGCGTGGGTGAGGTAGAGTTCCCAGAGCCGGTGGTTGCGGACGACGGCGCAGGCGCGCAGCCAGCCCGCGGGGGTGAGGAAGACATGGGTGTCGCCGGGTGCCCAGGTGGCCCATTGCCGGGCGGTGAGGGCGCGGAGCAGCTTGGTGAAAACGGCATCCGGCTCGCCGAGGCGGGCCTGGAGTTCGCCGACCGGCACCCCCTCCTCGCTAAAGCCCTTGTCCTCGCGAATCCGATACACGGTTTTGAGGGCGTTTTCGAGGGCGATGGTGGTGCGCCGGGTGCGGAGACGGTAGGTGCGGTGGAGGAGCCCGTGGCGGGGGGCGAAGGTGAAGGCGAGGCCGAAGAAGCAGGAGGCGGCCAGGACGATGAAGGGCCCGGTGGGAAGGCGGTTTCCGAGGTAGGAAAGAAAGACGCCGAGGCCGCCCGAAGCCGCGCCGAGGAGGCAGGAATAGAAGATCATGCGGTGGAAGCGGTCGGTGAGCAGGTAGGCGGTGGCGGCCGGCGTGATGATCATGGCCGCGACCAGGACCGCCCCGACGGCCTGGAGGGAGACGACGACCGCGAAGGTGAGCAGCACCATGACGAGATGGTGGAGCAGCTTCACGGGCAGTCCGAGGCAGCGGGAGAAGCCGGGGTCAAAACTAGAGGCGAGCAGTTCCTTGTACAGCAGGAGCACGATGAGCAGGCTGAGGCCGGTTACGACCGCCATGAGCCGGACGTCGTCCGGGGAGAGCGCGGCGGCCTGGCCGAAGAGAAAGGTCTCCAGCCCGCTCTGGCCGGAGAGGGGGTGGTTTTGCAGCATGGTCAGTCCGACAATGCCGACGGCATAGAAACCGGAAAGAACGAGGCCGAGGGCGGTGTCCTCCTTGAGGTGGGTGGAGTCGCGGATCAGCCCGAGAACAAATGCCCCCGCGAGCCCGGCGAGGACCGCGCCGATGAAGAGAGCGAGGGGATTTTTCGTCAGCGTCCAGAAAAACCCCAGCACGATGCCGGGGAGGACGGCGTGGGCAATGGCGTCGCCGGCGAGGGAAAGGCGGCGCACGACCATGAAGCTGCCGAGCAAGCCGCAGCAGACGCCGAGGAGCAGGCTGCCGGCGAGGGCGGTGCGCACGACCGGGTCGGCGAGGGTGAGGAATTCCACGGCCTGTTGGAAAAGCCGTGTCTCGGTCAGCTCGTCGATGCGGGCGGCCGATGCGCGGGCCGGGGCGGCGAGGACGAGGAGGAGGGCGGCCGGGCGGAGTGCTGCGCTCATCTCAGGAGGACGTGCCGACGGCATCGGCGACCTCCGAGAGGATGGTGAGCCGGCCACCGTAGGTTTTCTGCAGGAGCGGGTAGGTGAAGACCTGCTCGGTCGGCCCGACCGCGATCACCCGCATGTTGAGCAGGACGAGCATGTCGAAGTACTTGCGGGCGGTGGGGAGGTCGTGGTGGACGACGAGCAGCGTTTTGCCGGCGGAGCGCAGCTCGTGGAGAATTTCGATGATGGCGGCTTCGGTGACGGCGTCGACCCCGGCGAAGGGTTCGTCCATGAAGTAGAGGTCGCTTTCCTGGGCGAGCGCGCGGGCGAGGAAGACCCGCTGCTGCTGGCCGCCGGAGAGGTTGCCGATCTGCCGTTCGGCGTAGGGGAGCATGCGGACCCGGTCGAGCGCGGATCGGGCGGCATCGCGGTCCGCCCGGGAGGGGCGGCGCAGCCAGCCGAGGCGGCCGTAGCGACCCATGAGGACGACATCAAGGACGCTGACGGGGAAGTCCCAGTCGACCGATTCGCGCTGGGGCATGTAGCCGACGCGGCGCAGCTCCCGGGCGGCGGGGCGGCCGAAGATGCGGACCCAGCCTCCCGAAACCGGCAGGATGCCCATGACGGCTTTGATGAGGGTGGACTTGCCGGCCCCGTTCGGCCCGATGATGCCGACCAGCTGGCCGCGGGGAATTTCCAGATCGACTCCGTAAAGGACCGGCCGCCGGTCGTAGCTGACGGTCAGGTCATGGATCTCCAGTGGGGGCGGTTCGTTGGCCGGCGGGCGGGTGGTCATGGTTCAGAGCGATCGGATGGCCGCAAGGACAGCGGGAATCAACCCGCGCCGCAATGCCGGAAGCGGGGCGGCCTCACTCCCGGGAAAGGGCTTCGACGATGGCGGCGACGTTGTAGAGAAACATGCCTTTCCAGGTGCCGGTGTCGAAGTCCTCTCCGAGGGCGGACCGGATTTCGCCGGGAGCGCCGAGGGCGTCGGAAAACAGCTCCGCGCCGATGGCGGCCCCGGACTCGCGGCTGACGCGGCGGATGGCGGCGGGGGAGACACTGGTCTCGACAAAAATGGCGGGCAGTTGCCGCTCGCGGACGAGACGGATGGTGGCGGAGATGTCGGCCAGGCCGGCCTCGGTGGCGGTGGAAAGCCCCTGGATGCCGACGACCTCGAAGTCGAAGGCGCGGCCGAAATAGTTGTAGGCATCGTGGCTGGTCACGAGGAGCCGCCGCTCGGGAGGGAGACGCCCGATCCAGTCGCGGGCCTGGTGATCGGCTTCGGTAAGGTCGCGCCGATAGGCGGCGGCACGCTCCCGGATGGCTTCGGCGTGGGCGGGGAGCTGGGCGATGAGGGACTCCTCGATGGCGGTGACGGCATGGCTCCAAAGGGCGGGATCCATCCAAACATGGGGGTCGTAGGCGTCCGGGTAGTCGTCGCTGGGAAGGAGCAGGTCGGTGGGGATGGCTTCGGCCACGGCGACGAGGGTGCGGCCGCGGCGGGCGAGGCGGTTGAAGACATCATCCATGCGGCCCTCGAGGCGGTGGCCATTGTAGAAAATGACCGCGGCGCGCTGGAGGCGGGTGACATCGCGCGGAGTGGCACGAAAGACGTGGGGATCGATGCCCGGGCCCATCAAGGTGTGGAGGTCGATCCAATCCTGACCGAGATGGTGGACGATGTCCGCGATCATGGTGGTGGATGCGACCACGGGCAGGGGGCGGGACTCCGCGGCGCCGGTGGAAGCGAAGGGGGCGACGGCGAGGACCGTGAAGGCGAGCAGGCGGCGAAGCAGCGGTGGACATTCCATGGTGGCTTTTATCAACGCAGATTTCCTTTTTGGCAAATCAAAATCAGGGAATGGGAAAATCCAACTCCGGAATTGCCAACCGGGGTTCGGCGGTTAGAACTGGCGGGACGATGGCCACGAGCACGGTAGAAGATTACCTCAAGCAAATATTCCTGATGGAGACGGCTGAAGGGGCGGGGCCGCTGGTGCCGATGGGGCAGCTGGCGCAGATCCTCGGGGTGGTGCCGGGTACGGCCACGAGCATGATCAAGACCTTGGCGGAGGCGGGCTTGGTGAAGTATGAGCCGAGGACGGGGGTGTGCCTCTCGCCGAAAGGGCGCAAACTCGCCCTGCACGTGCTCCGGCGGCACCGGATGGTGGAGTTGTTCCTCGTCAAAGTGCTCGGGATGGACTGGTCGGAAATCCACGACGAGGCGGAGCGGCTGGAGCACGCCATCTCCGACCGGGTGATGGAGCGGATCGACGAGCTGCTGGGGCGTCCGACGCTGGATCCGCACGGAGATCCGATCCCGGATGCGGAAGGGAAGATGGGACGGCGTGAGCTTGTGCCCTTGGTCTCGGCCGAGGGCAAGGGCTGGGTGGAAGTGGCGCGGGTTAAGGACCAAACGGAGGTTTTCCTGCGTTTCGTGGACCGCAATGGCTTGAAGCCGGGCCGTCGCCTGCAGGTGGTGGCGGTGGATGCGGTGGCGGGGGTGGTGACGGTGGAGCCGGAGGATGGATCTCCGCTTTCGCTCGGTCTGGAGACGGCGGGCCGGATCGAGGTGGAGCAGCGGACGGTCGGGGTGGTGGACGAGGGCTGATTAAGCCCTGGCCGCCGGCGAAGAGAACAGCCCGCGGCTCGGCGAGGAATGAGGAAATAGGCTTGCGGCGGCCCGCGAACGCGGGAGCTGCACCCTACCGAAGCCGCAGTCTGGGGGGAGTCTGGTTCGCATGGCCGCGCGGCCGAGGGATGGCCGGCCGCCCCGCGGTGCGCCGAAACTGCCGTGGTGGCTTCACCGCGGCACCTTCGGAGAATCAAGAACACAAAACCTGTCCTGAGCTAACATCTGCCCAGCACAGTTGGATGAAAGGGATTGGGCTAAATTTCGGCCTGACCCCATTGGCAGCCGGGTGATGGAGCGGATCGACGAGCTGCTGGGGCGGCCGACACTGGATCCGCACGGGGATCCGATCCCGGACGCGGAGGGGCGGATGGGCCGGCGGGACCTCGTGCCCCTGGTTTCGGCCGAGGGCAAGGGCTGGGTGGAGGTGGCGCGGGTGAAGGACCAGACGGAGGTTTTCCTGCGTTTCGTGGACCGCAATGGCTTGAAGCCGGGCCGTCGCC
>REEB01000259.1 GCA_007695295.1 Puniceicoccaceae bacterium
CGCCACGTCCAAACCGCACGCCGCATCCCCTTCGCTTGCCCCGCGAACGTGGGGTCTTCCTCATCTGTGCTATCTGAGCAATCTGTGGTTTCATACCTCGGTCCTTTTCACGAAAGCGCTCCGCGCTTCCGCTACATCCTGAGGCCGGAGCCTCTGTCCCAACCGCGGCCTCAGCCCCCTTACTTTCCCCGCGACCGCGGGGTTTCGTTCACATCTGTGCTATCTGAGCAATCTGTGGTTTCATACCTCGGCCCTTTTTACGAAAGCGCTCCGCGCTTCCGCTACGTCCGGAGGCCGGACCGACATCCAATCCGCACGCCGTCACCATGGTCACGCGGGGCAGGCGAAATTTAAAGGCGCCGACTCCCCTCGCCACCATCACTGCCCCGCGACCGCCAGGGCTTATCCTTGGTGGGAGCTGGCGGCAGAATACGCTCCGGTGCTGACTGTTGTCTTCGCCGGTTGGGGCATCGGCGCTTCACATGCCTGAGAACCTTGGCGCGTTCCGCGACTCGTTCCGGGTAGAGTGGCGGGAAGCCGATGCGTTGATTGGCATTGAGCTGCAGAACGCAGAGGTGAGGCACGATCACCGCGTCATCGGTGATCGTTGTCATTCACCGATTTGTTCTGCCTTGATCCGTTCGGATAGCCACACCTTCACAATCGACTGGCGTGTGACACCAATTCGCTTCGCCGCCAGATCCAGGGAGTCAATCATCCACGCGGGCAAATCAACATTCACCCGTCTTTGTTCCAGAAGAGGACGCCTTGCACGACTCCAGTCCAAGTAACGACTGATATCCTCCCCCTCGTCGAATCGACGATCCAACTCTTCAGCTGTGATAGTATCCTTCTCTTTCTTCATTTCTTGCTGTCCTTGCTGAGATGATTCTCAAGTTTTCTCCTCTGGGCGTGAAGACACAGACCCAAATCCTGCCGTCAAGCTCTCCTATGAGGGCTCGGCGAACTTCCGTGGTCGACCCTGCCGGGACATTCAGATGCCTGGGATCGGACCAAAGCTTCTGGATCTCAACAAAATCAATTCCATGTTTCTCCTTGTTTGAAACCGATTTATCCGGATCAAACTCAAATTCCATTATGGTATGGAAACAGTATAGTTATGGATCTTGCAAGAAATTTCTGCCGAACGGCGAGGTCGAAAGGGGTCCGAGGTCGAAAGGGGGTCGAAAGAGTTCAGGCCGAAATTTCTACTAGCTGACACTACGAACACACGCCAGCGGGAGGTTGGTTCGGTGCGGGTGGCGCGACGGGCATGAAACGGTGGACGGCCAGCCGGCGGATGACGCCCCCACAACGTCGCGTCCCGGCAGGGCCGATGGATGTCCCCCTGCAGCGGCCACCGCGATCCATCGTCGTTGCCGGGACGGAAATCTCGGCTGGTTCAGTTCCAGTGGCTGGCGTCACCCGCACCAATCCCAGCGGGCCTGCCGGGCCGGTGCACATGCAATGCGAATTCAGCCGACCACCTCGGCAGGCTCGGGATCATAGGCCAGGATTGGCGCCAGCCAACGCTCCACCTCCGCCAGTTCCCGGCCGGTGCGGGCGGCATAGTCCTCCACTTGGTCGCGGCCGATTTTTCCCACATCGAAATACCGCGCCTCGGGATGCGCGATGTAGAGTCCGGAAACCGAACTGGCCGGCGTCATGGCCAGGCTCTCGGTCAGGGTCACTCCGGTGTGGCGGGTGGCGTCCAGCAATCCGAAAAGCGGCGGCTTCATTGTATGGTCGGGGCAGGCCGGATAGCCCGGCGCCGGCCGGATGCCACGGTAACTCTCACGGATGAGGTCCTCATGGGAAAGGATTTCCTCCCGCCCGAACCCCCAGGCGATCCGGGCCTCGCGGTGGAGGTATTCGGCCCCGGCTTCCGCAAATCGGTCCGCCAGTGCCTTGAGCAGGATCGAGCGGTAGTCGTCGCCGGCCGCATCCGCCTCCGCGATCATCCGCTCCGCCCAGGGCCCCGCGGTGACGGTGAAGGCGCCGAGACTGTCGCGGGAACCCAAGCCTTCCGGGGCGAGGTAGTCCGCCAGGCAGAGGTTGGGACGGCTGCCGGGGCGCTCGGTCTGCTGGCGCAGGCAGGGCAGGCGCAGCAGCTCGCATTCGCGCTCCTCCGGATCGAAAAAGACCAGGTCGTCACCCCGCGCATTGGCCGGCCAAAAACCGATCACACCCAAGGCGTATCCATCATCCTGAGACAAAATACGGTCCAGCTCGCGGTTGGCCTCCTCGAAAAGCTCGCGTGCCTGTGCGCCGACCACTTCGTCGTCGAGGATTTTCGGATACCGGCCGTGTAACTCCCAGGTGATGAAAAACGGCGACCAGTCGATCAGCTCGCGCAGGTCCGCGAGCGGAATCTTCGGATACGGCCGCAGGCCGAAAAACTCCGGCTGGGCGGGCGCCGCCTTTCCGAAGTCGGGCGCCCGCCGGCGGGCTTCCTCGATCGGGATCAGGCGGATCGAGGCGCGCCGGTCCGCATGCTTGCGGCGGGCGTTTTCATGGCCTGCTTCGATCTCCCGCCGGTAAGCCTCGCCGCCACCCGGGCTGAAGAGCCGGGAGAGTACACCCGTCACCCGCGAGGCATCAAGCACGTGGACGACCGGCTGGGCATACTCCGGGGCGATTTTGACCGCGGTGTGGGCGGCGCTGGTGGTGGCTCCGCCGATCAGCAGGGGCACTTGGAAACGGTTGCGTTTCAACTCGCGGGCCACATGCACCATCTCGTCGAGCGACGGGGTGATGAGGCCGCTGAGGCCTATCACGTCCGCCTCCTCCCGGCGCGCGGTTTCCAGAATCTTTTCGCACGGCACCATCACGCCGAGGTCGGTCACTTCCCAGCCGTTGCAGGCCAAGACGACCGCGACGATGTTTTTGCCGATGTCGTGGACATCGCCTTTCACGGTCGCGATGACAAAGCGCCGGGCTCCTGCTCTCTCCCCTCCCCCCTTTCCGGCCGCCGCGGCGGCGGCTTTTTCCTGCTCCATGTAGGGCGTGAGCACAGCCACCGCCCGCTTCATTACCCGCGCGCTCTTCACCACCTGGGGGAGGAACATCTTGCCTTCCCCGAAGAGGTCGCCCACCACCCGCATGCCGTCCATCAGCGGGCCTTCGATGACTTCCAGCGGACGGTCATACTGCTGCCGCGCCTCCTCCACGTCGGTTTCGATATGGGTGAGGATGCCTTTGAGAATCGCGTGGCCGAGACGCTCCTCCACCGTGCCGCTTCGCCAAGTGTCGGCGGCGGCCGCGGTTTTGGTTTTGTCCGCCCCCTCCTCGCGAATCGTCTCCGCCAGCTCGATCAGGCGCTCGGTCGCATCCGGCCGGCGGTTGAGGAGCACGTCCTCGACGCAGGTGCGCAGGTTGTCGGGGATTTCTTCATACACCGCAAGCTGACCGGCGTTGACGATCGCCATGTCGAGCCCGGCTTTCATCGCGTGGTAGAGAAAGGCGGCGTGCATCGCCTCACGCACGGGATTGTTGCCGCGGAAGGAGAAGGAAATGTTGCTGAGGCCGCCGCTGGTCTTGGCATGCGGCAGGGTTTCCTTGATCGTCTTGACCGCGCGGATGAAGTCGACCGCGTAGGCGTTGTGCTCCTCCATGCCGGTCGCCACCGTGAGAATGTTGGGGTCGAAAATGATGTCCCAGGGCGCGATGCCCGCTTTTTCCGTCAAGAGCCGGTAGGCGCGGGTGCAGATCCGCACCTTCGCCTCGTAGTCCGCCGCCTGGCCCTCTTCATCAAAGGCCATCACCACCATGGCGGCCCCGTAGCGACGGATCTTCCGCGCCCGCTCCAGAAAAACCTCCTCGCCGTCCTTGAGCGAGATCGAGTTCACGATCCCGCGGCCCTGAATGCACTTCAAACCCGCCTCAATCACCGACCACTTCGAGCTGTCGATCATCACCGGCACCCGGGCAATGTCCGGCTCGGCCGCCATCAGGTTGAGCAGCTCGGTCATGGTGGCCTCGCTGTCGATGAGGCCTTCGTCCACGTTGACGTCGATGATATTGGCCCCGTTTTCCACCTGCTGGCGGGCGATCGCCAGCGCCGCCTCCCAATCCTGGTTGCGGATGGTTTTGGCGAAGCGTGGGGAGCCGGTGATGTTGGTGCGCTCACCGATGATGAGAAAGCGACTGCCGAGATTGGAGTCCGTCATGAAAAAAACACTACAAGTTTAAGGTTCAACCGATCGCGAGGGGTTCGAGGCCGCTCAGGTGCATGCCCTGCCGCGGCGGCGGCAGCGCCCGCGGCGGCAATCCCCGCAGCTCCCGGGCCATCGCCCGGATGTGCTCCGGAGTGGTACCGCAACAGCCGCCGGCGATGTTCAGCCACCCCTCCCGGGCGAAGTCGCCCACTTCCGCGGCCATCTCCTCCGCCCCGAGATCATAGCCCCCGAAGGCATTCGGCAGCCCGGCATTGGGATGGCAGCTCACAAAACACGGAGCCAGCCGCGACAGTTCCTCGAGGTAGGCGCGCATCTGCGCCGGGCCGAGCGCACAGTTCAGCCCCACCACCAGCGGATCCGCATGGGCGACGGAATTCCAAAAGGCTTCCACGGTCTGCCCCGACAGGGTTCGCCCGGAGGCATCCGTCACCGTCACCGAGATCCAGACCGGCAAGGGGTCATCCCGGCAGTCGTTGAAATCCGAGAGGGCGAAGAGCGCCGCCTTGGCATTGAGGGTGTCGAAGATCGTCTCCACCATGAGAAAGTCCGCCCCTCCCTCGGCCAGCGCCTCCGCCGCTTCCCGGTAGACCGCGACCAAATCGTCGAAGGAGATGGCGCGGTAGCCGGGCCGGTTGACATCCGGCGAAAGCGAGGCGGTGCGGTTGGTCGGCCCCAGCACCCCCGCCACCAGGGCGTTGGCGCCGGGATGCTCCGCCAAATGGCGGTCGCGTGCACCTGCGGCCAGCCGCGCCGACTCGCGGTTCAACTCCGGCACCAGGTTTTCCAGGCCATAGTCGGCCTGCGCCGTGCGGGTGGAATTGAAGGTATTGGTCTCAATGACCGTGGAGCCGGCCTCCAGGTAGGCGAGATGGATGTCTCGGATCAGGTCGGGCCGGGTCAGGCTGAGGAGGTCGTTGTTGCCGCGAAGATCGCGCGGATGATCCTGAAAACGATCACCCCGGAAATCAGCCTCCGCGAGTTCATGGCGCTGGATCATCGTACCCATGGCGCCGTCCAGTAGGAGAATCTCCTCTTTCAGGCGGGCGACCCAGGCCGCCACCGCGGGACTCAAGGGGACTTCGGGAGGGGGAAAGTTGGCTTGCTTGGTTGCGGTCATGCAAAGGGCAAACGATGCGGGCCGAAATCCCGCAGGTCAACATATCAATGTATGCGGATATGTTGATTTGAAAAATGAGAACGTCCGGGCAGGCTTTCCCTTTTTCATCTTTGCCCCACTGTCGCAGACCGTGACTCCAACTGCAAACAATCGCTCCTCCACCGCAACCGCATCCGACACCCGCCCGCACATCGTGGTTCTGGGGGCGGGCTTCGGCGGGCTCACCTTCTGCCAGCGCTTCCCCCGCGACCTTGCCCGCATCTCCTTGGTGGACCGCCACAATCACCACCTCTTCCAGCCGCTGCTCTACCAGGTCGCCACCGCCGGGCTCGCCCTGCCCGACATCGCCCAGCCGATTCGCTCGATCCTCTCGCGGCGACGGGATGTCACCGTTCTGCTCGAGGAGGCCCGTGGGTTCGACACCGAAAACCGTCGGCTTATCTGCGATGTTGAAACCCTCGCCTACGACTACCTCGTACTCGCCCTGGGCGGGGTCACTTCTTACTTTGGCCACCCCGAGTGGGCGCGGTTCGCCCCCGGCCTCAAATCCCTCGAGGATGCGTCCCGCATCCGCCGCCAAGTGCTGCTCGCCTTTGAGCATGCCGAGACCACCAAAGACGAGGCCGAGCGCAGGCAGCTCATGACACTCGTGGTTGTGGGCGGAGGCCCCACCGGAGTGGAGTTGGCCGGCGCCCTCGCCGAGCTGGCCCGCTTTGTCCTCCGTCGAGACTTCCGCCGCATCGATCCCGGGCAGGCCCGGGTCATCCTCGTCGAAGCGGCCGACCGCATCCTCGGTCAGTTTCCGAATTCGCTTTCCCTCAAAGGCCGCCGCCAGCTTGAAGCCATGGGGGTCGAAGTCCGCACCGGAGCTCCGGTCGAGCACATCGATGAAACCGGCCTGCGCGCCGGCGGTGTCTTCATCCCCTCGGCCAATGTCATCTGGGCGGCCGGAGTCCGCGCCCATCCGCTCACCGGCAGGCTCGGCGCCCCGGTCGACCGCGCCGGGCGCATCCGGGTCGAACCCGATCTCTCCGTGCCCGGCCTGCCCGGGGTTTACGCGGTGGGCGATCTCGTTTCCCTCGTCGACGCCAAGGGGCAACCGGTCCCCGGCGTCTCCCCCGCGGCCATGCAGATGGCCGCCCACGCCGCCCGGGAAATCACCGCCGCCATCCGCTCCGACGGTCCGCCCCCCCGGCGCCCTTTCATTTACCGCGACAAGGGCACCATGGCCACCATCGGCCGCTCCCGCGCCGTCGCCCAGATCGGCCGCATGCACCTCACCGGTTTTCCGGCCTGGCTGGCCTGGCTGGGCGTCCACCTCGTTTTTCTCATCGGCTTCCGCAACAAGCTATCCGTGCTCATGCAATGGATGTATGCCTATTTTGCCTACAAGCGGGGTTCGCGGGTGGTGGTGGACCTTTTCCCGCCCGACCGCGCCCCGCCCCCCGGAGGACCCGAGGCGGAGCGCTGGCGCAGCCCGTCCGAAACCCCGAAGACCAGTCCTTGAGATCCCCGCGGAAACCCGGAAAAGCCGCCTGCCCCACGGGGGACCGGAGATTGGGCATTTCAAATCCGCCAACGGCGTAGAAATCCAATAGCCCAGGTCAACGGCCGGCCGAGCAGACACATTTTGAGCATGTTTTCGCACCTGGCCCAAAGGGCCAACATTCCATAGCCCGGTCCGAAGGGCCGGGATTGCCGCCATGGAACGTGCAGGCTGAAAGTCCGCGATCCCATTCGCAACGCACCACCCGCCCGAATCGCGTCCATTCAGGCCGCAGACTCCTTCTCATCCGGATTCCCAGCCCTTCGGACTGGGCTGTGGAATTACCGCTCCTTTGGTACTGAATGAGGTCCAATCTCCAGTGCATCTCGGAGGGATGCCAGCCTGTAGCCGGTGGTCGAGCGTAGCGACACCACCGGTCACACCCCCGCCCCACAACGCACCCCGGAGGGGTGCCAGCAGCTCTCGCTCGGAGGGCCGCGGAGAGCGAAGGCGGTCACGCCGGAGTCCGCTTGCGGCGCAGGCGGACCATTTGCCCGCCGCACGGGAGCAAGATGCTCCCGCCACTACACCCACCTGCCCTCCGGCCGGCTCCAGACCCGCACCTGGGCCCGCCAGCACGGCGGCCAGCCCCTGGTCACCACCTACGCCTACAACGATGCCGGCGAGCTTTGGACGGTCACCTACTCCGACGGCACCCCAACGGTCACCCACACCTACGACCGGCTCGGACGGCCCAAAACCACCGATGACGCCGCCGGCCTGCTCACCCGCGCCTACGCCGGCCCCTGGTCGATGCAGGTGGAGGAGGAGGTCTACGGCGGGTCCGGGGTGCTCGCCGGCGTGGAGATCACCCGGGAGTTCGACGCCGCGCACCGCCTGCGCCTGCTCGAAACCGACGCCGGCCACCAGTCCGAGCACCACTTCGACGCCTCCGGCCGGCTCGACCGCATCACCGCGGGAGCCCACCGCGCCGACTTCCTCTACGAACCCGGCACCGCCATCGTCGACCGCGTCGACATCCGCAGGACCGGGGCACCCGTCCTGCGCCACCAGCGCCGGACCGACCTGATCGGCCGCGTTTCCTGGATGCAAACCGTCCTGACCGGGCCGGGGCAGGGGGAGACCGTCGTGCGCCGCGACTACACCTACAACGCCGCCAACCAGCGCACCATCGTGGAGCACGAGGACGGCCGCGCCTGGCATTACGGGTATGACGCCTTGGGGCAGGTCGTCTCCGCCCACAAGCGCCTCTCCGACGACCCCCAGTCGGCCGCCCTGCCCGGCTACGGCTTCGACGGCATCGGCAACCGGGCCAGCGCCACCCGCAACAGCCGCCA
>REEB01000205.1 GCA_007695295.1 Puniceicoccaceae bacterium
GCAAGGGTCGGTCGGGGGCTGGATGGCCGTCGAGCAAGGCGACGAGCAGGCAGAGGGCCTCGTGGCCGATGCGCTGGGTGTTGAGGGCAATGCTGGAGATGGGGACGGCGGCCATTTCACAGCGAATCTCATCGTTGTCGACGCCGAGCACGGCGACCTCGTGGGGCACGCGCAGCCCGAGGCAGTGGCAGGCCTCGATGATGTGGTAGGCGCGGTTGTCATTGCAGGCCATGATCCCGACGGGTTTGGGCAGGCCGCGGATCCAGTCGCAGAGTTTCTCAAACTGGAGGTCGCGGACCTCGCTGCGGCTGCTGCGGCTGGCGGGGGAGGCGAAGGTGGAGGCGGTGCAGTTTTCGGAGGCGAGCTGTTCGGCGAAACCCCTTCCGCGCAGATCGGAGAAGTGGTGACTGGTGAAGCCGCAGAAGGCGTAGTGGGCGAAACCCCGTTCGCGCAGGTGGCGGGCGCCCCAGCGCCCGACTTCGAGGTCATCGGAAACGATGCGGGGAAAGCGGGCGCGGGCGAAACGGTCGGAGACATCGACGATGCGGATGCCGCGTTCCTGGAGAAACGCCCCGATGCTGAGGTCGTCGATATGGGCGATGACCCCTTCAGGCTTGAGCCGGTCGATGAGTGCGAGGGTCTTGGCGGTGAACCCGTCGAGGAGGAGAAACTCGATCCCGCCAAAGCCGCGGGCGGCTTTCCAGATGCCGGGGACCAAGGTCCGGTCGTAGGCCATGGTGAGGTCCAGCAACACGCCGATACGGCGTCGGATCGCAGTGGATACAGCAGGTCCCTGCGAGCCGGCGAGGACCTCGATGAGCGGTTCGGTGGGAGGTTCGGGCCTCGGGCTGGGAGGCGGGGTGGCCACGGTGCGACGGGCGCCGCGCGGACGGCGGTGGATCAGTGGTGGGTGTGCTCCCAAGGGCCGGAGCGCTGGCCGACGGGGGTGCCGAGGATTTCCTTAAGGAGAAAGGCGCGTTTGATGGAGTGGGGGTGGGAGAGGTCGGCGAGCAGGGCCTGCCGGAGGCTGGAGGAAGGGAGCGGGGCGGAGGCCCTGGTGGAGGAGGCCATCGTCGGAGTGGAGCGGGAGGCGTGGCCGAGGCGTTCGCGGTATTCCCGGGCGCGGCGAAGCTGTTCCTGAACGCGCTTTTCGTAATCCTCCATCCGGAAGACCGGATCGGCCTCCGGCTGATGGGCGGGGACCGGCGGCGGTTCATGCCCGGTGCCCCGGGGGAAGCCGGCCCGCGAGCTGCGGTCGGTCCCCTCGGTGGGTCGCAGGGTGGGGGCGGGGACGGTCCGATAGACGGGTTCTTCCGCCCGAGGAGGCGGTGGGCGAACGGGTTCCTCGAGGGACTGCCCGCCGCGTTGGCGCTCCACGATTTTGCGGCGGATTTCCTCTTGGATGCGGCGGGCTTCCTCGGCGTCGGCGTCGTCATCGGCACTGGGCGGCTCCTCCTCCCGTCCTCCCTTCAGATTGCTGAGGAAGTAGAGGAGGATGATCAGAAACGTGGCGATCGCCCCGAGATTGTCGAAAAACCAGTCCAAGGGATGAGCCGGGGGGTTACTTGGCGGTGGAACCGGCGGAGCCGCTCTCGGGCTTGGCGATGGATTTGCGCATGCTGGTGTCCGAATCGATGTTTTGGAGGCGGTAGTAGTCCATGACGCCGAGATTGCCGGAGCGGAAGGCTTCGGCGATGGCGAGGGGCACTTGGGCCTCGGCTTCAACGACCTTGGCCTGCATCTCCTGGACGCGGGCGCGCATTTCCTGCTCGAGGGCGACGGCGGCGGCGCGGCGGATTTCGGCTTGGGCCTGAGCCATGTTTTTGTTGGCCTCGGCTTGGGCTTCCTGGAGTTTGGCGCCGACGTTTTCGCCCACGTCGACATCGGCGATGTCGATGGAGAGGATTTCGAAAGCGGTACCGACATCAAGGCCGCGCTTGAGCACGACCTTGGAAATGCTGTCCGGGCTTTCGAGCACGACCTTGTAGGATTCGGCCGAACCGATGGTGGTGACGATGCCCTCGCCGACGCGGGCGATGATGGTCTCCTCCTTGGCGCCGCCGACGAAGCGGTCGAGATTGGTGCGCACGGTGACCCGGGCTTTGACCTTCACCTGGATGCCGTCCTTGGAGACGCCGTCGATGGTGGTGCGGCCGGAAGAGGAGGCGGGGTTGGGGCAGTCGATGACCTTTGGGTCGACGGAGGTGCGGACGGCCTCGACGACGGATTTCCCGGAGCCTTTGGTGGCGAGGTCGATGGCGCAGGCGCGGCCCCAGTTCAGCTCGATGCCGGCCTTCTGGGCGGCGATGATGGCCTGCACGGTGGGGATGAGGCTGCCGCCGGCGAGAAAGTGGGCCTCGAGTTCATCGATGGTGAGCTCGATGCCGGCTTTTTTCGCGGTGATGCGGGCGTCGGTGACGAGCCCGTAGGGCACTTGCCGCAGCCGCATGGCGACGAGATTGACGATGCCGACGTAGGCGCCCGCCAGCCAGGCCCGGAGCCACACACTGAAAAAGGAGAGGATGACTCCGAAGGCAAGAAGCGCGATGACGACGACCGCGATGAGGATGATAATGGTCAAATTCATTATTTTGATACGATGAGGCGAAAGTTATCGTAACGGGTAACGGTCAGCCGGGCCCCCCGCTCGATGAAACCGCTTTGAGAAAACGCTTCATACTTTTTTCCGTCAAGCAGAACAACCCCCGTGGGGCTGAGCGCGGTGAGGGCTTCGCAGGGTCGGCCGATCAATTCGGCGAAGCCCTCGGTTTTCTGGCTCGAGCCCTCGATCTGGGAATGCAGGAAGAGCCGTTGGCCGACGGCGGTGCGGGGGAGAAACTTCAGTTCCGCGAGCAGGCTCAGACCGAGCACGGCCATGGCCGCGAGAAAAGCCAACAGCCCCACGCCGAGGCCGAAGTTGACGAAAGCGAGCACGCCGCCGGCCAGCAGGGCGAGCCCGCCGAGAAGTCCGAGAATGCCTCCCGGCACCATGACCTCGAACAGGATCAGGATGATCCCGAGCACGAAAAGCAGCACCACCCAGGTCATCGCCGCGCCCGCTCCACGATATAGACGAAGTCCGCTTTGCGCAGGATCCGCACCTCGGTGCCGGGCGGGGCGGAGCCGACTTCGAGGCGGCCTTCGTAGCGCCGGCCGTCGACCTCGATTTCGCCGGCGGGGGAGAGCGCGGAGCGGGCGATGCCGAGATCCCCGGGCTGCGGGGTGGAAGGAGCATTGGGGACGGGAAGATCCACCGCCGCGGAAGTGCCTTCGATCTCGCTCTTGAGGACGAGCTGGTCCCAGATCATGGACCGGGGCAGGAAGCGTGCGAAGATGAACGCCAGCAGGCAGGCCATGAGCACGCCCGCGCCGAGGTTGACGACCGGCTGGATGAAGACGCCCGGCGGTACTTGGATGCCTTCATCGGGCCAGGTCTCCGCCATCCCCCAGAGCAGAGCCCCCACCATCAGGCCAAGTCCGACGAGACCGGGAAGGATGAGGCCGGGGAGGACAAAAACCTCGATCAGGATCAGGGACACCCCGAGGAGAAAGATGAGAAACGGCTCATACCCGGAGAGGCCGGCAACGTAGTGGCCGAAAAAGACAATTGCGATCAAGGCGATGCCGAGGGCGCCAAAGATTCCGAAGCCCGGCGTCTTGAACTCGACGAAGAGCATGAGCAGGCCGATGCCCATGAAAACCGGGCTCATGACATTGAGCCATTGGGCGAGCTGGACGGACCAGGTGATGTCAAAGCGGGAGACATCCGGCTCTCGATCGCCGGCCCGGGCGGCGATCAGCGTGTCGAGGTCCTCCCAGATGCCCGCGCCGAGGAGGGGCCGGGGGGGATCGCCGAATTCGCGCATCGACTCGCGGGCGGTGAGGCTGAGCAGCTCCCCCTTGGGTTTGATGACCTCGCCCTCGATGACCAGCTCGTAGTCGGCGTCGATCATGGCGGAGAGCACCTCGCCGCGGTAGGGATGCTCCTCGGAGACGGCGCGGACCCGGGCGCGCAGGTAGCTGATGATCTTTTGGCGTAGGGATTCCTCAATCTCCTGGCCGCCGGCGAGGATGGGCGCGGCGGCCCCGATCACGCCGGTGGGGGCGAAGTGGATTTCATCGGTGGCGGCGGAAATGAAGGCTCCCGCGGAAACGGCCTCGTCGTCAATATAGACCAAGGTGGTTCCCTTGAAGCGGCTGAGGATCTGCATGATCTCGAGGGTTTCGCCGAGCCCGCCGCCGGGCGTGTCCATTTCAAGAATGATAAAGTCGGCCTGGCGCTCGACGGCCTCGCGGACGCCGCGCCGGACGACATAGAGCGTGGTGCGGCCGATCTGCCCCTGGATGGGAATGACATGAAAAATGGCGCGGCCGTCCGGGGCGCGTGTTTCTGTGGGGGTTTCCGGCCTCGGAGTCGGCTCCGGATCAAGGAGGCCGGGATCTGGCACGGGGTCTGCGGGGTCCGGTGCCGGAAGCTCCTCATTCGAGGCGGGGGGAGGCGGGGGTTCGGGGGCGTCCGCGGTGGTGTCGCCGAAAAGCGGGGGGAATCCGCTGGCAAGGAGGCCGGCGGCGAGGATGAAGAGAAGTCGGCCCATGGGGAATGAAGAAACACTTTGGTTCCGGCCCTCGCAAAAGGCAAGCAGCAGGATGGCGGTGGAAGCCGAAAGCGCAAAAAAGTGTCGGGCGGCGTCCCGGAGGCGCCCGGAAGGCGGGAAATGCACTTGGCGCGGAGGTCCGGTTGGCTGAAAGTGGAAGCCGGATGCGAACGGTGGAGTACCTCGGAAAACCGGTGGTCCAGTGGCGAAAAGGACCCTCGACCTTTCTGGCCTGGCCGGAGGGCGGGGCGCGCCTGATGAATTGGAATGTGGAGCTGGGGGACGGTGGTTTTCGCGATGTGCTCCATTGGCCGCAGACCGATACGCTGGACCGTCCGGAAACGATTCGCGGCGGCAACCCGATCCTCTTCCCCTTCTGTGCGCGAACCTTCGATGGCACGGAGCCGGGTTGCTGGCGGTGGGGCCGTCTCGGCCGGCGGCCGATGCCGCGCCACGGCTTCGCCCGCCAGGGGACATTCACCATCGTGGACTTGGAGGACTGGGGGTTTTCCGCCCGGCTGCGCCCGACGGAGCAGGACCGCGAGGCCTATCCCTTCGACTACGAATTCACCGTCACCTACCGCTTCCACGACCTCCGTTTCGAAGTGCAGCTGCGCCTGGACAACGCAGGCCGGGAGCCCCTGCCTTGGTCCGCGGGGCATCATTTTTATTTTGCCGTGCCCGCTCACGAGGGTTTCGGGCGCGGGGACTACCTGCTCCACCTTCCTGCCGGCGCTTCTTGGCGGCAAAAAGCCGACGGCACCCTGGAGCGGCTCGAGAGCGGGCTCGTGGAAAGACGCCTCGATGATGCCACCCTGCTTGATGCGGTCCACACCCGGCTCGACGCCGGTGTCGTGGAGCTGGCGCCCAAGGACCGGCGGGATCGCATCGCCATCCGGTTTGGCGACGGCATGCGATCGCCGCCGCCCGAAACGGCCGTGGTCACCTGGACCGAAAACGAGCAATCTCCCTTTTACTGTGTCGAACCCTGGATGGGGCCGCCGAACAGCCCGGGCACGGGAGTGGGATTGCACACGGTGGCGCCGGGCCATGCCGCCACCTTCGACATCGAGGTGGCGTTGCTCGTCTGAAGCACCGGCTGGAGACCGCTTCAGGCCGCGTGGGTGGGCGCGGCGGCGGGGTAGCGGGCTTCGACCTCGCGGATGGAAGCGAGAAAGGAGTCGTGGATTTTGGCCAGCAGGGCGAGGGTCTGGTCACCCGTGAAACCGGGGGCTCCGTGTTCGAGCTCAAGGAGGAGTTCGGCGACGGTGCTGAAGCCGAAGTTGGCGGCGGCCCCGCGAATGCGATGGGCTTCCCTGGCGAGGGTTTCGACCGGTGGAACCGAGCCGGCTTTCAATGTATCCAAACGGGCACCGGATTCACGGGTGAACTGGTGAAACAGCTCCACCATTTCGGCGTCGATGGCCTCGCCCGGTTCTCCAAAGAGTATTTCAATCTGATCCCAATCAATCATGGCGGCAATGGTGGTGAGTCCTTGTGGTGTGTGGATGATATAAAGGAATGCTGTGCCCTTTTGATAACTCCTTCGGCGAACCCATGGGAATCTTGATGAAAAATCGTTCGCCGGCCAGTCTCATCCATGGAGGGGGGAGCGATGAGAACTTGCTCCCGGACCGCCTGCATGGCTAGAGGATAGCACCGATGCCGGAACTACCGAGCACCCCGCCAAGCCCCGAGGACCATCCCGCCGACCACTATGCGGGCTGTCCCTGCTGCGACCGTTCACGCATCTCACGGCGCTGGTTTCTGCTCGGCATCCCGGCATTGGCGGGCTTGCTCAGCACCCGGCTGGCGGCCGGCAGCGGCGATCCGCTCACCCATGTGGTGCGGCGGAGAGAGACGCTCAGCGGCATCGCCTCGACCTATGGCGTCACCGTCCAGGAGCTGGCCGCGGCCAACCGAATCGCGAATCCGAACCGGCTGCAAATCGGCCAGCGGCTGGTCATCCCGCAGCCGGCGCCCGCTTTCATCGAGTACACGGTACGGAGGGGAGAAACCCTCAGCGCGATTGCCGCCCGGCATGGAACCACAGTGGCGGAGCTGGTCCGCTACAACGGCCTCCAGCGGCCGGACCGGATCAGCGTTGGCCAGGTGCTCCGGATACCCTCGTCGGGCGGGCCGGCGCACCCGCAGTTGCCCAGCCCCATCCGTGCGCAGGTGGAAGGCCCGTCGATTGCCCGCGGCCGCTGGGAATGGATCGTCATCCATCACAGCGGCACCACCCTCGGCAGCGCGCGGGGCATGGACCGCTACCACCGGCAGGAACGGCGGATGGCCAACGGCCTGGCCTACCACTTTGTCATCGGCAATGGCAGCGGCATGACCGACGGCGAAATCCATGTCGGGGAGCGCTGGACCCGCCAGCTCGAGGGCGGGCACCTCGCTTCTTACCAGCTCAATCAGGTCAGCATCGGCATCTGTTTGGTGGGCGACTTCGAACGCCGCGCTCCGAATGCCCGCCAAATGGAGGCATTGGAAATGCTGGTGCGCTCCCTCCTGCGGGTGGCGCACCTGCGGTCGGCAGCGGTGACCACGCATCGACTCATCCACCCGCGCCACACCCTCTGTCCGGGCCGTCATTTTCCCACCGAAGCTTTTCTGGCCACTATCAGCCGCTGAAACCCCGCCCTCGCGAAACCCTCCAGCATTATGACCCCACCTCTTGCGGGACCCCTGCGGGTCCTTGGATTGCTGCTGCTGGCCTTCCTCGCCGGAAGCCCGCTCCTTGCTTCCTCCTGGCGTGCGGAGGCCGACCGCCGGATCGACGCTCACCGCCGCGGTGAGCTGGTCGTGGACTTTTCCGCCCGGGAGGGCGCCGGCGCCGCTCCGGCCGGTTCGGTGCGGATCGAGCTGCTGCGGCACCACTTCGATTTCGGCGCCGCCGTCAACACCACCTTCCTGGCGGAGGAAAGCCCGCGCGGCGAAGCGTACCGGCGGTTTCTCGAAGAGCACGTCAACGCCCTCGTGGCGGAAAACGCCATGAAATGGTATGCTCTCCAGCCGGAGCCCGGCCCCCGCCTATGGACGGAGGCGGACCAATTTCTGGACTTCGCCGCCGAACGCGGGCTGCGGGTCCGCGGGCACACCCTCTTTTGGTCGAAAGCGCACTGGGTGCAGGACTGGGTCCACGAGCTTGGGCCGGAGGCTTTGCGGGCGGTGGTCGAAGACCACCTGCGCAGCGTGGTCCAACGCTATGCGGGGCGGCTGACGGGCTGGGATGTGAACAACGAAATGATGACGGGCAGCTTCTTTCTCGACCGGCTCGGACCGGAGATCCGGCCCTGGATGTATCGGGAGACCCGGCGGTTGGATCCTGGCGTGCCGTTGTTTCTCAATGAATACGGCCTCCTGC
>REEB01000261.1 GCA_007695295.1 Puniceicoccaceae bacterium
CCCCCCCCCCTCCTCCGGCGCCGGGAAGGGCGGACCGGCCTCGATGTCGGCGAGTGCCGGAGCTGGCAGGAGGAGCCCGGCAAGGAAAACAAGAGGCGGCCGGGAAGGACGCGGGTGGCTGACTGGGGCGGCGGTCATCGCTGGAGGGACTGCCCAGGGGCGGTCGTGCGAACGGTGTGGAGGGCTCCTTCGGCGGTTTCGTAAAGCGATGCGAGTTTGCCCTCGGGGTCGTCGGGCCAGGGGATGGATTCGCCGAGGCGGAGGAGGCGGTCGGCGAGATCGGCGCGGTCGGTGGCAATGAGGGTGAGGGCGAAATGGGCGTAAAAGGCTGGGTCGGCGGGGCGTTCGCGAAGGAGTTCCTGGTAGAGCGGGAGGGCCTGGTCATGGTTGCCGGAGCGGGCGTGGGCAAGGGCGATGCGGTGGCGGGCCTCGATGTCATCGGGAACGTGGGCAAGGGCACGCTGCCAGTGGAGGATGCTGTGGGTGTGATTGCCTTCGGCCTCGGCGTTTAAGGCCAGACTGCGGAAATAGTGGCGAAAGCCGTTGCGCACCAGCGGGTGATCGGGGTCGATTCTGGAGGCTTCCTGGAGAAACCGGCGGGCTTCACGGGGACGGTCGTGGAGAAGGTGGAAGTCGTAAAGTTGGAGGGCGCGTTCGAGGGTGGTGATGGTTCCGGATTCGACGAGGTGGTCGTAGAGTTTGCGAAGGGGTTCGGTGGCGTCGGTTTCGCGGCAGGCGGTGATGAGGGCATCGATGATGCCGGGGTCGTCGGGCTGTTTTTTATGGAGGGTTTGGAGGATGGGGAGGGCGGCGGCGGGATCGCCGGCGGCAAGTAGAATCCTTGCCCGGGTGAGGGGAACGCGGCTGCTGTCAGGAAAAAGGACAGCCGCGAGATCGAGGGCGGCGACGGCCCCGTTGAGGTCGCCGGATTTGCCGAGGCTTTGGGCGAGGGCGAGGTGGGCGGGTTCGCGGTCCGGGGCGAGGCGAACGGCTTCCCGGAGGGCGGCGACGGCTGCGGCGTGGTTTTGGAGCAGATTTTCAGCGAGGCCGAGCTGGTAATGAAGCACGGCCGGGGCATCGGCCTGCGGGAGGCGCTCCTGGAGCAGGCGCCGGGCGGTGGCGGTGGGGCGGCGGGCCTCTTCGGAGAGACCGGCGGCGTGAAGCGCGAGCCCGAGTTGGAGGGCGGCTTCGGGGCTTTCGGGGGCGGCCTGATGGGCGGCGCGAAGACGGTCGAGGTCCGCCGTGGCGGACGTCTCGGTGACGAGGCTGCCCAGTATCATCAAAACAAGGACAAACACCGGCAGAGGACGGACGAGCGGTAGCATGAAGCGGTTGGGGAAGGCTGAAGGCAAGCCTAGAGCGGGAGGGTGCGGCGGGCAAGCCCGGAAGCGGCGGAGTGCGGGGCCGTCCGGGCCTGAGCGCCGGAAGAGGGCGGCGAGGTTGGTGAGCGAAAACAACATGGCGCCGGGGTTAACCGGCGCCATGCGACAAACCCAACCAGAGACCGGTTAGAACGAGAAGGTGTTGGTCACCGCCCAACTTCTGCCTTCGCGGATACCCATCTGGCCGAAGGAGCCGTCCGGGTTGCGCCAGAGCGGCACGAGCTTGTTGCGGCCGAAGGCGTTGAAGACGTGGACCTGGATGCGCCAGTCGAACCGTTCATTGATCGGTCGACCGTAGCTGACCCAGAGGTCGAAGGTGTTGCGGGAGCTGTCGGAGAACGGCTGGTCGAGGTCGAGCCCGATGGCTCCGGTTTCCGCGTCGACGATGATGGGCTGGAAGCCGTAGGTCTGGCTGCTCTCGTAGCGGTAGGCGCCGCCGACCCCGAAGCCGCGGAGGGTGCCTTCGTCGAAGCTGTAGTTGGTGACGAGGTTGGCCTTCCATTTGCGGATTTCGGGCTGGGGGGAGCCGTTGAGGGCGCGGGCGGTGATGAGTTCACCGACGAAGGGATCGAGCCATTCCTTGACCGGCGGACCTTCATTCCACCAGATCGGAAGCTGGCCTGCGGGGCCGGCGAGTTCGTCGAGGATGAGGTCGACGACGGCGCCGAAATCATCGCCGGGAACATTGTCGCGGATGGCCTGGGTGCGGGAAGCGTTGAAGGCGATGTTCCAGTTGCGGGTCGGGTTGGCGGTGAGTTCGAATTCCCAGCCCTTGGAGACTTGGTCTTCGACGATGGTGGCACCATCGGGGAAGAGGACGTTGGGTGCGGTGCGATCGCCTGGCTGGAACTCGGAGCGGTACCAGTTCCGGGTAAGCGGGAATTCATTAAACATGTGAGCCTCGAAGGAACGCCAAGCCGGCGCCATGATCTGGCGGCGATAATCGGCCTCGTTGTCAAAACCGGCGGCTTGGGCGGCCGGACTGAGGGTGAGCCAATCCGCGGTGTAATCCTGCGCATTGGTCTCGATGAGGCCGGCGATGAAGCTGCCTTGGGAGAGGACCTGCTCCAAGCGCCATTTCTCGCGGTTGACGCTGGCGGTGGAGATGGCGTCCTTGACGCTGGTCTCGTAGCGGGTGGCGCGGAAGGACCAGCGGCCGTCCTTGGCAACGAGCATGACGGAGGCATCCTCGGTCTTGCCGGTGGCGTTTTCGAGGGTGCGGCCGAAGACATCGACCCGGGTGGGATCGGGCGTCTGGACTTCACCCTCGGCGTAGAGGAGGTGGACATTAAAGGGCAGTTGCTCGCCGATGCCGGTGATCTGGCGAAGCGCCTCGGAGGCATTGAGCTTCACCGACCAGTTGCTGCTGCGCACGGTGGTGCTGCGGATGTCGCGGTTCTCGCGGGAAGGATCGAAGACGTTGCCATCGTTGCGGTAGTCGTGACTGATCCAAGTCTCCTCGACCTTGTCGCGGCGGAGGCCGTACATGCCGACGACGACGCCGTCCCAGAAGTGACCGGACCAGACGCCGGCGACGGTGTCGGCCTCCTCGGTGAAGACGCTGCGGCTGCGGGTAAGGTATTCCCTGGCTCCATCGCTGTCGGTGGCGAGGACCATGTTATAGGCACCGATGGAAGGCACCCAGCCGACATAATTGTCGGGATTGCGGGCCTGGGGGTTGGTGGCATCCGGGTCGAGTGCGCGAGCCCAGGGATCTTCCCAAGGCTGGGCGGCGGCATCCTGGTCGAAGCCGGGCAACGGAGTGGCATTGAACGCTTGCACATTGACCGTGCCGGACGGCAGATTGATAGTCCGGAAGGGCTGGAGGCCGGTGGCGTTGGGGCCGGTTGCTTCGAGGTAGACGCGGGCCGTTCCTGCCCGGGTGGAGCCATAGAGGCTTTCGAGTTCGTCCAGCCGCCAGCCGGCCGGGGGAATGGTGCCTGGGACCTCGCCCGCGCGATCGGCAATGTATTCACGGCTCCAGCCGGCCGGGCGGAAGTTGCGGGTTTTGCGCTCAAAGTCCTGGTTTTGAAGCACGCCGACGACATCGTGGCGGCCGAGGAAACGGGTGAACCAGGAGTCGCCGTCGGTGAGGTCGGGAATGTCGATGGTGACAAAGGCCTGCGCCCGCTTGGAGTCCCGGTCATAGGTGCTCTCGTTGCTGCCGACATGACCAAAATTCCAATCGGCATAGGCTTGTCCCGCATGGGGATTGGGAACGAGATTGTCGGGAGTGGAAGTGATGTCCCACATGCCGATGTCGACATAGATGGACGGCACGAAGACTTGGCCAAGGACCGGGTTAAACTCGCTTTCGTACTCCTGCTTGAAATAGGAGAGATTGTAGCCGAAGCGATTGTTCATGAAGGTGTGCATGAGATCGAACTCATAGACATCGAAATTCTTCTTTTCGACCTTGGTGTCGCCATCGATGAGGTGGTTGAAAAAGTCGAAGTGGTCGGTGTTGGTGAAGGAGGAAGCGCGCCAGAAACCCTGGAAGGGGAGGGCGGCGTCGGCGGCGGCACGGTTGGTGTCATTGATGGTTACGGGACCGACTCCGCGGACCGTGCCTTGGATTTGGCCGTTGAAGCCGCTGCCGTCGTTGGGCACGACCTCGACGACTTCGCCATCTTCGGTGACGGCAAACCAACTGCCGCGGGAGTTGACGCTCCGCTCGGTGATGAGGGCGACGTCGGTGGAGTGGGGGACGTACACATAAATCGGGTCATTGCCGCTGCCACGATCGACCCAAGCGTTAAAACGACTGGTGCCGATGGTGCCGATGCCATCCTCGTTGATTTGATCGACGAGGCGGCCGCCCAGGCCCCAGTCAGCGATGTTGGCAAATTCACCTTGAAAGCCGCTTTGGCCAACCGGGGTGAACCACGGGGTGATGCGGTCCGTCGGAGCGATGGACCGCGGGCTGTTGCTGCGGATGCGGCCACGCTCGTAGTTGCCCTTGAGGCGGAGGGTCATCTCATCGCGGTTGAGGAACTCAGGCGCGTAGGTGGCGGTGATGAAGCCGCGGCGGTCGTTGTTGAAGGCCGGTTTTTGGCGGTACTTGGTCCGCTCCTCGAGCAGGCTGACGCGGACTCCGAGCTCATCCTCGATGAGGACTTGGTTGTAATCGAGGCTGCTGCGGAAGCTGCCGAAGCGATCGAAGCGGACTTGGAGGCGGCCGCTGGATTCGCGAAGGCCGGCTTCGATGGTGGAGGCATTGATGATGCCGGCGGGGCTGCCGACGCCGAAGAGGACCGAGTTGGCGCCGCGCTGGACCTCGACGCGCTCGATGTTGTAGCCGTTCCAGGGGACGTCGGTGAGGTAGAAGTTGCGGGTGTTGTCGGCGAAGGTGAGGCCGCGGACACGGGTGTTGTTGTTGGGCCGTTCGAGGTTGGCGTTTTCGAGGCCGAAGTTGTCGGCGCCGACGAAGTTGCCGCGGGCGCCGCCGACCTCGGTGTTGAGGCCGAAGGCGAGGAGGGTCTGGTTGTCGGTGGCGGAGATGTCCTCGAGAAAAGTGCGGGTGTAGATGGAGATGGAGGCGCCGACATCCTCGATCCGAGTGCGGAGGCGATTGCCGGCGAGGGTGGAGCTGCCGACGTAGCCGACATCGTCGCCGGCCTGCACCTCGAAGGGTGTGAGGATGAAGATTTCGTCGTCATCCAGAGTCTGGGCCCAGCCGGTCGCTGGAAGCAGGAGTGCCGCGGCGGCGGGGAGCAGGGACCACGCGAGGCGTGGTGGAGGGTAGTGTTTGGGCATGGATTCGATTTGGTTTGGGTTGCTCAGGGTTGTTTGGACAGGCGCAGCCATGGCGGTACGCCGTGATTGCGCGATTAACCGTAGGGTTGTGGGTTCGTAGTTTGGGTAGAGCGTGGTGGAAGGCGGACTTCCCCGCGCAGGGATGTCTACTTGAATCGCCAAAAACCCCTTGACAGACAACCGCCGCGTTGCGCAACGTGTTGCGTATTCGCAAACAGCACTATTTCGAATAACTTACAAAAACCACCGACTCATCTTTTATTGTGGAACTACCCTCCCTCCGGCTTCAGTCTGATTCTGGTATGGCGCATGAGCCCGGAGGATTATTCGCTCGGATACCGGTGCCGGCGCCGGAGCGGGTGTCGTTGCGGTCGATCGGGCAGAAGCTGAAGATCAGCACTTCGACGGTATCGCGGGCGCTGCGGAACCAGCCGGGAGTGTCGGCGGAGGTGCGGGAGAAGGTTTTAAGGACGGCGGAGAAACTGGGTTACCGGCCCGATCCGGCGCTGGGAGCGCTGAGTGCGCTGAGGTGGAGTCCGGGAGCGAAAAATCCGCTGCCGTTTGCGGTGGCCTGCATCCATGTGGTGGGCAAGCCGGCGGATGAAGACCAGCGTCCGAGCCGGAGCAAGCGCGGCGCCAGCCGGACCGACAGCCTGCGGAGGCGCTGTGAGGATTTCGGGATGGTGTATGACGAGTTTTGGCTGGAGAATTACGAAAACTCCCAGGCACTCGGCCGCATCCTGCTGGAGCGGGGTTTTCACGGCCTGGTCTTCTCGATCGAAGGACCGACGGAACGGTGGGGCTTTCCGTTTGAGAAGTTCAGTTGCGTGGGGATCGGCTATGAGACGCCGGAGCATTCCCTGCACCGGGTCTGCGGAGACTATGCGGCGGCGATCCACATGGCGGTGAAGGAAGCGGCGGCCCGCGGTTACCGGCGGATCGGGTTCCTGCAGTTTCTGCACAGCAACCCGGAGGCCGACATCAAGATTGGGGCGGCGATCGAGTTGTGCCGCAGCCGCTGGCAGCGGGAGGTGGGCCCTCAACCGGAGGTGTTCGTTTATCCGACTGACGGCAACTACACCAAACTGTTTTTGAGATACCGCTCTTCCTTCCATCGCTGGCGGGAGCGGGAGAAGCCGGATGTGCTCATCGACGCCAATACCCTCGGCTTGTGGTGGCTGGATACCGCGGGTTACTCCCTTCCGGAGCATTATGGCTACATCTCCATTCTCGAGACAGGCCCGAACCCGTTGGAGCAACAGGTCTGCCGGGTGGACCCGCGTTATGACCTCCAGGGCCTGTGGGCGGCGGATCTGCTTGTTTCCCACATCCAAATGGGCTTGCGTGGGCTGACGAAAGATTCAGTGCGGATTGTGGTTCCTTGTGCCTGGCACGAAGCGACCTCCCTGCGGCCGCGGATGCGGGCGGTCGAGGTGGTATCATAGGCGCCCCAGACTACGCCGGGCCGGCCTTCACGCACCCGGATCCGGGCGATGGATTTCGTCGTCCTCCTGAAGTGGAGGCGGGGTGGCGCAGGCGCTGTCCGGACCCACCGGGGAACGTTCGGTCAAGGGCGGACGGTGGACGCGGAGGGCGGCGAGGCGGGGTGGATCGGCGGAGTTTTCCGCGATCAACTCGAGCTGGTGGGGGCCGTGGTCGAGCCCGTGGAAAAGGGTGACGGCGTGGTCGGCCCGCGGATCGAGATCGGCTGGCGGCGCCCAAGTCTCGCGAAACTGGGGCCGGCAGCTCCAATTGACGGTCATTCCTGGCTGGGCCGGTTCTTTCGCATGGTCGAAGCTGCGCTGGAGGGTCCAGTCCCCGGGCTTGATGGCGATGCGGCCGGAGTTGGAGAGGAAAGGCTCCCGGCTGTCGCCCGCGCCATCGGGACCGGTGCGGGAGCCCTCAAGGGTGAAACGGGCGAAGGAGTGGTCCGGGGCGATCTCGGTGAGGGTAAGTATCCAATCCTCCTCTACCGGGAGGGAGCGGGAGGAGACGAGCCGCAAGGTGGGCCAGCCGGGGGCGATGACCGCGCTCGGCCGGGTGAAGGCGAAGAGCTCCGGGTAGGTGGAGGGAGGGCGGCCATTGAGGCGGACGGTGAGTGGCGAGCCGCCGGGGGCGGCGGGGATGAGATCCACGCGGGTGCCGGTGAAGTCGAGGGTGAGCCGGCCGTTGCTCCACTCGAGACCGCCGGGGCCGACGGGGATCTCCTCGGTGAGCGCGTCCGGCGCGGCCATGGCCCGGGTGTGGGGGACGAGCTGGCGGAGGCAGAGGGCGGCCATGAGGCGTTTGCCGTGGTCGTTGAGGTGGACGTTGTCGGTGAGGAGGTCGCCGGCGCGGAGGTTGTTCTGCTCCAGGTAGGCTTTCCAGGGCCAGCGGACGTCGACGCGCTCGAGGCCGTAGCGGTTGGCGAGGGTTTTGAGAAAACCCTCCATGAAAGCGGTCCAGCCCTCGTGGACAAAGCCATCGGCGGTGTGGGAGTCGCGGGTCCAGTGGTCGGTCATGATCATGACCTCGGCGGTGGTGCGGGAGCGGATCCGGCGGATGAGGTTTTCGTAGTCGGTGTGGCTGCCGTAGACGTGGAAAATCAGCAGGTCGGGTTGAAACGGATACAGATCATGCTCGGCGGTATGGATGAGCACCTGGCTGGGAAAGCCGCCGATGGAGCGATTTTCGGCCTCGATGACGGCGTGGGGGTAGCGGCGGCGGAGTTCGTCGAGAACCCAGGGGTGCCAGTTGCCGCCCATGATGGACTGCCCGTAGAAGAGGATGCGGACCCGGTTTCGTTGTTCCGGGGAGCTGGACTCGAGCAGCCGCAT
>REEB01000058.1 GCA_007695295.1 Puniceicoccaceae bacterium
GGGCTGGGTGCAGGGCGGGATCGAGCGGATCAGCACGCTGGCGGGGGCCGGGGCGGGGTTTACGCCGGTGCTCTTCGGCGGGTTGCTGGGGTCGCTGTATTCCCTTCTTCAATTCGCCTTTGCTCCGCTCTGGGGCGGCCTTTCGGATCGTTTCGGGCGGCGGTGGGTGCTGCTCTTCACGGCCAGCGGGGTGCTGTTGAGCTATGTCCTCTGGATCTTCGCGGGGAGCTTTCTGCTGCTCGTCCTGGCGCGGCTGCTGGGCGGGGTGATGAGCGGCAATCTTTCCGTGGCGACGGCGGCGGTGGCGGATGTCACCACGCGTGAAAACCGGGCCAAGGGGATGGGGCTGGTCGGGGTGGCGTTCGGGTTGGGCTTCATCACCGGGCCGGCGATCGGCGGGGTGGCGGCGCTCTGGGTCTTGCCGGGGGCGGAAGGGCCGGCCGGGAGTTTCGGGCTGCATCCCTTCTCGGCTCCGGCGCTGGTGGCGGCGGTGCTGGCGGCGATCAACGTGGTCTGGATTGCGACACGCTTCCGCGAGACCCTGCCGGCTGAGAAGCGCGCCGCCGGCGGTTGGCGCGGGCTGCGGCATCCCGTGCTCTCGGTGAAAGAGGTGCCGCCGGGGCCGGTGCGGCAGGTGGCCTGGGTGAACCTGCTCTTTCTCTTCGGGTTCAGCGGGATGGAGTTCACCCTCGCCTTTCTGGCGGTGGAGCGGTTCGGGTTTTCGGTCGGGCAGATCGCCGCGATGCTCGTCTATGTGGGGCTGGTGCTGATCGCGACCCAGGGCGGGCTGGTCCGCCGGATGGTGCCGCGGCACGGGCCGGTCAAGGTGAATGCGGCCGGGCTGGCGCTGGTTGCGGCCGGGCTGCTCGTGCTGGCCTGGGCGCCGGCGGCGGTCTGGCTTTATGCGGGGCTGACCGTGCTCGGGGTGGGGGCGGGTCTTGCGACGCCGTCGCTGGCCACGCTGGCCTCGCTGCATGCGACGGTCAGCGGGCAGGGACGGGCGCTCGGGCTCTTCCGCTCCTTCGGCTCGCTGGGCCGGGCCGGCGGGCCCCTGGTGGCCGGATTTCTCTTCTGGTATGCCGGCTCGGCCACCGCCTATGTCCTCGGCGCGGCCTGGCTCCTGCTGCCGCTGCTGCTGGGCCTGCGGGTGCCCCTGCCGGCGGGGGAGAGCGAAGACGTGGCAGCGGATTGAGCGATCCGGAGGCGCCGGGCCGCAGGCACAGCTCTTGGGCTCCCGAACCATGCTTCGGGAAAAACCGAAAAATTACCCAGCGCGGGGGGAAGATTGCCAGCGAATGGGATATTAAAAATGCGCCGCGATCTCGCAGGCTCCGGCTCCGGCTCCGGCCTACCCCGCCACGAACGGTCGTCCTCCCGGGCGCTTGGGCCTGCCACGTTCGCTGATTTCAGCGGTTTTGCTCTTACTCACCCTCCTGCCATCGAACTGATTCCACCCCACCGTCTTCGGGCTTTTGCTGCCCCCATTGCCATGACCACCTCCCTCCGATTCCTCCTCCGCATCCTCCGACCTTTCCACCTCCGTCTTCCGGGCCTTGCCTTGGCCGCGATCTTGGCGGCGTCGATGGCATCTGCTGAAACTCCGCCCGAGCCGCCGCCGGTGGCGACGCCGTTTGTGGTGGGGTGGGAGCAGGTGCCGTATCCATGGGAGGGACCTTGGATGGGAACTGCATTACCGCTGGCCGACTTTCCCGGGGATTTCGGCGTCGAACTGGTCCAAGTGGCGGTGGGTGGTCCTTTCGTTGGCGTTCCGATTAGCACTACGGGGTTCTTCATGCTGGCCCTTGGCGTTGATGGCCGCATCTACGGTTGGCAGCGGTCGCCCGGCGGGGTGGTGCCCTCATACAGCGTCGTGGGGAGGATCCCCCAAGATCTCGACGACGTCGTGCAGATCGCCGCCGGTGAAAATCATGCGCTCGCCCTGCGAGCGGATGGAACGGTGGCGGCTTGGCGATCAGATTTCGGTCCCGCCCTCCTTCCCCCTGAGACATGGACCGACGTCGTAGCGATCGGAACGTTGGGCGTTAGTTCATTTGCCATCCAATCCGACGGAACCTTTCTGAGTTGGCCCACTCCTTCCGGCATACCGGAAAATCCAGGCCCTGTCCGGCAGGTCGTTGTGCATCAACCAGTTCTTACGGTGTTGATGGAGGACAGCTCGGTGGAAGTCTGGGGCGCCGGCGAGCATGCGGTCGGCGAAGTACCCGAGGATCTCGGCGAAGTCGTGCAAGTCGCATCCACCCCTGGCGCAGCGGCGGCTTTGCGCGCAGACGGCACCGTGGTGGTGTGGGGCGATCTCCGGGATGGGCTGTTGAGTCCTCCCGAAGGGCTTTCCGATGTCGTCGCCATCGAGGGCGGGCGCTACTACTTTGTCGCAGTAAAAAGCGACGGCTCCGTGGTGAGCTGGGGTGGGGATGAAGAGGCATTTGTGTTCACCAAGCCGAAAGGGCTTCGGGACGTGGTTCGGGTGTCGTCGCGCGGGCCCTATACATTTGCCATGGTGGGAGAAAATCAACTCCCCGATCCCTTTGAGTCCATCAACACCTATGCAACCGCCAACGGGATCCGGGTTGTGTGGGAGCGGTTGCCTTCGATCGCCAGAGCGCGCAACTACATTGTGGAGCGCCGCATCGATGACGGCGATTGGGAGACCATCGCCACGCTGGACTGGTTGGCGGACAGCTTTGAAGACGAGTCCGTGGTGCCGGGATCGACGCACCACTACCGCGTTCGCACCGCCAATGCCGCCGGCGCCGCCGAGGCATCTTTGGTGTCCACCCTGGAACTGACCCTCCCCTCCGTGCCGGAGGCTCCGTCCTTTCAGCGGCGCGCGGGTGAAGTATCGACCTTGGTTCGCTGGCAACCCAGTGCCGACAGAAACGCGGTTACCGTCCTCGAGCGCCGCCAGGCCGACTCCGGGGATTGGGAAGTGCGGCGCATGGTGGAGCCGCCGCGGGCTTCTCACATCGACATTCACACGCTTGACCACCTCGCCTATGACTACCGGCTGCGCGCTTTCAACGCGGCCGGCAGCTCGGACTATTCGCAGATCGCAGTTTCGGAAGTTCGGCGGCCCGGTTTCCTTTTCCCGGGACCCGGAGCGCAGACCGGTCTCCAGCATTTCACCCCGGGCATGCCGGGCGTCCTGCAGGTCGTGGACTTGTCCAACCGCACCCTGACGCTCGATGCGGATGGGGCCGTGGCGGCCTGGGGAAGCGGGATCGACCATCCCGGAGAAAACCTCCTGCCGGACGGTTTGCCCCGGGTGGTGCAGCTCCTGGCCTACCAAGGCCTCCCGCTGCTTCTGCTCGAAGACGGCACGGTCGCACTCATCGATTATGACGGCACCCTGCAGGCGGGGCCGCACGAAGCGCTGGCGGGCGTCGTGCAGCTCGCCGCGGGCTCGGATCACCTCGTGGCCCTTTCTGCGGATGGGACGGTTGCCGCCGTCGGCGCCAATGAAGGCGGGCAGACCGATGTTCCCGAGGGATTGGAAAACGTAGTGCAAGTGGTGGCCTCGGGAACCCAGTCGGGAGCCCTGCTGGCAGATGGATCCGTGCGGGTTTGGGGCAATCAGAACATTTCCTGGCACTTGGGTCGCAACATCACCGCAGTCCCGGACTTGTCCGCGCCGGCCGTTGGCTTGGTCTCAGGGCACCGTTCCTTCCTCGCGGTCCTTGCGGATGGAAGCTTGGTTGCCTGGGGCACTGTGTCCGGGACTATGAGCCCGGTGGTTCCCGACGTTTTGTCGGATCTGGTTCTTGCCGCCGGCGACGCCGGTCTGGCCATGGCGGCTCGGGACGATGGCACGGTGTTTTATTGGTGGTTGTCGCATCACCAACCAGCCACTGCGCTGGAATTCCCCGGCCGGGTGGCCCAGATGGCGATCCACCAAAACAGGAGCGTTGTCTTGGTGGAGGCGTTTCCATTGGGTGAACTGCCCATTGACTTCGAGGTGGCGTTTGTGCCGGAAGGCTTTCGCCTCACCTGGGCGGAAACTGCCTGGCTGGGGGTGGACGGCTTCCGGGTGGAGCGCTCCATCGACGGTGGGGATTGGGAGACATTGGCGACTCTGGGAGGTTTGGACCGTTCCTTTCTCGACACCGCCCCGGTGCCGGGCGCCGAGCACACCTACCGCTTGGTGGCCTTCAACGACCTCGGCGATTCCACGCCTTTGGAGGGGGTGTCGGTTCATTTGATCCCGCCACCTGCTCCGGGGGGCCTGCGGGTGGAGACCGGGCCGGGCCGTCAGGCGGTCCTGCGCTGGGATCAGCCCGACAAGAAAGCCGGCGCCATCCGCATCGAACGCCGGGAAGCCGGTGCCGACGCCTGGGTGGTGCGCGGTGTGATCGACGGGAGGCGGCAGAGCTTCATCGATACGGGCACGCAAGCTGGTGCCACCTATGACTATCGACTGGTGGCGGTGAATCCGGCCGGTGAATCGCCGGCCAGCCCGGAGGCATCCCTCACCATGCCAAGCCCCGGCCAGGTTTTGGCCTGGAGTTTCCTGACTCCCGAAGTGGTGCATGCTCCCGCCGGGTCGAGCGAGGTTGTTCAAGTGACGGGAGGGTGGACCCATGCGGTGGCCCTGTTGGCCGACGGCTCCGTCATCGGCTGGGGCGACAATGACGCCGGACAGCTCGATATTCCCGCCGACCTCGGTCCGGTGGTCCAGCTCGCGGCCAGCCACGAGTTCACCATCGCGCTGCTTGAGGATGGCACCGTCCGTGCCTGGGGCAGCGGGGACTATGGCAGGTTGAACATCCCTGAAGGGCTGAACGATGTCGTGCGGGTGGCGGCCGGAGGGCAACGCGTTGCCGCAGTGAAACGGGATGGCTCGGTGGTTGTCTGGGGAGCCTCATTCCTCAGTTCGAATCCCGACCGTAGCACCGCACTTGGCGATGTGGTGTCCGTGGCCATCAGTCATTATCTATCTTTCCCGAGCGAATTTATCGTTTTGAAGGGAGACGGCTCCGTGGTGGGTTTCACCGGTGTGGGAAGTTCGTTGTCGGTTCCCGATACGATAGTTAACGCCGTCGAGGTTGCAGCCGGCACTGCGCATTGGCTCGCCCTGCTCGCCGACGGCTCCGTCGAAGCCTGGGGGAGCAACACCAATGGGCAAACGGATGTGCCCGCCGATTTGGGACCGGTGAGCGCAATTGTCGGAGGCGGATCTTATTCGGTGGCACTGCTCAAAGATGGAACGCTCCGCGGGTGGGGCGCGGGCGTGGGTGAGCTGGCGTTTCCCGAGGTCCTGACCACCGCGAGCCGGATCGGTCTCGGAGGGCAGCTCTTCGCCATCTGGCAACCCGTGGATCCGCCGGCCGCTCCTGTGCTGGAGGGCATCGAGGTCTTCAAGGACGGGCTCAGGCTGAGCTGGTCGCACGTGATGCTGCACACCTCCTACATAGTCGAGCGCCGGATCGGCGAGGGACCTTGGGGGGAGCTTGCCGTTCTGGATGCGGCCGTTCTGAACTACACCGACACCGAGGTGGTGGCCGGCGCCCTCCACGCCTACCGGGTGATGTCCGCCAATGACATCGGCCCGTCCGAACCCTCGGAAGCGCTTTCGCTGCTGTTGGTTGCTCCTCCCGGGCCGGCCGCCGCCAGTGCACGCCTGTTGCGGCCGGTCAGCGGATTGGTCACTTGGGATGAACTGGATTCGCTGGCGGGATCCCTCGCGATGGAGCGTCAGATGGCTGGGAGCTCGGACTGGCTGCAGGTGGCTGAGGTGTCGGCCCGCCAAACCTTTGCCCATGATCCGGGCCTGCCGCCGGCGAGCTCGATGCGCTACCGGATCCGAACCGTGAACCCCGCCGGGACCTCCGCCTGGGTGGAAACCGGGTGGATCGAATCCCTGCCGGCCGGCCGGGTCGTGGCCACCGGAGCAAATACCTACAACCTCGTGACGGCAGGGGCGGAATTGCTTGAAGTCGTTCAGATTTCCGCCGGGATCGACCTGTTCGCCGTCGTTTTCGCCGATGGCTCGGTGGCTGCCTGGGGGCGTGCCACCGATGGCGAGCTTCGGCGGCATGACCCGGTGCACGAAGCGGTGCAGGTCGCCATTCAAGGATCCAGCGCCGGGGCCGGAGTATTCGTGCTCCGGCGCGACGGCAGCGTGGTGCGCTGGTTCCCGGCCACCGGCGAAACCACCGCTATCCCGGAGGCCGCGGCCGGCCTGGTTCAGGTTGCGGCCAGTTCGAATCAAGCCTACGCCCTGCGGGCGGATGGGACGGTTCTCACGCTGGCCGGTTCCCAGCCCGCGCCCGCCGATCTGACCGGGGTCGTGCAGGTCTCGAACCAGCTAGCCCTTTTCGCGGACGGGACGGTGGCAGGCTGGGCTAATGGAGAAGTGACGCCGGTACCCGCCCTCACCGGTATCGTTCAGGTCGCCAGAGCAGGGCCAGCGCTGGCGTTGGATACCGCCGGTCAAGTCTACTGGTTTAGCGGGTCAGGAGCCATGCTCGAAGCAGGCGTGCCTGCGGCGGCGATGCCCGCAGCGGATGTATCAGTCGGGGGCATGTATATGATGGCGCTTCGCACCGATGGCGAGTCCTTGAATTGGATGAAGGCCGGTCTTGGTCCGCCTTGGCCAACCACGGCCGGGCCCTCCGGCGTGGTTCAGGTGGCGCAGGGTTTTTTAAACCAAGCCGCCGGGATCGCGCCCGATGTTCCCCAGGGCCCCGCGGGTCTGGTGGCGCTGGCCGCCGAGGATGGCATTCGCCTGAGCTGGCTCGACCGCAGCGCCATCGAGACCGGTTACCAAGTGCAGCGGGCTCCGCAGGCTTCTCCCGGGGACTGGTCCGCCATCGCCACTCTCGGGCCGGACGCTGAGACCTATCTCGATACCGAGGTGGCATTGGGCGAGACATGGCATTACCAGGTGCGGGCGGAAAACGCCGAAGGGCTTTCCGCTCCCTCGAACACCGTGGCCATCACGGCCGCCGAACCCAGCGGTTTCGACCTCTGGTTGGCTGCCGCGGCAGGTCCGGCCGATCTCGCCGCGGCCAGCTCGACGGCACCCCTGGGGCAGGTCCCCGGGCACGGGTTGACCCACCTCGAGCGTTATGCCCTCGGCATGGCCATGGATGGCTACGACGCCACCCGGATGCCCGTTCTGGGGCTGACCGAGCCCGCCATGCCGGATGGCGCCGTCTACCTGACGCTCACCTTCACCCTCGTGCCGGATGATCCCGCGCTCAGCTACCGGATCGAGCGGACCGCCGATTACCAGACCTGGTCCTTCAACGGCGACGGTCAGGGCGGACCCTCTGTGGAAGTCGAAGAAACCGGCCACCCCGATGGCTCCCGCACCGTGGTCGCCCGCTCCCTGACCCCCATCGGCCCCGGTGGCGAAGCCTTGCGGGTGCGCTTCACTTACGAGTAGGCTTCGGCCATGCCTCCCGCTGTTAAGGAGACCTCACCTGCGAAAGCGCCGAAAGTGTCACAGCCTGTTGGGTGTGCCGCTTCCGGCGGGGTTGGCGGCCTCCTCATGGGGGCGGATGATGCCGACAAGGAGTTCTTCGCCTACGGGGATGCCAACGGCAACGTCATGGGGCGGGTCGATGCGGACACCGGGACGGTGACGGCGAGCTACGTCTACGACGCCTTCGGCAACCGGATCCGCGGCGGCCAGGACTGGCTCAACCCCTTCGGCTTCTCGACCAAACTCCACGACCGGGGCAGCGGGTTGATCTACTACGGCTACCGCTTCTACAGCCCGACCACGGGCCGGTGGCTGAACCGGGATCCGATTGGGGAATTGGGGGGATTGAACTTGTATGGGTTTCTTGGCAATGATCCCGTTAACCGGATAGATTTACTGAGGTGGACCCCATGGGTTGGACAGGGGCCGGGTTCGAATTGTATATAACGG
>REEB01000163.1 GCA_007695295.1 Puniceicoccaceae bacterium
AATGATGGACACGATGGACCCCGCGGTCGCGGGGCGGGTGGGTAAGGGGTGAGGGTCCGCCTTCGCCGCAAGCGGACTACGGCGTGACAGTCCTCGCTCCATGTGAGAAGGCTGGAGGACTGCCGTCTTACGACGTCGGCTACGGGAGGGGGCCATGGGGACTGCCGTCTTACGACGTCAGCTACGGGAGGGGGCGAGGGGGACTGCCGTCTTACGACGTCGGCTACGGAAGGGGGCGATGGGGACCTCGCCGCGGAGCGCTTGCGCGGCGCGGGGAGATGGGGTAAAGGTGGCGGCGATGGAGCAATCCCACCCAGTAAAACCGGATCCGGCGACCCCGGCGGGGCCAACGGCGACCTTGGTCAAGCAGACCCTCTGGATCACCTTGGTGGCGGTGGCGGTGTTTGTTGGGTTCCGGAACCTGCCGGTGAATTCCGAGCACCTGCACTATACGGATTTCGATGCGGGGAACGCCTCGTTTCTGGAACTTTGCGAGCCGGGCGGGCCGGCTTTTGTGCCGGTGCGGGACGTGCCCTCGCCAGTGACCCTGGAGTTGGAGGCGGAAAGAATGCCGGAGGCGGGCCAGCCGGTGCGTTTCACGGTGCGGTTGCGGGCCTTCAGCGGGCGCTTGATCGGGCCGCGGGATCTGCTTCCGGTGCATGAAGAGCGGCTGCATCTCCTGGTGGTGGACCCGAGCCTGGAGGACTACCAGCACGTGCACCCGCAGCCCCTGGGGTCGGGGGATGCCTTCACCTTTGAGATCACGCCGCGGCGCAGCGGGGAGTACCGCGTGTTCGCCGATTTCATGCCGGTGGCGACCGGGCGGGGGTTGTATGCCGGGGCCGCGTTCCGGGTGCCCGGGGACCCCGGCGTGCCGGAAGAAACGGTGCGGACGGAGACACGGGTGGGCGAGTACCTCCTGCGCCTGGTTTCGGAAAAAGAACAACTGCGGCGCAACCGAAACTTCCCCTTCTCGCTGGACGTGCGGCGCAGCGACGGCGGGGCGGTCGAGCTGGGTCGGATCATGGGAGCGTACGCGCATGTGGTGGCTTTTGACCGGGAGCGCTCCGGCTTCGCGCACCTGCATCCGCTTCCCGAGCGCGAAGGTGGTGGGCCGCTGGACTTTGTCCTCCTGCTGGAGCGTCCCGGGACCTACCGGCTCTGGGCGCAATTGATGGTCGACGGGCGGGAACTCTTCGCTCCCTTCACCCTGAGGGTGGACGCGTGACGGCGGCGGTGGGGCCGGGTGCGGCGGCGGACCCGGGGCCGGCCGGGCCGGCGGTGTGGTGGCTGGCGGCGCGGCCGAAGACCCTGCCCGCGGCGGCGGTGCCGGTGCTGGTGGGATCGGCGGCGGCGGCGGGGCTGGGCGGGTTTCGACCGGAAGTGGCGCTGGTCTGCCTCGTCTTCGCCCTCTTGGTGCAGATCGGCACGAACTATGCGAACGACCTCGGCGACCACCTCCGCGGGGCGGACCGCGCCGGGCGCGAGGGGCCGCAGCGTGCGGTGGCCTCCGGTTGGATCGCCCCGCAGACGATGGCAACGGCGACCGGGGTGGTCTTCGGGCTGGCATTGGTGGCCGGGCTGCCCCTGGTGGTGCTGCGGGGGTGGGAAATGCTGCCGGTCGGCTTGGTTTCGATTCTTTGCGGCGCGGCCTACACCTTGGGGCCGTATCCGCTCGCCTACAAAGGCTTGGGCGACGTCTTTGTGGTGCTGTTTTTCGGAGTCGTGGCGGTGGCGGGGACGGCCTACGCGCATCTCGGAGTGGTGGCGCCGGAGACGGTCCTGCTGGGCCTGGGAGTGGGCTTCATGGCCAACAACCTGCTGGTGGTGAACAACCTGCGGGATGCGCGGACGGACCGGGAGGCAGGCAAAAGAACCCTCGTGGTGCGGTTCGGGCGGAAGACCGGGCTCGGGCTGTATGGAATCGGCCTGGCAGTGGCCCTGGCGGTGCCCTTGGCGGCTTGGCTGCGGTCCGGCGGGGGATGGTGGCTGGGACCGATGGCGGCGGTGGTCGCCGGCGGAGGTCTGGGGTGGCGGCTGGCCCGTGCCACCACGGGCGGGGACTACAACCGCATCTTGGGTCAGACGGCGGGACTGCTCCTGATCTACGGATTGCTGCTGGCCCTCGCTTCAGGGTTGAGTTTCGCAGGGTTCCTCGTACGGTAGCGGAGTCTCGCATTCCGCAACCTCCCCACATCCCCTCATGGCCTCATCGCACCTCACCTGGGTTTTGGCTGTCCTGCTTCTGCCGGCGGCCCTGATTGCATCGGACGGACTGGTCTGGGAAACCCAGACCATAGAAACCCGCGCACCCTACGGCGCGCCGCAGGTGACGGCCGACTTCGGCTTTGTCAACCAGGGTTCCGCACCGGTCACGATCGTGGAAGTAAACTCGAGCTGCGGTTGCACCACCACTGGCCTCGACAAGCGAACCTTCGCCCCCGGTGAGTCCGGCAAAATCACCGCCGTTTTCACGGTCGGGAGCCGGATGGGCACGCAGCGCAACATGCTGCGCGTGGTCACCAATGAAGGCGGCCGACGGATGACGGACCTCCACTTCACCGTCGTCATCCCCGAGGCCATTTCGATCAGCCCGCGTTTGCTGCACTGGCGGCAGACGGATGAGCGCACGGCAAAAACCGCGGTCATCGATGTGGCGCACGACTCTCCGCTGCAGATCCGCGACATCGAAGTGGACGGCGACAGCTTTGAGGTGAATCTGGAGAAGGACCCTGAAATCGAGGGCCGGTATCACCTCGTGATCACGCCGGTGGCGGAGTCGGGAATAGCCCGGGGCATGGTGATGATCCGCACCGAGCCGGAAACGGCGCGGCCGCGGCAATTCACTGTTTTCGCCTACGTGCGCTGAGGGGGCGGCTCACTCTCAGCCCGGACCGAGCCGGGCGAGCTGGGCTTCGAGCAGATCGGCGAGATCGGCGAGATGGGTGGCGGCGGGATCGCCGTTGAAAGGCCGGAGCAGATCGCGGGCGGCCTCGATCCGCCGCAAGACCTCCGCATTTCCGTTCGCGAGTATTTCGGGGCGCCGGAGGGAGGCGAGCACTTCCCGGGTGGCGTCGGCATCGCCGGAGGCGAGGGCCTGGTGGATGGCGGCGGCCCGGTCGGGCTCAGAGCACTCGAGAAGAATAAAGAGCGGCAAAGTCGGTTTGCCGGTGGCGAGGTCGGTGCCGAGGGTTTTGCCGATGCGATCCTCGGTGCCGAAGAAGTCAGCCAGATCGTCGTACATCTGGTAGGCGATGCCGAGGTCGCGGCCGAAGCGGGCGACGGCATCGACAAAGGCCGCGGACTGACCGGCGACGCTTGCTCCGAGTTCGCAGGAGACGGCGAACAGCTCGGCGGTTTTGAGCTCGATGATGCGAAGGTAGGTGCCGCGGTCGGGAGCCGTTTCGCGGGGGCGCAGGCTCTGGATGATTTCGCCGGAGCAGACCTTGCGGGTGGCTTGGGCGACGCGCCGGCAGATGTCCGGGGTGGGGAAAGCGGCGGCCAGCTCGACGGCGTGGGCAAAAAGGGCGTCGCCGAGGAGAACGGCGGTGGCGGGGCCGAATTTCTGGGCTGCGGTGGAACGGCTGCGGCGGATGCTGGCGTCGTCCATGATGTCGTCGTGGACGAGGGTGGCGAGGTGGACCAGCTCGATGACCGCGGCGAGCCGGACGGCATCCTCGGTGACGGCGTGGTCGCTGCGCCAGCCGCTGAGGAACGTGAGGGCGGGGCGGATGCGCTTGCCGCCAGACTCGAGGCAATAGGCGACCTGGGTGCGGATCTCCTCCTCGAAGGACGGGAGCCGGCCGAGGAGGAAGCGGTCCAGGGAGGCGAAATGCTCCTGGAGCAGGGAAAGCGGCCGGGGCAGGGTGGCCGCGGCGGAGTTGTCCCGGGTTGCCTTGGAGTCAGCCAGCATGGTGCAAACCCGGGACCTTGGATCAAGCCGGGGGCTTTGGCCACCAAATAGTCGAAAAAGCGGCGGCGGCGGGGGCGTGCGGGTGAACAAACTTCCGGCTCGCCTGAGGGGATGAGCGCTGCAAGTTGGGGGCATGCCCGTGCTGCACTTGGAATGGAAGAGCGAAGTCTTGCGCAAGGACACGCGATCGATCGTGTTTCTGCCGAAAAGCGGAGAACCGCCCTTTCCCACCCTCTACCTGCTTCATGGAATGGGCGATGACCAGAGTGCCTGGCTGCGCCGCACGAGGCTGGAGGTCTACCTTGAAGCACTGCCATTGGTGGTGGTGCTGCCGGACGGCTACCAGAGCATGTACACGGATCATGAAGACGGGCCGCCCTACGGCATTCATCTGGCCGAAGAAATACCGGCGGTAATGGAGCGGTGGCTTCCGCTTCACCGGGAGCGCTCGGGCCGGGCTGTCGGCGGCCTCAGTATGGGTGGTTATGGGGCGCTGCGGGCCGCGCTGGCGTACCCGGACCGGTATGTCTCCGCCCACAGCCACTCCGGTGCCTTGCGGCACGGGGGGCGGCGGATCGAAGAGTGGGAGCGGACGGAATGGAAGAACCGGCCCAGTCCGGCCCGCGAGCGGGGCTTTCTCCTCCGGGTCTTCGGGGAAAATCCGATCGGCTCGCGGCACGACTTGGAGGCGCTGGCGAAAGCGGCGCATGCGGACGGCAAGCTGCCCGCCCTGCACCTCGACTGTGGTCGGGAGGACTTTCTGCTCGAAGACAACCGGGAGTTTCACCGGCGGCTGGAGGCTGCCGGCATCCCCCACACGTACATAGAGCACGATGGCGCGCACAACTGGGACTACTGGGATCTGCACATCCGGGAAGCGCTGGCCTTTCACGCCCGGCATCTGGGGATGGATGGTGCGTTGTCGGCCGACTGAATAGGCCCGGCCGAGACCGCGCGGGAGGCGGGGCGCGGAGGTCGGAGACCGGAAGGCCGGAGGATTCCGTGGTCTCTGGATCAGCAAGGTAGCGGGAGCGTCTTGCTCCCATGCGTGCGGGATCCCGCGGATGGCGCCGGCGGTTCAGCGCAGGCGCGGGGTGAAGATGGCGGCATCCACCACCGACCAAATGTGAATGATGAAGCCGAAGGGGGTGAAAAGCGTCCACATGACGCCGGCGAGGATGAAAAAAATCGCCGCCCGGATGAGCCGGCCCTGGATGAGCTGGCCGAGGCCGGGGATGAAAAAGCTGCAAAGCGCGGCGATGACGTTACCGGTCGATCCTTGTGCCATCGCGACAGTAAGGGTGGCGGCGCAGCGCGGAGCAAGACGGGAACGGCTCAATCGGGCAGAACCTCGACCGTGATCTGCAGCTCCACGGTGCTGTCCTTGGGCAGCCCCGTCACTGCGACTGCGGCGCGGGCATGGCGGCCGGCATCGCCGAAGACTTCGACGAGAAAATCGGAGGCTCCGTTGATGACGAGCGGGCTGTCGGCAAACCCTGAGACGGCGTTGACGTAGCCGCTCACGAAGACGAACTGCCGGACCTTGTCGAGCGAACCGACCGCGCCCTTGATCGAAGCGAGGGCGTTGAGCACGCAAACCCGGGCGGCCTCGCGTCCATAGTCGAGATCGCGTTCACCGCCGACCTGGCCGGTGTGGCTCATCCGGCCATCCCGCAGGCAAATGGCGCCGGCGAGAAAGAGCAGGTTGCCCACGCGGCGGTGCGGGAGGTAATTGCCGGCCGGGGCGGGGGCTGGAGGGAGTTCAATTTTCAATTCAGAAAGACGGGCTTCAAAACTCATGATGGACGGTTTGGGTCGGAGCTGGTTTGGCCTGGCCAGTGCGCCAGTGCGGGAATGGCTGGCAGTATTTTTCGTTGGCGGGCCGAGGCCAGAAAAAAACCCAAAGCGACGGCGGGGGCCGCGGCAGAGAGATTGCTGGCCGGCCCGGCCGAAGCCGCGGCGTTGGCTGTGCCCGTGGAGCCGTCTGGCGGCGGACGCAACGGGTGGTTTTTTGTCAAAGCGGTGTAAATCTGCCTCTGGCGGGGCGCGGGAGGGTGGGAAAGATTGCCGCGGCGCTCAGGTGGGCGCTTATTCTGCCGACGTCAGGTCAACTGTTTGAACGGGGAAAGTGCCCGGGTTGCGTTGTATAACCGACCCCCGAGCGGACCCCGCTTCAGGCACTCGATTTATTCCGGGGCCGCCATTTCCCGGAGCACCATCATGAGCCATTCGCAGACCCTATTGCCCGCTCGAAGTATCGCGAGCAGTCCCATCCATAGGATTTTCACGGCACCTCTTGTGGCGCCAACCCATCCGACGGCGGTACGGCCTTTCGGGAACTTCCTGTCTCTGCATTTGCAATGCCCGTAACACGTTTTGTCACCGGGGCGGAAGGGACAGGGAAAACCACCCTCCTTCCGCTGCTTCGCAAGCGATTGCCAGGGTGGGCGATCCATGACTTTGACGAAGTCGGTGTTCCTGATGCACCGACCGCAGAATGGCGCCGGACAACAACGGGGCACTGGCTGGGTGTTGCACTGGACAATCAGCGCAAAGGAATTTCGACCTGCATTGTGGGATTGATCTATCCCAGTGAGGCCAAAGCCTTTCCCGCTCACCGTGAGCTGGCGCCAAGCTACTGTATCCTGGAGTTGGATACAGCCGAACGGGCCAAACGCTTGCGGGAAAGAAATACGCCGCATCACATCGATTCGCCCTGTGTGGGTGAATTACAGCAGGAGTTTGCTATGCCCGATCCCGCCCTGCATCGCATCGACGTCACGGGCTTTGATCCCGAGACCGCCGGCGAAGCGGTGGCCGCGTGGGCGAATGGGACACTCACCGAGGCCGCTTCTCGTCGCCAGTCCTGGTTGTTTGTCACCCACGAGGCGAGTCTGACCGGAGCACCCATGTTTCTGCTCCACTTCCTGCGCTGGCTGCGGGCAAACACGGATTTGGATCTCAGGCTCTATAGTGTGAAGGATGGTCCCTTGCTCAAAGCCTTCGGTGAAGTGGCCCGGGTGCACCCGATGGGCGATGAAGCAGGCCTGGTCCGTCTAGCCGCGTCCTGCGACTTGGTCTATATCAACACCATCTGTGCGGCGAATCTCGGACACCGGCTGGCCGGACCGGGGATTCCACTGGTGACTCACGTGCACGAGTTGGATGTGGCCTACGAGAATTTTGGGCCACGATGGATGGCTTTGATGCTGCAGCAGAGCCGTCGACTGGTGTGCTGTTCGGAGTTCGTGGCGGAGCGGATGCGGATGCGCTACGGGGTGGCGGCGGAACGCCTGACCGTGGCGGCGGAGATGATCGACACCAGGAAGCTGCGGGTGAGGCGGGAGGCGAGAGAAAAACCTCCGCCGGAACTGGCCGCATTTCCCCAGGGGACGCGGTTTGTGATGGGCTGCGGATCGCGTGATGTACGCAAGGGCTTTGATCTCTTTTTGCAGGTGGCGGTGGCTTTGCGCGGGCAATGGAGTGCGGTCGATCCGGTGCGCTTTGTTTGGATCGGGAAAGAATTTTCAGACGCCTATGCCACCAACATGCGGCTGGACATCGGCAAAGCGGGGCTGGCCGGAGATTTCATTTGCATTGCGGAGACGGATGATCCGCACCGTTACCTCAAGCGGGCCGACGTTTTCTGCCTTACTTCGCGGGAAGATCCCTATCCGCTCGCCATGTTGGAGGCGGCGGCCTTGGGCAAGCCCATCGTGGCCTTTGCCGGGGCGGGTGGCGGCGAACACTTTTGCGGGCAGGGGGCTGGGCTGGTGGTTCCGTATTTGGATGTCTATGGCATGGCGGCTGCCTGCGGTGTGCTGCTTGAAGACGAGGAACGTCGCCAGAGCTTGGGCCGTCGTGCAGAGGAGCTGGCCCGGGAGCGGCATGCGATCGACGTAGTTTCCCGCGGACTACACAGGCAGCTAATGGGGATGATGGAGGGCGGCCTCGGCCGGCAACCCTTGGAGTCATTGGAAACGGTTGTCGAGCGGTGGAGTCGGGAAGAAAATCCCCGCGGCACACAATATCGAGAGTCGATTCGCCGGCGCCGGCATCTTCGATCGAAGGTAGGGGAACTGCTGCAGCGGGGAAACACTGCTGCGGTGCAGCATGCGGTGGTGGATGTACTCAACCAAGTCATGGATGCGGGTGATGCCGATGCCATCATCGAGACTTTGGTGGAAGCTTCCGAGGTGTTGCAGGCGGTGCTGCCCGAACAGGCGGGGGCGTTGCTGGAGCGGGCCAAGGGTATGGCCACGGCGAGACTTCGTGAAGTGGACTTTTATCGTGACACCCCGGCAGTGGAACCCGGGCGGACTCAAAGAGAACGGAAGGTTGAAGCCGTCACCAAGGAGATTGCTCCGGCGATGTCCGCCACTCCCGGATTGGAGGGGAAGCGCGTGTTGGTATTTTCCGACGATCCCGGGCAGGGCGGGGTGGCGCAGTATGTGCACGGGGTGCTGCTCGGGTTGCGGGCGGCGGGGGTGGAGGCGGTTTGCGCCCAGCCGGAAGCGGAAAACCCTCTCGTGGAGGCGCAGCGGGCCGCCGGGGTGAGGCATGTCTGGACCGGTTTCAATCCCGAGGAGGACTTCACCCGCTCCTTCAGCGACGGGGAGGATGCGGTGCGCATCCTTGATGCGGTCGAGCCCGAGGTGGTGTTGTTTGCGGACTGCTGTCCGCTCTCCCACCTCGCGGCCAAGCAGGCCGTGATCGACCGGCTGATCCCTTGGGTGGCGACCTGCAACGTCGATGCGCCCTATTTGGCGAAGAAGTTTCCCGAGGCGTTGCCGGTGGCGAAGCGGCAGTATGGCTGTGCGTCCGAGGTGATCGGCGTCTCGCGGTCGGTGCTGGAGACCCTGCGGACAACCTACGGCCTGGAGACGGAGCGGGGCCGGGTCGTCTATTACGGCCGGCCGGACTTGTATTTTAAAACTCAGGACAAAGCGGCCCGGATGCGCCTGCGAAAAGAGCTGGCGCTGGGGGCGGACGCGGTGCTCTGCCTGACCGCCGCCCGGCTGGCGCCGGACAAAGGCCACCTTTACCAAATCGAGGCGGTCCGCCGGCTCCGGGAGAAGGGCCGCCTGGGCAACCTGCACCTTGCCTGGGCGGGTGACGGTCCGCTGCGCGAGGAACTGCAAAAGGCCATCGAGGCCAACGGCCTCGGCGACCGCATCCACCTGCTCGGCCATCGCTGGGATCTGCCGGACTGGCTTTCGGCGGCGGATGTCTTCGTGCTATCGTCGCGGGTGGAGGCGATGCCGCTGAGCATCATGGAGGCGATGGCGATGGGCCTGCCGGTTGCAGCGACGGCGGTGGCGGGCGTCCCCGAGGAACTCGGCGAGACCGGAGCGCTATTGCCTGACCCGAAAATTGACCCCGCCGAGACCGTCCGCGCCCTGGCCGATGTATTGGATAAGTGGGGACGTAATGAGAAGCAGCGGCGGACTGTCGGCGCCGCCGCCCGGGAGCGGGCGGAGCGGCTCTTCCGTGAAGAGCGGATGCAGTCCGAAACCCTTGCCATCCTGACAGAGGCCACCCGGGAGCGCGTGGCGGAGCGGGCGGCGCGCAAACTCAACGCCTTGGTGCGCGATGGAGAAATCCTGCCGGCCCTGGCGCGCTACCGGGAAAACCTCGAAACCGCGGTGGAGCCGGAGGCGGGCGAAACCCTGCCCGTATTCGCGGCCGAGGAGCTGGCTTCGATCCGGCAGGTGGCGGCGGCGTGGAAGGAGAATCCCGGCGATACGGCTGCGGCGGCGCAACTCCGCGAGCTGCGCAACCAGATGGCGGTCTTTCTTGCCGGCACCGAGGAGCGCCTCACTCCGGCGCTTTTCGCCGGCAATTTTGGGGAGGTTTACCGGGAGCTGATTCGAAGCGGCATCCAAGATGAAGACCTTACCGCCGAGGAAGCGGAGGCTGCGGCGCAAGTGGCGGCGGGTTTTGACACCGAGGGGAACTTTTCGCTGGCCCGGCTGATGGCCTCGCTGCTCTTCCGCCGGGCTTGGCAGGAGCCCGCCTTGCTGGCCTTTGAACTAATCCCTTCTTGGTTTGGCGAACTCTATTTCGAGGCCTTGTTGCACGCGCCCGCGTTGTTTGACCAGCCCGGGGATGCTGAGCGCTATCGACGGCGGCTGGCGGAGGTGACCCGGGAAATCCACCGCCGCATCCAGGTGGAAGAACCGGATGGGATGGCGGCGGAAGCGGCCCTGACCTTCTTGCGGCGCGCCAACTTCATGCCGCTCTATTTCACGGAGGCCCCCTGCGCCGAGCTGCACCGCCTGCGGGCGGAGATCATGGCCTGGCGGCTTGGCTACGATGGATTCGACCTCGCCGGCCCGCCGCAGGCGGCGCGGGCACGGTCGGCCGGCGGCAAGATCCGGCTCGGCATCCTCTCGGCGCATTTCGGTCCTCAGACCGAGACCTACACCGTCATCCCGCTCTTTGCCGAACTCGACCGCCGCCGTTTCGAAGTGGTGCTGATCGCGCTCCAGAAAACGGATACACCACTGGAGCGGTTTTGCCGGGAGCGGGCCGACCGTTTTATCGTCCTTGATGGTCGTCTGCCGGAGCAGGTGAACGCGGTGCGGGCGGCGGCGCTCGACGCCCTTGTCATCGGCACCAACGTAACCGCGGTGACCAATGACATCAGCCTGCTGGCCCTGCACCGCCTGGCGCCGGTGCAGATCTGCTCGAACTCCTCGCCGGTCAGCACCGGCATGGCGCAGATCGACGCCTACCTCTCGGGAACGCTGAGTGAAGCGGAAGCGGAGGAAGCGCGCGGGCACTACACCGAAGCGCTGTGTCTGCCAGAGGGACCGGCCCATTGCTTTGCCTACGGGGCGGATGCGCGCCCGGCGGAGATCAGTGTTTCCCGGGCCGAGCTCGGACTTCCGGAAGATGCGGTCGTCTTCGCGAGCGCGGCCAATTGCTTCAAGCTCCTGCCGGAGCTGCAGGAGACCTGGGCGCGGATCCTTGCCGCGGTGCCCGGATCGCGGCTGCTGCTGCATCCCTTCAATCCCAACTGGAGCAACCGGTATCCGGTTTTCCACTTCGCGCGGGCGGTGCGGGCGGCCATGCGAAGGCACGGGGTGGAGGAGGACCGACTGATCCTTTCGGAGAGCCGCCTGCCCGGCCGTGAAGACGTGAAAGCCCTGCTGGCGGTGGCGGATGTATACCTCGATTCCTATCCCTTTGCGGGGGTTAACTCGACGGTCGATCCCCTCGAGCTGGGGCTGCCCTGCGTGGTGCGGGAAGGAAGGACCTTCCGCTCGCGCATGGCGGGGGCGCTGCTGCGGGACCTCGGTTTGGAGGATCTCATCGTCACCGAAGAGGACGCCTACATCGAACAGGCGGTGCGGCTCGGCCGGGAGCCGGCCTTCCGCGGCGAAGTGAGCGCGCGGATCCGGAAGGCGATGGCCGCCGGCCCGCGTTTCTTCGACACCGCCGGCTATGCCGGGCGTTTTGCGGCGGTGGTGGAGGTGCTGGTGCGGGGACGGCCCGAACCGGGACCGGAGCGGAAGGAAACGGCCCCGTCGCAGGCAATCGAAGTCGCGGACGAGGACTTGCTGGCGCGGGCGACGGCGGCGTATGCGGATGGCCGCTACGAAGAGACAGAAACCCTCTGCCGTGAATTGGTGGAGCGGTCTCCGGAGACGGCGCCTGCCTGGGCTCTTCTGGGGCGGCTGGCCCGGCGTTTTGGCGATTACAATTTCGCGGCCGAACTCCTGGAGCAGGCCCTGGCCTTGGATGCCGCGCCCGAAGAAAGTTGGGTGGCATTGGGCGAAGTGCGCCTGGCACAAGCGGCTTGGAGCGAAGCACTGGAAGCCTTTGCCGCCGCGCTGGATCGGGATCCCGGGCGGAGCGATGCCGTGCACGGCCGGGCCCTGGCGCTCTGGCGGAGCGGCGACACCCCATCGGCGGAAACCGCCTTCCGCGAAGGACTGGCTTCGTCCTGCGACCGGGCGGAAGCGGCGCGGCTGCGGATGAGTTATGCCGCCTTTCTCCATGAGCGGGGGCAGGTGCCCGAAGCGATCCGGCAACTCCGCAAGGCGGCCACGGCGGAACGGGAATCCGCCGAGCCATGGGTGCTGCTGGGACGCTGGCTGCGGGAAAGCGGCAACCCTGGTGACGCTCTCGCCAGCCTCAACCGCGGATTGAAGAAATTTCCCGAGGCCGGGGGTCTCTGGCTGGAGGCGGGCAAAGTTCTTTTGCTTGATGGGCGCGCGCGGGAAGCGGTCGACCGTTTGCGGCGGGCGGCCGAGCTGATGCCGGACGATGGAGAGACGTATTTTAATCTCGGATACGCCCTGCAGCAGACCGGGCGACGCGGCGAAGCGCTGGAGGCCTATCGCAAGGCGGAGGCCGGTGGTTGGGAGGCGGCTGAACTGCACCTCAACCTCGGAGTGTTGCTGAAGGACCGGGAGGAATTCATGGAAGCGGCCCGGTCTTTCGGGCGGGCGTTGGCCTTGAAGCCGGATTCCGTGGCCGCCTACAACAACCTCGGCGCCGTCTGCAGCCAGCTCGGCATGATCAGCGATGCGATCGACTGCTTCGGCAAGGCCTTGGAGCTGGAGCCGGCCATGCCCGGAGCACTCAACAACCTCGGGCAGTTGCTGAAAAACACCGGCCGGGCCGGGGAGGCGCTGCCCTGCTACCGCCGGGCGGTGGAAGCGGATCCCGGTCAGCTTGGTGCAATCCAGAACCAACTGCTCTGCACCTTGTATCAGACCGACCTCACGCCGCAGGCCATTTTCGAGGCTCACCGGCACTGGGGCGCGGTGGTGGCCGACGCCGCGCCGCGGTGGCGGCGGCAGGCGCGCTCGCCGCGGTCCGGCCGGCGCCTGCGCATCGGCTACCTCAGCCCTGACTTCTGCGCCCATCCCGTGGCGGCCTTTGCGGAGGCGCTCTTGGCGGGGCATGACCGGGACCACTTCGAAATCCATGCCTACGCCGATGTGCTGCGGCCGGATGAAACCACCGGGCGCCTGTGCGGCTGCGTCGAGCATTGGCACGAAGTGGCCGAGTGGAGCGATGAGCAACTTGCGGAGCGGATCGAGCGCGATGGCATCGACCTGCTCATCGATCTCGCCGGGCACACCGCCCGCAATCGGTTGCAAGTCCTGGCGGCCCGGCCCGCGCCTGTGACACTGACCGCACTCGGCTATCCGGCGACCACCGGCGTGCCCGGGATTGATTACCGCCTGACCGATGCCGAAGCGGATCCCGAAGGCGAGGCCGACGCCCGGCACACCGAGCGGCTGCTGCGGCTGCCGCGGACCGCCTGGTGCTGGCGTCCCCCCGGGCAGAGTCCGCTTCCGGCGCCGGCACCGTGCGAGAAAAATGGATACATAACCTTCGGCTCATTCAACAACCTGGCCAAGATGAATGCGGCGCTTCTGGAGACATGGGCCGAATTCCTGCGAACGGTGCCGGATTCGCGGCTGCTCCTGAAGGCGCGCCCCCTCCTCGATGAAGGCGTGAGGCGGCGGTTCGAGAGCTTTTTCACCGCGCGGGGGATTGCGTCGGAACGCCTGCGGCTGGTTGGGCCGGATGCGGGGGTGGAGGCCCATTTGGCGCGCTACCACGAAGTCGACATCGCCCTGGACACCTTTCCCTACCACGGCACGACCACAACCTGTGAGGCGCTTTGGATGGGTGTGCCGGTGGTGACGCGGGCTGGGGAGGATCATCGCTCGCGGGTCGGGGTGAGTTTGCTGAAAGCGGTGGGGCGGCCGGAGTGGATCGCCGATGATGCCGCGACGTGGGTGCGGCGGGTGGCGGAAATGGCCGGGGATAGCTCCGCCTTGTCGGCCGTCCGCGCGGGCCTGCGCGAGGACCTGCGGCGGAGTCCGCTGCTGGATGTGGCGGGCTATGTCGCGGCGGTGGAAGCCGCCTTTGGTTCGATCCTCGAACCCGCGCTGAGCGGGGTGGAGCGGTAGCAGGGAAGGAGAAGTTTTGATCCGGCCGTGAAATTGGCGACCACGGCCTGATCCCCCGAGTAAGCCGGGAAGCGCCTGGGTCGTCTGTCGGCATGATGCTGGCAGGACCCCGGTGACCAACCCAAATGCCCGAACCCCGCACAGAACGAGCGGGGACAGACCTTGGGTGGCAGCGAGACCGGATGGTCCTTGACCCGGGAAAGCCATATAATCTACCATAAAACCATGAAAACTACCATTGATCATGCGGGACGAGTGGTCATCCCCAAAGCCCTGCGGATTCAGTACCACCTGACTGGTGGCACCGAGTTGGAAATTGTGGCGGATGGTGATGCGCTGCGCCTTCGGCAGCCTCAAGCGGCATCCCGTTTCACGGAAAAGGACGGCGTTTTGGTGCAAACCGGTGAACCCCAGTTGGGTATCGATGCAGCCGCGTTCATCAACCAACAGCGGGACGCGCGAGCCTTGGGGACGGCCGCTTTCGGAAAATCCTCATGAGCGGGGTGTTCTTCGACACCTCGGCCTTGGTTCCGGTGGTCACCGAGCAGTTGCCCAATCATGCCGCTTCCCACGCGCGTTTTGTCAGCGAGTTGCGCCGCGGCCATCCCGTTTGTTGCAGCACCCACACCCTGGCCGAATGTTATGCCACGCTGACGGCATTGCCGCTGCCCCGGCGCATTTCCGGTCCGGAGGCGGCCCGTTTGATCGAGATCAACTTCATCGGAAAAATGAAGGTGGTGGAGCTGACTTCCGCGGACTATGGGAAAGCGATTCGACACTGCGCCGATGCCGGACGGATCAGCGGGCAAATGTACGACGCTCTGCATCTGGTCGCGGCACTCAAAGCGCGGTGCAATCAGCTCTTCACCTATAATCTCTCCGACTTCACGGCTCTGGGAGGCGATCGGATCGCAGTCTCCGTGCCTTGATGGCAGCAGCGCTTGAAGGGCTGTGAAACGACGTTGTCGTTCCGCAGCGGATACGAATTCCGCGCGCACATCCGGCCGGCGGGGCCGCCCGACCGGAGAAGCGACCGAAGCTCAGTAAACCGCCTCTGCGAGGAGGGCGAGGAGATCCTTTTCGTCCATCCTCTCCTGCTTCATGGAATCGCGGTGGCGGACGGTGAAAGAGCCATTTTCGAGGGAGTCGAAATCGTAGGTCACGCAGAAAGGGGTGCCGATCTCGTCCATCCGGCGGTAGCGGCGGCCGATCGCCCCGGAAGTGTCCCAAAAAGCCGGATACCGGCGGCGGATGCGGTCGTAGAGGCCGCGGGCGGCTTCGACCAGCTCGGGCTTGTTTTTGACGAGGGGGAAGACGGCGACCTTGACCGGGGCGATCCGCGGGCTGAAGCGGAGCACGACGCGGGTTTCGCCCTCGACCTCCTCCTCGGCGTAGGCGGCGGTGAGGAGGGCGAGAAAGATGCGGTCCACGCCGACGCTCGGTTCGATCACGTGCGGGATGTATTTGGATTTCCGTGACTCGTCGAAATACTCCATCGACCGGCCGCTGTGCTCCTGGTGCTGGCGGAGGTCGTAATCGCCGCGGGCGGCGATGCCCTGGAGCTCCTGGACGCCGAAAGGGTAGCGGAAAGTGATGTCGGTGCAGGCGCGGGCGTAGTGGGCGAGTTTTTCCTTCGGGTGGAGATCCTCCCCGAGCATTTCCCGGGGCAATCCGATGGAGAGAAACCAGTCCATGCAGGCATCGATCCACTCGCGGTGGTGGCGGGGCCAGGCGTCCTCATCGGGCGGGATGAAGTATTCGATCTCCATCTGCTCGAACTCGCGGGAGCGGAAGATGAAATTGCGCGGGTTGATTTCGTTGCGGAAAGCCTTGCCGACCTGGGCGATGCCGAAGGGGACCTTGACCCGGCCGGTGTCGACGACGTTGCGGAAATTGATGAAAATGCCTTGGGCGGTTTCCGGGCGAAGGTAGGCGACGGCGGAGTCATCCCGGAGGGCGCCGACGTAGGTCTGGAACATCATGTTGAACGAGCGCGGGGGGGTGAGGGAGCCGGGCTCGCCGGTGGCAGGGGAGGGGATGAGAGGGATGGCCTCGGCGGGTGCCTCGGTGAAGTCGCGGATGGCGAGCGGGGCGAGGGTGCCGCGGGCGGCTTTTTTGCGTTTCAGCTCTTCGGCCTTGGCATGGAGGCTGGCGGCGGTGTCTTCGCTTTCGAGGTCGCTGACGTAGCCGATGGTCTCGCCCTCGACGACGACCGGGGCGAAGAAAAGCTGGTCGGCGCGGAAGCGTTGTTTGGAGACCTTGCAGTCGACGAGCGGGTCGGTGAAGTTGTCGACGTGGCCGGAGGCCTTCCAGGTGGAGGGGTGGTGGATGATGGTGGAGTCGAGGCCGACGACATCGTCGCGGCGCTGGACGAAGTCCCGCCACCAGGCGTCCTTAATGTTGCGGCGCATCTCCGCGCCGAGGGGACCGTAGTCGAAAAAGCCGTTGATGCCGCCGTAGATCTCCGAGGACGGGAAGATGAAGCCCCTGCGTTTGCAGAGGCCCACGAGCGTTTCCATGAAAGAGGCGGAGTCACGGGTGTCAGCCATAAGGGCCGATCTTGTGGGGCAAGAGCGGGCGGGGGTCAATCCCGGGGTTGAAACTGGTTGGGCACTGGGGCAGAGTCCTCTTCCCTGAATGCGCTCAAGCCGTGCGATTTCAGATGGTCGAGGCGAGAAATGATGGCTTCCGGTTTGGGATAAATTTCATAGCCAGAATCTCGGGTGGCTTGAACAACATTTTCCGTGGACCGGTATGCCTCAAGCCAGCTTTCTTTGGCCGCCTTCCTGCTAAGGGCGAGATCCGATGCGTAGAAAACGTTGGAGGCATAGGACAAGGCCGCCAGGATAAGGAAGATGGCCAGTCGTGGGGTTTTCCATCGGCACGATCGGGATTGGGACAAGATTAGGTGGAGGGTCAAAATTGCTGGCAGAGCAAGGGATAAATAGCGGGATGAACCTCCCGTGTTTACGCCGAGGGAGACTCGGCCAAAGGAATTGGCGATAATGAATCCGAAGGAAGTTGCCAAAAAAAGGAGGATGATTGAGTCAATAGCATTTAGATCTTTGGTTGCATGGATTGCTGTTCGCAGCAGGACCGCAAGCAGGCAAAGCAGAATTGTAAAGCCAATGTAGGGTCGGATTGGACTTGGCAGGTAGAAAAGCCTACCAAAGAGGTAGTGGATGAACACCACATAATCGTGGATGGGAAGATGGGGAAACCGAACGTCCGGATTGGCGGGATCCCATTGGTACTCAATGCTGAATATGACCGAACCAAAGCAGAAAAAAGCCAGACCGAAGGTTCTCCAGCATGTGTCCTGGTGGTTGCGCTTCCAAATCGAAAAAATCCAATCATAAACGTAAATGAATAAAGCCCCGGTGAAAACAAAAAAACCAAACCCCGTAAACAAAGCAATTGTTGCCAACGCCGGAGCAGCGGCGTAACGCACCATGGGGTGCTGGCTGATGTAGCAATGCGCGAAACACAACAACAGGAAAAGTGGCAGGATGCTGTGAGACAGGTTTGGAGTAACAGTAATCGTTTCGATTTGGACCGGATTAAGAACAATGAGCGGAATGGCCGTGTCCCAGACCGTAATTTCGGATGTGAGCCGTTTTTTCAGCGCTACTGCCAAGATGGACGCCCCGACTAAAAAGACAGCGATCATGATCGATTCAATCCGATGCGAAAAGCCTGTGGCATTTGCAGTAAAATACGTTATAATTCCCCCCAGGCCTTGGCGATGCGGACCGTGTTGGTACATGAAGGCGTTGACTGGACCATCCTGATTAAACATAGGGGTGTAGAGATCCCACTGATCATGAAATAATATAGGGCCACTGAAAGCGGCTGCCTGATAAAATAAATGACAAGCCAAAACAGCCGTAAACAGGGAGACAATCTTGAGCGGTAAATGGGAGTGAGAAGAATATTTCACGACATGGAATTTTTAACGCTTGGAATTCCAATCGTCTGGTGCAAGGAAAATTCCAAAAGAAAATTGCAAGCCATAAAGTTTCAGAAGGAGCAGTGCGCCGCTCCCGATGTTCATGTATCCGATTTTAAGCGACATAGCGGGAGCGCACTCCTTCCTTTAGGTCTCTAAAGCAAATAACACCAAGGATTTCCTTGGATCTGAGCATCCATTCTAGAGCCAACTTTGGACTTAATGAAGGGATGGGCTGTGGGTTGTGAGTAACCCCGCAGTCGCGGGGCAGGTGGGTGGGCTAAAGTAGCGGGAGCATCTTGCTCCCGTGCGGCGGGGTCGGGTCCGCCTTTGCCGCAAGCGGACTCCGGCGTGACAGCCTTCGCTCTCCGCGGAGCTCCGAGTGAAGGCTGGAGGGACCGCCGTCTCACGACGTCGGCTACGGGGTGGTACCGGCCGGGGGGCAGGCGAAATTCGATAACGTGCCCGCGGTTGCGACGCAAGCGCGGGGCAGGCGGGAGCGTCAGGGGGAGCCGACTCCGGCCGGGCCGGATCAGGACTCGGGCGATTTCGAGAGGAGCGGCTGGAGGGCGGGCCAGACGAGATCGGCGATGACGCGGTGGCCCTTGGGGGTGGGGTGCACGCCGTCGGGGAGGTTGAGGTCGGGATTTCCGCCGACGCCTTCGAGGAGAAAAGGCAGGAGGTCGACCTCATGATTGTGGGCGAGCTCGGGGAAAATGGCGGCGAAGTCGCGGGTAAAATCCGGGCCCATGTTAGGCGGGGCCTGCATGCCGGCGAGGAGGATGCGGGCCTCCGGATGGGTGGAGCGGACGCGCTCGATGATGCCCTCGAGATTGCGCCGGGTGACCTCGGGGGGGATGCCGCGGAGCCCGTCGTTGCCGCCGAGGGCGAGGACGAACACCGCCACGGGCTGGCGGAGAATCCAGTCGACCCGCCGGAGGCCGGCGGCGGTGGTTTCGCCGCTGAGGCCGGCATTGATGACCCGGTGGGGCAGACCGGCGGCTTCGAGCCGCTCTTGGATGAGCGCGGGATAAGCCCGGTCGGGATCGATCCCGTAGCCGGCGGTCAGGCTGTCCCCGAAGAAGAGGACGGCCGGGGCCCGGGGATCGTCTGTCGCGGCCGGTGCGGCGAAGCCGGAGGCGGCGAGCGAGGCGAGCAGCCCGATGGCGGAGAACAAGCGGACGGTCAACTTGGCAAAGGTGAAGAAACGTGCTTCCATGGGCGTCTAACGAGTCGGAGCGGAAGGTGCCGTCCGGCAAAAATTTACCGATGGCAGCGATACTTGAAGTCAGCAACCTGACCCGCGAGTTCCGTTCCGGCAAGGAACGGTTGCGGGTTCTGGACGATGTGAGCTTTACCCTGGAGGCGGGGGCGACCTGCGCCGTGGTGGGTCCTTCGGGCAGCGGAAAATCGACCCTGCTCGGCCTCTGTGCGGGGCTGGACGCACCGACCGCGGGCGGGGTGGTGCTGGCGGGAAAGGAGTTGGCCGGTCTGGACGAGGACGAGCGGGCGGCGCTGCGCAACCGCGAAACCGGCTTTGTGTTCCAAAACTTCCAGCTCATCCCGACCCTGACCGCGTTGGAAAATGTGATGGTGCCGCTGGAGATGCGGGGCGGGGCGCCCTTGAAAACCGTGCGGGAGCGAGCGCGGGAACTGCTGGCGGAAGTCGGGCTGGCGGACCGCGAGACTCACTATCCGGTGCAGCTCTCCGGAGGTGAGCAGCAGCGGGTGGCGTTGGCGCGGGCCTTTATCAACCGGCCCTCGATCCTCTTTGCGGACGAGCCCAACGGCAACCTGGACGGTGAGACCTCCGCCCGGGTGACGGACCTGCTCTTCAGTTTGAATGAAAAAGAAGGTACCGCACTCGTCCTGGTGACGCATGACCTGGAGCTGGCGGAGAGGACCGGCCGGCTGCTGCGCCTGAAGCGGGGGCGGCTGGAGTCCGACGAGTCCACCACCGCTGCGGCCGGCGATCCGGCTGCTCTGGACGCCCGATGAGCTGGATCCTGCGGATGGCGTGGCGGGACACCCGGTCGTCCCGCTGGCACCTCTTGCTCTTTGCCACCCCGGTGGCGCTGGGCATTGGCGTGCTGGTGGCGGTATCGGCCTTTTCCGCGGATCTCAACCGGGCGGTGGAGCTGCAATCGCGCAACCTGCTGGGGTCCGATTTGGTGGTGACCTCGCGGCAGGGATTGAGCGAGGATATGGAGGCTTGGCTGGCGGAAATCGAAGGAGAGCGCCTGCTGGAGATCACTTTTGCCTCGATGCTGGTGCACGAAGGCAGCGGGCAGAGCCGGCTGGTTTCGGTGCGGGCGGTGGAGCCGGGATTTCCCTTTTACGGGGCGCTGGAGACGCGGCCGGAGCCCGGGGCGGAGCGGATGTTTGCCGAGGGAGGGGTCTTGATCGAGGAGAGCCTGCTCTATCAGCTCGGAATCGAGCCTGGCGCAGAAATCCGGCTTGGAGAGCTGCGCCTGCCGGTGTCGGGGGCGCTCCTGCGGGCGCCCGGCGAGTCGCCGGCCTTTGGCTTGGTGGCACCGCGGGTGTACCTGCCGATGGAGCTGGTCGAGGCGACCGGCCTCCTCCAGCGGGGCAGCCGGGTAAATCACCGGGTGCACTTCCGGTTGCCGGAGGGGGTGACCGCATCGTCGCAACTGGAGGGCCGGCGGGAGCGGATGCGGGAGCTGGCGCTCTCGGCGGAGACGGTGCGGGGGCGGCAGGTGAGCCTGGGCCGGGCCTTTGAGAACTTGACCCGGTTTCTGGGGCTGGCGGGCTTTGCCGCGCTGCTTTTGGGAGGACTGGGCGTGGCGAGCGGCTTGGCGGCCTTTTTGCGGGAGCGGCGGGTTTCGCTGGCGGTATTGCGTTGTCTGGGGGCGAGCCGGGGCGCGGTGGCGTGGATCTGCCTGGTGCAGGCGGCGGGTCTGGGCTTGGCCGGCGCGGTGGCCGGCGGGTTGCTGGGACTGGCGGTGCAGCAGCTCTTCCCGTGGATCTTTGCGGGCTTGTTGCCGGTGACGGTGGAGACGCAACTCCCCTGGCAGGCCCTCGCGGTGGGCCTGGCGGCCGGCACGGGGCTGACGGTGCTCTTCTCGCTACCGCCGCTGGCGGGCCTGCGGAGGATGGGTCCGCTGCTCGCCCTGCGGGCCACGGTGGAGTCGCCGGGAGCGCCCTGGCGGGAAATCCGCTGGTGGCTGGGCGGGCTCGTGGGCCTGGCTGGGCTGGTCGTGCTGGCTCGGATACAGGCAGGCAACTGGCAGTACGGTTTGGGCTTCACCGGGGTGGTGGCCGGGGTGTTGCTGGTCCTGTATCTGACCGGGCGGAGCATGATGGCCCTGCTGCGGCGGCTGCGGCTGGACGGCGCTCCCTTCGCCTGGCGTCAGGGCGTGGCCAACCTCTTTCGGCCCAACAACCGGACGGCGCTGCTGGTGCCGGTGCTGGGTCTGGGGGCCTTTCTGCTGGCGGCCTTCGCCCTCAGCCAGGAAATGCTTCTCCGGCAGATCAACCAACTCCAGGAAGGCGGCCGGGCCAACCTCATCATCTTCGACATCCAGCCCGACCAAGAGCGCGACCTGGAGCTGCTCTTGGAGCGGGAGGGCCTCTCGGTGATCGACTCCGCGCCACTGGTTACGATGCGTCTCAGCTCGATCAAAGGTGTGCCTGTTCGTGAGCTGCTCCGGCAGGAAGGCCGGACGACGCCGTCCTGGATGCTGACCCGCGAATACCGCAGCACCTATCGGGCCGGCCCCGGGCCGGCGGAGCGGCTGGTGCGGGGGGAAATGGTGCCGCGGGTGGATCCGGCCACCGAAGTGGTGCCGGTGACGCTGGAGCAGGACCTGGCCCGCGACCTCGGGGTGGACCTCGGAGACCGACTGGTCTTCGATGTCCAGGGCGTCCCGGTGGAGACTGAAGTGGTGGGCCTGCGGGAAGTGGACTGGCAGCGGATTCAGCCGAACTTCTTCGTTGTTTTTCCCGAAGGCGTGCTCGAAGGGGCGCCACGCTTCGGCATCCTGGCGACGCGAACGGAAGGTGCGCAGCAATCGGCGGCCCTGCAGCGTTTGCTGGTGCGGGATTTCCCCAACCTCTCGATCATCGATTTGACCCTGATCCTGCAGACCGTGGATCAAGTGGTGGAACAGATCTCCTTCGTCTTCCGCTTCATGGGAGGCTTTCTGGTGGGGACGGGATTGTTCGTGTTGGCGGGGGTCTTGATCGGCGGCCGGCTGCAGCGGATGCGGGAGGCGGTGTTGTTGCGTACCCTGGGGTCGCAGCGGCGTCAGATCGGGGCGATTCAGACGATCGAGTATGCGCTCATCGGCCTCCTGGCTGGAGCAGCCGGGCTGGTTTTGGGCTGGGTGGGCGGCTGGGCGTTGGGGCATTTCGTTTTCGAGATTGAAGGAGTCCCGCCGATCTGGCCGCTCCTGCCCGCGGTGGTGGTCATCACCCTTTTGACGACCCTGACGGGCTGGTTGACCGGAGCCCGGCTCTTGCGGCACCCGCCCTTGGAGTTGCTCCGGGAAGAAGGTGGCGGCGGGTAGCAGCGGCGATGGGTGGGGATGGGGTCCGGCGCCCCGGCAGGGGCGGCGGATTTCCTGCAACCCCTCCCTGCACCTGGATTCTCCGCTGGCACGGTCGCGACGAGGCTCTGCGAAGCCTGACAGATGCCATTGGCTGTGGCACCCCGTCTTAAAGATGCACCTTCGGCCCAAGTATAAAATTGTCCGGCGCCCTGCGGCCGGCTTACTGTGACCTTGACGGGCGGAGGGTCGGAAGTAGAGTGGACCGTTTACCACTCTCCATTGACCCCTCTCCGGTATGATATCCTGGCTCCAAACCCGTTTCCAACGGCATTACAAAATACTCTTCCTGGTGCTGCTGGCCGTGATCATCGTGGCCTTCGTTTTCACCATCGGTGCGGCACCCGGGATCGGGGGGCATGAGGCCCGGTTGGCCCGGGCGGAGTTTTTCGGCATTCCCTTGGGGAGCGAGGCCCAGCAGCGGGACTTCATTGAACGGGCGCAGATCAGCGCCTTCTTGCAGGGGGCGGATGATATCTTCGAGGGCAACCGGCTGCAGGAGTATGCCTTCGAGCGGGCGGCGGCGGTGCACCTGGCTCGGGAGCTGCGCCTACCGGAGCCGACGGAAGGCCAGCTGCTTGACTTTATCCGCGGGCTGGGAGGATTTCAGACCCCCGACGGCCGCTTTGATGCCCAATCTTATGCGACCTTTTTGGACGACGTGGACGCCAATCCGCGGCTTAGTCAGACCATGATTTCCGAGGTCCTGGTGGAGGACTTTCTGGCTGCGCGGGCCCGCAGGGCGGTGGCGGGGCCGGGCTACATTCTGCCGGTGGATGTAAAGGCCTCCCTGGCCCAGGCGGACACCATTTGGACGATCGCGGCGGCCTATGTGGATTTTTCCGACTTCCAGCCCGAAGTGACGATCGACGAGGAGGAGCTGGAGAATTTCTTCGAGGAAAACGCCTTTCGGTATGAAGTGCCGGAGCGCAAGGCAGTCCGCTATGTGACCTTCCGGTCCGAGCGCTACCTCGACCGGGTGGAATTGCGGGAGGAAGAGATCCGGCGGCACTGGCAGGACAACCGGGCCCGCTTCGAAGAGCGGGTGAGGGAGCGGCGCGAGCAGGAAGCGACCCTGCGCTTCGACCTGCCCGGCGGCGACCTGCTCGCGGAGGAAGCGGATGAAGCCGCTTCCGAGGAGGAAAAGCCGGTCACCTTTGACGATGCCCGGGATCTGGTGGTGGCGGACCTGCGCCGGGTGCGGTCGAGGACGCTGGCGACCCGGGCGGCGGCGGACTTTGCCTACATGCTTTTCGAGGACCAGATTCAGGCCGGCTCGGAAGGCTATTATTCGAGACTCGAAAGCTACGGGCTGGAAGAGCGCGAGACGCCGCCGTTTGCCGCCAACCAGGTGCCGCCGGGCACGGGCTGGTCCCGCACGGTGGCCCAGGAGGCCTTCAGCCTCTCCCCCCTCAGGCGGATGTCCGATCCGCTCACCGTGGGCGACAACACCATTCTGGCCTTTTACGGAGAAACTTATCCCGCCCATGTTCCACCTCTGGAAGATGTGCGTCCCCGGGTCGAGGCCGACTTCCGCCGCCAAGTCATCGATGACATGAAAGTCGAGCGCGGGAAGGAATTGCGGTCGGCCATGGTTGCGGCGCTGGAAGAAGGCCACGGCCTCGAAGAAGCCGCCGAAATGCTCGAGCTCGATTTTCGGCGCTTCGATGCCTTCACCCTCCGGAACCCGCCCGACGACATGGACTGGGCCTTGATGTCCCGCCTGGATCAACTTGTGGAGGGCAGGCTGACCGAGATGGCCCTCCAGCAGCAGCGCGGATCCTTCGTTCTCCTGGAGGAGAAAGTGATTCCCGAGGTCGACACCGACAGCGACGAGTTTCTGGAGACCTTGGAGCGGATGCGGGAGTTTACCGCCAACTTCAACGAGCGGCTCGTGCTGAGTGAGTACGTCAACCGCGAACTCGTCCGCAGCGGGCTCGCGAGGACCGACTGACCGGGGCGCGCGCCCCGCCGCCATGCCGTTGAGGCGCTATCGTCCCGTCAAGCCCCCCTGCCGACTCTGCGGGGAAGGTTTCGATCATTTCGCAAGTGGTGAAGCCACGCTCAGCGCATGTCCCAAGTGCGGTCAGGCCATCCTGCCGGAGGCGGTGCAGGGAGCTGCCCCCCAGCCGCGGGTGGTGAGAAAACCCGGACTGAGCGAAATCAAAAACTCCGGCTTCACGGTGCTGAAACGGACACCCGGCGGGGAATACGAGAAACAATAGGGGCATCTGCCGGGTTGTTGTAACGAGGTGCGCTTGCCCTCGTCCCTAAGAACACCACGATAGCGAACTCCCGACATGACTGCATCCAACTTCCGACTGGCCCGCCTGGCGGGTCCGATCCTATTTGTCTGCCTGCTGGCCGCGGCTCCTTCCGGCCTGCTCGCGGAAGAAGCCGCCGAGGCTGAAGCCGAGCGGCTGGATTTGCGAACCGCGATCCTGCTCGCCCTCGACAACAACCTCGGCCTGGCGGTGGAGCGTTACGCGCCCCAGATCGCGCGGGAGCAGGTGACAATTGCGCGCAGCGAGTTCGAACCCACGCTGACGGGTACGGTGCGCAGCCGGGTGAGCCAGCAGAGCAGTGCCGCGAGCACCCTCGATGGAGCGGCCGGGCCGCGCTCGGAAGTGTCGGATGCCCGCATCGGTGTGTCGCAAAAAATCGACACCGGGGCGGTCGTCAGCGTGAGCACCGGCATGGTGCGGCAGGAGACCAACTCGACCTTTTCGACGCTCAACCCGGCCTACGACGCGGATGTATCGCTGAGCGTGCGCCAGCCGCTGCTGCAAGGCTTCGGGGCAGCCGTGAACCGGGCCAACCGCCAGCGGGCGGAGATTGGCGTTGATCGGGCGGACTACCTCTTTGATGCCGAAGTGCTGAATGTCGTTCTGAACACGGAACTCGCCTACTACCGGTTGGTGTTTGCGCGGGAGCAGCTCACCGTCCGCCGCCTGGGGCTGCAGTTGGCGGAGCGCCTCCTCGAGGAGGCGCGGATCAGGCGGGAGACCGGAGTGGCGACCAGCTTGGATGTCCTGCAGGCGGAAGTCGGCGTGGCCAACCAGCGATCGGCCCTGCTGTTGGCGGAACAGGCGGTGAGTGATGCAGAAGACGCGCTCCTGGCCCTGATCGGGCAGTTCGACTTTGACCGAGCGATCGGGACCGTCGAAGCGCTTCTGCCCGAACCTGTGCGGCCGGACGTGGAGGCCTCGTTTCGCCGGGCCCGGGACCGGCAACCGGAGTTTCTGGCCACGCTGGCCTTGGTCGACCAACTCGAACTCGACTTGGTGGCGGCGCGCAACGGCCGCCTGCCCTCGCTGAGCCTGAACGGCGCCCTTGGCTATAGCGGGCGTGACGGAACCTCGCGTGGGGCCTGGGGTGAAATCCCCGACCGGGAAGGTTACAACTGGCAGGTGGATCTAGCCCTCAGCGTACCCTGGGGCATGCGGGAAGGGAGGGCGCGTTTGCGGCAGGCCGAAGCCAGTTTGGAACGGGAGGAGATGCGTTTGCGGCGCATCGAGCAGGACATCCTGGTGGAAGTGCGCTCGCGGGTGCGCACGGTGGAGACGGCCATGGAGCGGGTGCAAATCGCGGCCTTGGCGACCAGCCTGAGCGAGCGGGAATATGAATTGGAACTGGCCCGCTTTGAAAACGGGTTGAGCACGAGCCGACTGGTTCTGGATTCACAGCGTGCGCTGGATGAGGCCCGGGTGTCCGAGCTGCAGGTGGGCATCGACCTGCAGGAAGCGATTGCCCGCCTGCACCGCCTGGAAGGCACTTCTCTCGAGCGATTCACGATCGCCAATCGATAACCGCGGGCCGGGCCGCGCCATCGCCGCCTGAGCGGATACCCTCAACTCAAGCCGCCGGGGCGAAGCTGTAGGCCTCGGCGGGGTTTTCAATCATGAGGGTGTGGAAGGGGGTCTGACCGAGGCCGGCCGCCTCGAGCGTGGTGCGGAATGCGGTGAGCAGGAAATCGAGGCCGGGGCCGCCGCCGTGGGAACGCCAGTAGCTGCGGCGGGCCATGTCCATGCCGAGGAGGAGCTGGCGGGGGTGTTCGGGAAAGAGAACGGTCAGCAGATCGCAAGTGGGATTGCCGCGCTCCGCGGACCAGCGGAAAGCGCTGTCGTACTCAAGGCAGACGCCGGTTGCCAGCACCTCTCGGTGGTAAGCGGGATCGGGGCGGCGATCGAGGTGGGAGAGAACGATCTTTCCCGGAGCGACGCCGGCGTCGATCAGGCGGGTGGCCTGTTCGAGACCGAGGGTGCCCTGCTCGGTGTGGGTGAGGATGGGGCAACCGGTGCGGCGGTGGGCCTCGGCGGCGGCGGCGAAGATGCGCTCCTCGCGGAGGGTGAAGGCGGCGCCGGTGGCGATCTTGATGACGCCGGCCCGGTGGGGTGTGCGACGGACCACGGGGCCGCCGTAGTCGCCGGCATCAATGCCCTCCTCGATGTCAGCGATGAAGAGGCCGGCGAGGGTGGTCTCGTCATAGTGGCGGCTCCAGTGCCCGGAATCGTAATACATCGGCAGGTGGAGGCCGGTGGAAGCGACGATGTGGGCGCCGGTGCGCCGGGAAAGCTCGGCCAGTTGGCCGGGGTTGCGGCCGCTGTCGCAGGGCATGGCATCGACGAGGGAACATCCGCCGGCCCGGCGGAAGCGGTTGACCTCATCGATGGCGCGCCCGAGGTCATCGAGGAGAAACTCGGGAAAGCGGTCGGTGGTGAAAGAGCGCTCGATGATGAGGTGCTCATGGGCGTAGGTGACGCCGAGCCCGGCCGGCGGGATGTCGCCGAGAACGGTGCGGACAAAGCTCACCGGCGTGCCTCCGGGCTGCTCCAGCGCTCGCCGTTGCGGAGCACGGTGGCGGGCTGGCCGGCGGCGCGGGCGGCTTCGGCGAAGGGGGCGGGATCGACGGTATTGAAGGCAAACATGTCGAAATGGTGCGGGATGATGTGCCGCAGCCCGGTTTCCCGGGCGAGCCGGACGGCTTCACCGGCATCAAGGTTGCCGGCGACCCGGCGCTCGGGCTGGAAGCCGTTGATGGGGAGAAAAGCGAGGTCGATGGAGAAACGTCCCAACCTGTCCTCGAGACCTGGATACAGGCGGGTGTCGCCACTATGGTAGACCGTCCAGGGGCCGATTGCGGCGATGAAGCCGAGAAAGTGGTGGCGGCCCTCGGCATCGGTCCGGAGGTCATTGTGGGCGGCGGCGATGGCGTGGAAGCGGAGGCCGGCGACGTCGGCGGAGCGGCCGTCGTCGAGCAGGGTGAGCGTCTCGGCCGGGCGGCCGGTGCGCTCCGCGATGGTGGCGCGGTTGGCTGCGGGGCCGACGAGGGCGGCCTCCGGGTTGGCGGCGAGGAGTGGGCGGAGCGTCTCCGGGTCGAGGTGGTCGGTGTGGTTGTGGCTCGTAGTGATGACGTCAATACCGGAGAGTCGGGCGGGATCGACGACGCGGCCGGTGAGGCGGACGTGGGGCTTGTCGGTGGCGGCGTACTTGCGGGTGAGGGAGTCGGAAAGGTAGGGATCGAAGAGGACGGTTTTGTCCCGCCAGGTGACGAGAAAACCGCTCTGGCCGAGCCACCAGGCGTGGAGGCGGCCGTCGCGCCGGGAGCGGACCTCGGCGAGGTCGGCGAGAAAGGCGTCGTCTTGGAGAAGAGGTGCCTGCATGGGGCAAGGGGTTCAGCCAAGTTTTTCGCGGACGCGGCGGACGCCCCCGACCATGGCCTGAAGCTTGCGTTTGGCGGCCCAGCGGGCGGTCTGGCTGAGGCCGCAGTCGGGGGCGAAGGCGAGCCGGTCGGCGGGGGCGTGGCGCAGGCAGAGCTCGGCCCGCTCGACGATGTCCTCGACGGTTTCGATGTAGTAGCTCTTGACATCGACGATGCCGACGGCGGCGGTTTTGCCGTGTTCGGTGATGCGGGCGATGCAGTCGATTTCGGCAAACTCGCGGTTGGCCATTTCGACGTGGATCTCCTCGACGTCGAGCTTGAGGAATGCGGGGAAGAGGGGGGCGTAGCGGCGGTAGCCGACCGGGTGGCCCTTGAAGTTGCCGAAGCAGAGGTGGGTGGAGAGCCGGCATTTGCCGACGACCGGGGCGATGGTGCGGTTGAAAATATCGACGAACCGCTCCGGATCTTCGCGGTGGCCGTAGCAGCTCATGGAAGGTTCATCGACGGTGATCTCGGTGCAGCCGGCTTCGACGAGCCGTTCGAGCTCGGTGCGGACGATGGGGAGGAGGGCTTCGGTGAGGGCGTAGCGGTCGGGGTATTGGTCGTTGGGCAGGAGGCGGCCGCTGAGCGTGTAGGGGCCGGGCACGCTGGCCTTGAGGACGGGCCCGGGCGGGGCGAGGCGGCGGAGGCGGTTGAACTCCTCGACGGCGCCGAGGCCGCGTGGGGCGGCGAGGGCGGCGATGACGCGGTGCTTGCCCCGCTGGTCGTGGGCGGGCGGGCCGAAACGCCGGGGCGGGGCCGGCTCGAGATCGATGCCCTCGAGGTAGCCGTAAAAGGAGAGGTTAAAGTCGAAGCGCGTCTGCTCGCCGTCGGTGATGGCATCGAGCCCGGCGGAGACCTGGTCGTGGATGGCGGCGATAACGGCGTCTTCCTGCATTTCGGCGATGTCGGCGGCGCCGAAGCTGGCAAGGTGGGAGCTGGCGAACTCCAGCCAGCCCGGGAAGGGATAGCTGCCGATGACGGTGGTGCGGAGCGGGGGGACAGAGGCGGGGTGATTTGGTGTCGTCATGATGAGAAATTGTTGGCCCAGCCGCGGGCGGAGGTGTCGGCGGGCGTTGCGGGCAGGGCGAGGAGAGCGCCGAGGCGGCGGAGTCGCTCCCGAAGTTCGTTTGTATCCAGACTTCGGGCACCGCAGTCGGTTTCGAGGGAGAGGGCGGCGGCGAGGCCGGCGGCCTGGCCCATGGCCATGGTCTGGCCCATGGAGCGGCAGGAGGCGTGGGCGGAGTGGGTGGCGCTGAAGCAGCGGCCGGCGACCCAGACCTCGTCGCGCCCTTTGGGCACGAGGGTGCGGTAGGGCACGTCGTAGGCCCGGCCGCCGGGGATGAGGGTCCACTCGGTTTCCTCGCCGCCGTCGCGGGCGGCGCGGTGGTCTTCGATGGGGGCGCCGCAGAGGAGGACGGCGTCGTCGAAGCGGCGGACTTCGAGACAATCCTGGCGGGTGAGGCGGTATTCGCCGTAGACGCGCCGGGTCTCGCGCACCCCGATATGGTGGGAGAGCCCGATGATCATGGCGTTTTCAAAGCCGGGAACGCAGTCGCGGAAAAACGCCTCGAAAACATAGGCCTGGCGGCGGCCCTCGCGCTCGGCGGCGGCGAGTTGCTCGTGGTCGGTGGCGTCGACATCGGCGACGCGCACGGCGACGGTGGCGATGCAGCCCGGCTGGACCATGGCATGGGCGCTGCCGGCTTTGCGGGGGAGCGGGTGGCGGCCGGAGGCGACGGCTTCCTCCATGCGGGCGGCGAGCATCGATTTGCCGCCGGCGGATTGGAAGCGGCCGAGGTCGACCGCGCACATGCGGAAGGTGGTGGTGAGGGTTTGGGCGGGTTCGAGATCGCCGGCGCGCTCGAAAGGCATCCCCGCGAGGGCGCAGAGATCGGCATCGCCGGAGGCATCAATGAAGCGGCGGGCGGGCTGGCGGAAGAAGCCGCGTTTCGTCCAGAGCACGGCGGCGCGGAGGCCGTCGGCACCCTCCTCGACATCGACGAGGTGGGCGTGGAGGGCGACGCGGACCCCGGCCTCTTCGAGGAGGGTGTCCCAGGTGAATTTAAGAAACTCAGGGTCGTAGGTGACGCCGGTGCCGGCCCCGTAAGTGTTGGGGCGAAGATAAATGCGTCCGGCGCGGTCGAGGGCGTTGACGACCCGGTCGGGGATGCCGCCGACAACCTTGCGCGGGGAGTCTCCGGGGGTGAAGAAGCCGTAGAACGTATCCAGCATCTGGGTGCTGGTGCCGCCGGGAAACCCGTAGCGTTCGACGAGGGTGACGGAGTGGCGGCGGCTTACGCGGGCGGCGAGGGCGGCGCAGCAACCGGCGGAGCCGGCCCCGACGACGAGAATGTCGACGGCGGGAAGGGCGGGGATGCGGTCCTTGCGGAGGGCGTCAGTCATGGGCGGCGGGCCCGACGCCGGCGTAGAGACGGGCGAGGCGGTGGGCGTGCTCATCGTACGCGGCTTCGAAAAGCTCGACGGCACGTTTCGCGCCGACCACGGCTCCGGCGCTGAGGACCTTGGGCGGGTGGCCGGCGGCGGTGAGGCGGCCGGCCGTCTCGGCCTTGAGGGCGTTGATGAGGAGGCAGCCGCCGACGGTGGAGCCCGGTGCGACCGGAGTATCCAATCCTTCGATACGAACCATGGCGTCGCCGACGGGAGCGCCGGTGTCGAGGACGAGGTCGGCGAATTCGGAGAGTTTTTTGCCATCGCTGCGGCGGCTGGAGCTGGCTTCGAGGTGGGCGAGACTGACGAGGGCGACGACGCGCAGACCCTGTTGCCGGAAGTGCTCGGCCATTTCGATGGGGACGATATTGCAGCCGCTGGAGGAGACGACGAGAGCGGTGTCGTCGGCCGAGAGGTCGAAATTGCGAAGGATCCTCTCGGCGAGTCCGCTGACATTTTCGAGGAACATGGCCTGGCGCTGGCCGTTGGCGCCGACAACGAGGTTGTGGAAGCTGAGGGATAGCTCGACGATCGGATTGAAGCCGGGGAAGGAGCCGTAGCGCGGCCACATTTCCTCGACCATGATGCGGCTGTGGCCGGAGCCAAAAACGTGGACCATGCGGTCCTTGATGATGGTGTCGGCAAACCAGCCGGCGGCGGTGCGGATGGCATCGGTCTGGGCGGCGACGGTGTCGACGAGGCGGCGGGCGGCCTCGAGATAGGATTCGGCGGGATTCATGGCAGGGGAGGAGAGCCGGGTGGTCGGACGGCGGCAGCGCGGGCTTCGCGGGCGGCTCCGAGGGCGCCGGCCCACTCGTCGAGTTGGGCGAAGCGGATGGGAACGGGTTCGCCGGAGGGCACCCACTCGACTTCGCGGAGGTTGTCGCGGAGCGGGCCGAGCAAGGTTTCGCCGGCGCGGGCGATGCCGCCGCCGAGGATGACGGCCTCGGGATCGACGGCGTTGATGATGGAGCCATGAAAACTTGGTTCGCCGAATTGAAAGTGCAAAGTATAGCCTAAATGAATCGAGGGGTTTTTGATGGCGCCGTGGGCGCTGGGGTGGGCGCGGTGGGCGGGGCCCAAACCCGGGCGGGCGGCGGAAGCGCCCGCTTCGGCGGCTTCGACGAGGGCGCGGGTGGAGTCGAAGCGGCCGCCGCAGCGCTCGCGGACGGTGGCCTCGCCGATGGCGAGCTCGAGGGCGCCGGGCATGCCGGTGATGCTGGGCGGCCCCCAGGGATCGAGGGAGAGGTGCCCGAAGTGGCCGGCGCGGCGGTGGCGGCCGAGGACAAGTCGGCCATCGAGCATGAGGGCGCCGCCGACTCCGGTTCCAAGGGTGAGGAGGACGACATCGCGGAAGCCGCGGGCGACCCCGAGCCATTGCTCCGCGGCGAGGGCGGCGTGGGCGTCATTGAGGGTGCGGCAGGGATGGTCGCCGCCGAGGGCATCGACCCAGTCGAGCCCCTCGAGGCCGGTGAGCTTGACGGGCAGGACGGCCATGGAGCGGCCGTCGCGGGCGGCGAGCCCGGGGCAGGCGATGCCGGTGGCGGCGATATCCGGATGCTCGCGGCGCCAGGCGCGGTGGAGCGAGGTGACCGCGGCAAGCCAGAGGGGTTTGCCGTCCGGCCCGGTCTCGCCGTCGCGGGTGGGGAGGCTTTCCCGGCGAAGGACGGTCCCATCCGGCCCGGCGAGCACGGCCTTGATGGTGGTGCCGCCGATGTCGATGCCGAGGGTGGGTGGGGAGGAGCTCAAGAGAGGCGGGGAATTGTAGGAGATTTACTGATACAGATGGGCGAGGCTTTTGCGAAACGCCTCGTAGTAGGCCTCGAGCTGATCCTCGGCGGAAGTGTTGCCGACGAAGTGGTGGCTGGGGAGCATGACCGGGGGGCGGCCGCGGGCGACGAGGCGGGCGGCGACCTCGCAGCGGAGCATATTGATGAGGAGGGCGCCGGTGACGGTGGAGACCGGGCCGGTGCGCCACTCCAGCCCCTCGATCTCCGAGACGCAGTCGCCGGCGGGGCACTGATTGTCGAGAACGACATCGGCGATGTCGGGCAGTTTTTTGCCGGAAGGGTGGGCGGGGTTGGAATTGTCGCAATGTTCGCGGGAGACGATGCCGATGACGGGCAGGCCCCGGGCCTTGGCACCGAGGGCCATCTCGACGATGACGGGGCGGATGCCGGAGGTGGAGATGATGATGAAAGCGTCGTGCGGCCCGAAGGAAAAGCTCTTGAGCAGCTCCTCGGCATAGCCCTCCACCTTTTCGAGGAAAAGCGGACCGCGGAGCCCGTTGATACCGACGGTGGCGGCATGATTGGAGAGGGCGAGTTCGACCATGGCGTAGAAGCCGACGAAGCAGCCCTGGCGGGGGGTCATTTCCTCGCACATCATGCGGGAGTGGCCGGAGCCGAAGAGGAAGACGAGTCCCTGGTGGGCGATGGACTCGGTGCAAATCCCGGCGGCGCGGTCGAGGGCGTCGAGCTGGGTTTCGCGCAGGCGCCGGGCACGGGCGAGGGTTTGGTCGAAGTAGTTGAGGGCGGCTTTCATGGGAAATGGGTTCTGGGTAAAAGGAGGACGGCTTCAGTCCGGGTGCCGGCCCTCGCTGACGGACCATCCTCCGTCGACGCAGAGCACTTGGCCGGTGGTGTAGCGGCTGTCGTCGGAAAGGAAATACACGGCGGCTCCGTCGAGATCTTCGGGCCGGCCGATGCGGCCGCCGTCGAGCGGCTGCTTGGAGCGGATGTAGCCGAGAATGGTGGAGTCACCGGCGGCACGGGCGGCCATGGGGGTTTCGACGAGGGCGGGGGCGAGGAGATTGATGCGGATGTCGTGCGGGGCGTAATACGCGGCGGTGGAGCGGGTGAAGCCGATGACGGCGGCCTTGGCGGCGGCGTAGGCGTGGGTGGCGAAGTGAGCGGGGGCGGGGAAAATGCCGAGGACGGAACCCATGTTGAGGATGCTGCCGGGACGGCCCTGGTCGAG
>REEB01000248.1 GCA_007695295.1 Puniceicoccaceae bacterium
CACCGTCGATGCCGTCAGGGCAGCCCGCCATCCCGAGGTCGCCCCGGGCAGTTTTCTCTGTATCACCGTCGAGGATACCGGGAAAGGCATGGAGCCCGCCGTGCAGGAACGCATCTTCGAACCATTCTTCACCACCAAACCCCTCGGGGAAGGCACCGGCCTGGGACTCTCGACGGTCATGGGCATCGTCCGCAGCCACGGCGGCTTCATCTCCGTCCTCAGCAAACCGGGAGGCGGAAGCTCTTTCCAAGTCCACCTTCCGCTCGCCGAAACCCCCGCGCCGGACGCCAACCCACCGGCCCGGGCCAACCCGCCACCGGATCCACCCCCCAAGACCGTCCGCATCCTCCTCGTCGACGACGAGGAAGCCATTCGCATCACCACTGGCGCCGCCCTTGAGTCCTCCGGCTACGAGGTCATCACCGCCGCCGAAGGCAGCGAGGCCCTGGCTCTCTTCGTGCGGGATCGCCCCGGCATCCATCTCGTCATCACCGATCTGATGATGCCCGACCTCGACGGCATCGGCCTTGTCACCGCCCTGCGCAGAATGGCCCCGGACTTGAAGATCATCACCACCACCGGGCAAAACTCGCTCGCGCGCAACAACCGCATCCGCCAGCTCGGTGTCCGCCATTTCCTCCTCAAGCCCTACACGGCTGAAGAACTCCTGCACACCGTCAACGCCGCCCTCAACAGCACCTGAGGCCGCAGCCATCCATACCCTCACCCAACACCGCGCGGCCCCAAATCAGTGCGGATGTCGTGAGACGGCGGCACTCGCCCGCCAAAGTGGAGGGACCTTCCAGGTCCTTTCTTCCCCTGCACGCGGATCGGGCCGTTTCGGATTGATCCGGACCTTCCATACTTACTGGCTAGTTAGGATGGTGCCGGAGACCACGCCCCGGTTAGACCGGATCGGCGGCATTCTTATGTCTTTAGCGCTTCCACATGAAGCGCATGTTCGCGTTCGCAAGGGAGAGCAAATTCACGCCGTAATTGTGCCTCCAACACCCCGCAGCCCGCGGTTGATGCCGGAAGGATTCCAGACGCAAAGCCCTTTGCGCCCGCTCGGAGCACCCGGGCGCAGCGCTTGGCCGCGGTGGCGTTTGAGGGCGCTCAGGTCGTGTTCGCCCTTCAGCTGGCCGCCCTTCTTCGGAAGGGAGGCAACAACAAGGTGAATTGGGCGGGTGCCTTTTGGCTTCAATGATTAAACACTGCTTTGAGCGCCCGGAGGTTGCTGCGCAGCTCGGGGCCCAGCTGCGGATCGCTGTAGTCACGCCCGATTTTTGGCCCCATGATTTCAAGGTAGCCGACGACTTCGTCGACCGGCCAGGCGTCGGCATGGCGCTCGCAGGATTTCCGCAACTCAGCGAGGTCCACTATGCCCCGGTCCCGGTCGCCGGAGCCAAAGCCAAAGGTTGATCCGAACACAGCATCGGTGTTCTTGATATGAAATTCGCACATCATCGGAATGGCCGCTTCGAAGAGCTCGATATTCGAGTGGATGATTCTTTGATCGGGGCCGCAGAGTCCGTGGCTGATGTCCCCGCACAGGTAGGCGGGCACGGTCTGGTCGGGATGCGCGGCGTGATCGGCCTGCATTTCGCCGATGAAGTGCCGCATCTCTTCGGGTGTGGTGGGTGGCTCGGCCAGACAGGACATCGGCTCCATGGTGAGGCCTTGAAGCCCGAGCGTCCGTGCTTTGCGCGAAAGTTCCTTGAGATGGTGCAGATAACAGGCGGTGCCGGCCGCTTTGACTGCTGCAGGATGATCTCGATAGACCGCGCCGGGATTAGAGCCAGCATAGTCCGCCCCGACGAGTGCACCGACCTCAATCAGCCGCTCGAGACCCTTGCGGGCTGCGGCCTCCATTCGCGGGTCGCCATAAAAGAATCCACCCAGCTCCCGGTGTGCGGTGAAGACGCTTCGGATGCGCAGGCCGCGGTCTTCGGCCTTTGCTCGCAGGTCGGTGAAGTAGCTGTCTTCCAGCCAGTAGAGTTCGTAGAAAGAGCCGAGTTGGATGTTGTTAATGCCCTCGCCGGCAATCAGATCGAAGAGCCAGTCGAAGCTGTAGCGAGTCTCAATGCAGTCGGTTTTGATGCCAAGTTGGAAATTCATAAAACAAAGGGGCGTGAGTTCAGCGGACAGTTATTCACAAAGCTGTGGTGACACTTTGAAGATGACTTTGTTGTGATAGGCTCCCCGCTTGCGGATGCTGTCAAAAATCTCCGCCCCCTCCTCGAGGACAGGGGTGTCGGTGATGAGCGGAGCGATCTGCAAATCACGGTCCATGAATTTTAGAACGGTGGACCAATCGTCGGTCCCCCGGGGCACGACCTTGCTGTTCCAAGTGCCAAGGAGGCGGAGTTCGCGGCGCAGAATGTTGGAGAAGGCTTTCTCTCCGATCTTGAAGTCACCATGGAGATTTCCCATGAAAACGACTTCGCCAAAGGTGGCCGCACAGGCAATGGCTTGTACAAAGGTGGCGGGCAACCCGCAGGCCTCGACCACCCGCTCGGCCCCGCGACCGCCGGTCAAGTTTAGGAGTTGCTGGACCGGATCGCTCTGGCGGGAGTCGATGGTCTCAAATCCCATTGATGCCGCGAGTTCGAGTTTGCGGGCATCGACATCGGCCAGGATCACCCGCGCGCAACCGTGGATGCGCAGCCATTGGGCGGTCATGTTGCCAATGGGTCCGGCTCCGATCACCAGGCCGGTGTCACCGGCACCGATGCGCATCTTGCGCACGCCGTGCAGTGCCACTGCAGCCGGTTCTGTACAGGCGGCGTGCAGTAGCCTGACCTCATCGGGCAGCGCAAAGAGATTGGCCACCGGCACGCGCAGCCACTCCTGCATGCCGCCATCCCGGCGGGAGCCGAAGTAGTCGTAGTTGCTGGTTTGCGCAAAATCGCCTGTATCGAACTCCGGCTGGCCCGGCCTCGGCAGGAGCGGGAAAACCGCCACCCGGTCGCCGCGCCGCACGCCCGGCCCGTCCTCCTCGACTACCGCGCTAAATTCATGGCCGAGCACGAGAGGATAATGATAGGCACCGCCGGCATCAAAGGCGCGCGGGATGTCGCTGCCGCATATTCCGCATGCCGCCACTCGCACCAGCACGCTGTCGGCAGCGGTAGATTCCGTTGCCTGCGCATGATCCGCATGGAAGACCAAGCGGCCGGGAGATTCCAGAACAAGCGCTTTCATGAGGCATCAAAGTCTAAGATGACTTTCAGGCTGTCTTTGTCTGCAGCGCGCTCAATCGCCTGCATCAGTTCAGTGGGACGGAACCTTTCGGTGGCGTTGGTCATAAGTCCGAGCTTCGGGAGCTTACCCGCGACGAGCAGCTCCTGCGCAAGCCCGATGCCATGCATCGAGGAACCGTGGGTGGCCTGGAGACATTGCAGTTTGTAGTGGATGTCGTTGTTCAGATCAACCTCGTGTGCGATGCGCGGCTTGCCTCCTGCACCCTTCACCCCGGCGTGGGCGTCGAGCACGGTTCCGTAGCCAAGGAGCCGCACCGACAGCTCGTAGCCTTCGCGGCACGGTGCGTTCATCATTACAAAATGCGGTTCGTTAAAGGGCTGGCAATGAGCGAATACCCGCTCGACCACATTCTCATCCCAGCGCACGCCAACGACGCGTCCGTCGTCACCGCCAAAATCACGCAGCACCCGTTCCAGCCGCTCGGCTCCCCGGTTGACCAGGATGATCTTGCGCGCTCCCATCGCCTGCGCGCACTGAAGAGCATAAGTGCTTTGCGATCCGGCACCGATCAGCACCACCACACGGTGCTCGATGCAGCGGTTCACCCGCGTCATTCCCTCGAGACAGCAGGCCAGAGGTTCGAGTTGGCAGGCGTGATCGGGATTGAACCCTTCGGGGAATTTCACAATCGGGCCGAGATCCACAAACCAATCCGGGAGCATTGCATGTGTGCGTGCAAAGCCCGGAAACTCATGTCCGGTGGCCTGCGTGTTCGGACACGAAGTCCAGTCTCCCGTGCCCTCGTCGCCACAGTAAATGCATTTTCGGTCCCCGCACGGGATGTCGCACCCGACCCCGACGAGATCGCCGGGTGCAAATCGGGTCACCCCCCTGCCCACCGCTTCCACCGTCGCGCTCACCTCATGCAGAATCAGCGCAGGCCATGATTTAATGCGAGGCAACCCGACGCGTTGGATCACTACATCCGACTGGCAAATCGACACCCGACGCGTCCGCATTAAAATCTCCCCGGGGCCCGGCGCGGGCAGGTCTTCCTCCACCATCGAAAAAGTGCCGCCGGGTTGATCCAAATACAATGAAAGAGAACGCATGATTGAGAAATGATTGACCCAATGGAGTTGAGGGTCATGAATCAAGCAGAATTCGCTCAAATGCCGACAACCAGCCAGCGTAAAGTTCAAATATCCCCGTCCCTGATGTGTGCCGACCCCTTTGCTCTCGGCGCTGTGGTGGATGCGCTTGAGGCGGGAGGGATAGAATGGCTGCACATCGACGTAATGGACGGGCATTATGTGCCGAACTTTACACTGGGGCCGGACTTTTGCCGGGCATTGGCCGCACACAGCCGAATCCCGCTCGACATTCATCTCATGATCGAGGAGCCGGAGCGTCATGTGCATCTATTTGCAAATTTCGCGGGGGCGCGGGTCACTTTTCATCCTGAGACCGTGCGTCAGCCCGTACGGCTGATCGATTGTATCCGGGAGATGGGAGCGAAGCCTGGCGTAGCCCTGGACCCTTCGATGTCCGCAGCCTCCTGCCAACACCTTCTGCCCTTGGTCGATCAGGTCGTTGTTATGACCGTCAACCCTGGCTATGCCGGACAAAAGCTGCTCCCCTTCTGCTTGGAAAAAATCACCGATTGCCGGAAGCTCCTCGAGGCATGCGGAGGAAATGCGGACATCGAGGTGGATGGAAACGTGAGTTGGGAGAACATCCCTAAAATGGTGGACGCCGGGGCGAATATCCTCGTGGCGGGAACCTCCTCACTCTTTGTGCAGGGGCGGGTTGCGCCCGAAGACATCGCGCGATTCCGTCAGTTGGCGGGGTAATTCCGAGGCTCGACGACAGACTAAGTTACCGACGCCGACGGCTGCGGAATTCGGAAATAGTGATTGTTATTAACCTGCAATAGATTGGCCATCTGAAGGTTAATGATTTCTCCCTTCCGGTAAGTACGGGATTTACTCGCTTGGGCGGGGTGGCTTTGCTCCCGCCACTGCCATCGACCATGGCACTTCCTGCTTACGACAAAACCTCCGTCAGGATAACGTCTGAGTGTCTCGGCATGCATTGGCAGAGTCCGATCTCATGGGCATTTTCCGCGCCTGCAACCATCGCCGCCAGCCTTGCCATGGTGCATCTCGGAGCGGCCACTTTCGGATGATTGTCACGACCCTTCCGGGTTCCTTGGGAGAGGCTGCTGGAAATTGTGCCAAGACTCCGCCCAGTTGACTGAGACCAGCAGGATCATTCTCCACTTCGCAGAATCATCCGGCCAAGGAAGGCGATGTGGTTCGCCGCGTTGGTGGTATACGAGACATTCCAGGGCCTTTCCCCACCGATCTCAGGCCCCAAGCCGCAGCGCCCTCGAAACCCGCTGTTACCACGCCCCCGCACTCGCCCGGCCTGCCCCTCGCTTGCCCCGCGAATGCGGGATCTTCCTGTCTCTCTTGTAGCTGACGTCCTGAGAGGACGGGCCTCCCCGAAAAACCGCATGGGAGCAAGATGCTCCCTCTCCTTTGCCGCGGCCCCAACCCACCCAATACTCCTCACTCGTTACCCATTACTCCTCACTGCCAGTTCCGGTTCGCTCCGCGCCCGGCCCTGCCCAGCGACTGCGGGTCGGCACTCCGCTCCTCGGAACAGCTTTCAGCATTTCAGCTTTATCCACCCCCTTCTCTCAACCCACAAAAAAACGCCCGGCCCACTGGGGGCCGGGCGGGAAAGCAATGCGGGTTTCGCGTTGGAAGGCGGTTACTTGGTCGCCTCGTCGAGAATGTCGCCGAGGTTCATCAGGTCGCCGCCGTCCTTCATCGAGTCGTAGGTGGCGGCTTCGGCCGCGAGGCGGTCGGCATCGTAGTTGGCTGCCTTGATGCTCAGGCCGATGCGACGCTCGTCGCGGTCGATCTTGATCACGCGGGCGGTCACTTCCTGGCCGGGCTTGAGCACGTCCTTGACCTTCTCGACCCGGTCCTCGCTGATCTGGCTGATGTGGACGAGACCGTCGATATGGTCCTTCAGCTCCACAAAGGCCCCGAAGGAGGTGATCTTGGACACCGTTCCCGTAACCACGTCTCCGATACGGAAAACGCTGTCGATGTCTTCCCACGGATCCTGGCCGAGCTGCTTCATGCCGAGGGAAATCCGCTGCTGCTGCACATCGACATCGAGCACGATGGCGTCGATCTCGTCGCCCTTCTTGAGCACCTCGCTGGGATGGTTGACCTTGCGGGTCCAAGACATGTCGGAGACGTGCACCATGCCGTCGATGCCCTCTTCCAGCTCCACGAAGGCGCCGTAGGAGGTGATGTTGCGGACTTTGCCCCGGATGTGTGCGCCGACCGGATAGTTGTGCCGCACCATGTCCCAGGGATTGGGGTCGAGCTGACGGAGTCCGAGCGAGATTTTCTGCTCGTCTTTCTGGATGCCGAGGATGACCGCATCGACCTCGTCGCCGACCTTGAGAATGTCGCTCGGCTTGGCGATGCGCTTGGTCCAGGACATCTCGGTGACGTGGACCAGCCCCTCAACGCCTTCCTCGATTTCGATAAAGGCACCGTAGGGAACGAGGTTGACCACGCGGCCGCGAATCTTGGTGCCCACCGGGTACTTCTGCTCGATCTCGTCCCAGGGGTTCTTTTTCGTCTGCTTGAGACCGAGGGAGACACGCTCCTTCTCACGGTTGACCTCAATGATCATGACTTCGATCTCCTCGCCCTGTTTCAGCATTTCGCTCGGGTGGGAAATGCGGCCCCAGCTCATGTCGGTGATGTGGAGCAGGCCATCCATGCCGTCGAGGTCGATGAAGGCGCCGAAGTCGGTGATGTTCTTGACCGTGCCGCGGCGGACCTGGCCGGGAGCGATTTGGTCGAGCAGGTCGCGGCGCTTCTTGGTGCGCTGCTCCTCGATCAACTCGCGGCGGCTGAGCACGATGTTCTTACGGTCAAAGTTGATCTTGAGAACCTTGAAGTCGTAGGTCTGACCGATGTACTGGTCGAGATTCTTGGGGGGCTGAATGTCGATATGGGAAGCGGGCAGGAAAGAATCCACCCCGATGGTGACGATGAGCCCGCCCTTGACCTTGGACTTGACCCGACCGCTCACGATCGAACCCTCCTGGCACTTGGCGACGATGTTTTCCCAGTTTTTCTTCTGCTCGGCCTTGTCGAAGGACAGGACCGGACCGCCGTTGCGATCCTCCAGTTTTTCAAGAAAAACTTCGATCTGGGCACCGATCTGCAGTTCGCCAAGATCGGCGAATTCGGATGCGGGGATCACGCCCTCGGACTTGCCGCCGATGTCGACGACGACTTCGTTTTGACGGATTTCGATGATGGTGCCCGAAACGATGGAACCTTCTTTGAGCGATTCGAAGGTCGTTTGGGCAAGGAGCTCCTGCATTGAGAGACTCATAAGGAAATCGTTTTCCGGCAGCGGCTTTGCCTCCACGGGCCGTGGAAAACGCGGGTTGATCAGCCTGAGGCTGAAGGGTTGGAGTTAAACGTGAAGCGCGGTCGGAGGCCTGCGGCGGACCGGCTGGTTGGAAAGAACTGCCGCAAACGAGAAAACTGCCCCACCCCGCCACCCGTCAGCAAGCCCAAAATAACGGCCGCCACCCCCACCGCCCGCGCGCACGGACC
>REEB01000171.1 GCA_007695295.1 Puniceicoccaceae bacterium
ATCCTCCTCGCCGGCGGCTCCGGCAGCCGCCTGCTTCCCCTCACCTGCCCCGTCTCCAAGCAGCTCCTGCCCGTCTACGACAAACCGATGGTCTATTATCCACTCTCGGTGCTGCTGCTCGCCGGCGTGCGCGACATCCTGCTCATCACCACGCCGCACGACCGCCCGCTCTTCGAACGCCTCCTCGGCGATGGCGCCGACTTCGGCATCCGCCTCACCTACGCCGAACAGGCCCGCCCCGAAGGACTCGCCCAAGCCTTTCTCATCGGAGAGGACTTCCTCGGGGGATCCCCCTCTGTCCTCATCCTCGGCGACAACCTTTTCTACGGCCACAACCTCGTGCAGAACCTCCTCGCCGCCGCCGCACAACCGGCCGGCGCCACCATCTTCGGTTACCACGTGGCCGACCCTTCGGCCTACGGGGTGGTGGAGTTCGATGCTTCCGGCCGGGTCGTCTCCCTGGAGGAAAAACCCGAGTATCCTAAATCCAACTACGCCGTGCCCGGCCTTTACTTCTACGACGGCCGTGCCCCCGCACTCGCCCGCCGGCTCCGGCCCTCCGCCCGCGGGGAGCTGGAAATCACCGACCTCAACCGCCTCTACCTCGCCGAAAACGCCCTCCGGGTCGAAATCCTCGGCCGCGGCACCGCCTGGCTCGACACCGGCAGTCACGACTCCCTCCTCGAAGCCGCCCAGTTCGTCCAGACCATCGAGAAGCGCCAAGGCCTGAAAATCGCCTGCCTGGAGGAAATCGCCTTCCGTCAGGGCTGGATCGACCGCACCGCCCTCCGCCGCCGCGCCGACCGCCTCAGCGGCTCCGGCTACGCCGACTACCTCCGGCGCCTCACCTACGCCTGAGCCGTCCTCTCCCCCGCGCGGGTCCCAGCTTTAGTCGGCGGTTTTGGCTGACGATGGAGTACTGGTCTCCGTGTTCTCCGGAATTGCCAAAACGCGATTCCCCGCTAGCCTAAACAACTCTTCCCCAACCCTTTTCCTCCGCCCACGCCTTGAAAGCCCCCCCTTCCAGCCGGGCGCCGCTGCTGGCGCTTGTCGTCACCGCCGTCATCGCGGTCGGCTGGTGGCTGTGGTCGCCGGAGGATCTTTCGACCAAGGAGTTCACCGGCCCGGCCCCCGCGGAGCAACCCGGCGCACCCATCTCCGAGGCCGCCGCCGCACCCGCGGAGAACCCGCCTTCCGCTCCCCAGCCCGCCTTCGTCAGCAGGCCGACCCCTCCGCCTCCAGCTCCCGAGGTCCGCCTGCCCCGCGGCCTCACCGCCATCTCCGAAACCCTCGACGAATCCCTCCGACTCGGCCCAGACGGACATTGGGAGCGCCGCCGCCTCGTCCGCATCCCTTCCGAGTCCTCCCCTGTCGTCATCAAGGAAACGCTTGCCGCCGCCCCGGACGGTGAGCCCGGCGCCCGCGTCGCCTTCCTCGCCTGGATTGCCGACCAGGTCGCCCTCGGCCCGCTCGATCCTGATGGCGCGGAGCCTTTTCCGGACCACCTGCTCGCCTCCCGCGACTCCCTCCTGCCCGCCTCCCCTTGGAGCCAGCTCCGGGTGCTCCGCCTCGAGTCCGCCACCCTCGACGCGGTTGACCAGGCCATCGCCCGGCTCGAAGGCCCGGCCGCCGCCGCCGGCTGGATCGCCGAGCGCAATGTCCTCTTGTATCCGGCGGCTCTGCCCAACGACCCCCAACTCACCCAGCAGTGGGCCCATTCCCTCATCGACTCCGCCGGCGCCTGGAGCGTCACCACCGGAAACGCCACCACCTACGTCGCCGTGCTCGACTCCGGCGTCTCCCCCACCCATCCCGATCTCTCGGGAAATCTCGCCACCGAATACGGCAACGACTTCGCCTCCCCCGGCACCCCGCCCAACGACAACGACGGCCACGGCACTTTTGTCTCCGGCATCCTCGGAGCGGTCGGCAACAACAGCATCGGCATCGCCGGGGTCGCTTGGACGGTCCGCATCATCCCCATCCGCATGGGCGACTCCACCTTCACCCTCGACCGCATCACCAGCGCCCTCGATTACGTGCGCGGCCTCAAAAGAAACGATGGAGTCAACGTCGTCGCGACGAACAACTCCTACGGGTTTCTCGCTCAGTCCAGCAACCCCTCCTTCCTCCTCTCCAACGCCATCCACCGCCACCGCAACGAAGGCATCCTCTTCGTCGCCGCCGCCGGCAACGACGGCAAGAACCTCGACGGCGCCGAAAACTTCTACCCCGCCGGCTACGACATGCCGCACATCCTCTCCGTCACCGCCACCACCAGCTCGGACGGGCTTTGGGGCAGCTCCAACACCTCCGCCACCCGCGTCCACCTTGGCGCCCCCGGCGTGGGCATTCGCTCCACCACCCGCACCGGCTCCTACGCCAACGGCAACGGCACCTCCTACGCCGCCCCCCATGTCGCCGGCGCTGTTGCCCTCATCCACGCCGCCAATCCGGATCTTTCCTGGTCCGAGATCCGCGCCGCCATTCTCGACTCAGTCGACCCCCTCCCCGTGCTCGATGGAAAAACCTCGACCGGAGGCCGGCTCAATCTCGGCCGAGCCGTCCGCCAGGCTAACCAGGAATCCTACCGCATCCACTTGATCCGGCCGTTGGCTTCCTCGGTCCGCCTGCTCGACCCCGCCGTCGGGCTGGTCCTCGAACCGGAGGTCCGCCTCGCGGACGAGCCGCTTCCGCAGTTGGCGGAGTCGGTCACCTGGGAGTTCGTCGGCGGCCCCGCCGCCCCCACCTGGTCCACCGATTCGCAGGAACGGACCGTTGCCTCCTTCGCCGAATCCGGCGACTACCACCTGCGCGCCGTGCTCGAGATCGCCGGCACCGTCGAAGCCGAGCGCCACCTCCTCGTCGCTGTCGGCCCGGATGCCCCCCTCTCCGCCAGCCTCACCGGGCACTGGGAATTCGCCTCCATCGAAGACGGCACCGTCGCCGACCGATCCGGCCACGGCCGCCACGGGGCGCTGCAAAACGTCGCGCCCTTTGCGGATAACGGCCCCGCCGGAGAGTTCGCCGCCAATGCATCCCGCGTCGTCATCCCGGACCTCCCGGTCGGCCCCACGGTCTCGTTTGTCGCCCGCGTTCGTGCCACCGGTCCCGGTTCGAGCATCTTCCCGCGCATCATCGACACCCCCGCCCACATTTTCTTCTGGGGACGTGAGGACGGCGGCTTCTTCGCCCCCAATGACCGCACCCTCCGCTTCTACGAATACCGGAGCGGCGCCGACGGCGTCTGGCACACCGCCCCCGGCCTTGTCGGTGACGGCGAATGGGTTCATGTCGCGGTCACCTACGACGGGACCGCCCCCGCCGCACGGCCGTTGTTTTTCTACCAGGGAGCCCCAGTCTTCACCATCTCCCAAGGCGAGCCCGCGGGCGAACTCCACCCCCAGGGCACGACCACCTACATCGGCAACAACGCCGCGCTGGACCGGCCCTGGCGCGGGCAAATTGCCGAGGTCCGCATGTACGATCGTGTCCTCCACCCCGTCGAAATTGCCCAGCTTGCCGATTCGGATGACTTCCCGGTCGCTCCGTTCATCGAGATACCCCCCGCCGATGCCCTGCCCCTCCTCACCGCCATCCCGCTCCCCGCCACCAACCTCGGCCCGGATGCCCCCGCCCTCACCGTCTCCTGGCTGCTCGATGCCGACCCCGGCGCCGGGGGTCTGAGCGACGGCGATTCCCTCAACCCGATTCTGGAGTTCACCGAGGAAGGCACCTATGGGCTCATGCTCGAAACCGACGACGGCCTCATCGCCACCCGCCAAAGCTGGACGTTGACCGTCATCGACGACCGCCCCCTCCTCACGCTCGCATCCCCCAACCCCACCACCCTGCGCAGCCCGCGCTACCCCGTCGCCCTCACCCTCTCCGCCGACCGCGCCCGCGCCGAGCCCTGGACCGCCCTGCTCGCATGGGACGATCCCGCCCTCGCGGCCGCAGTTTTCCCGGATGCCCCCGCAGAGGTGGCGTTCGAGCCCGGCCAAACCACCGCAGACTTCACCCTCTCTCCGGCCGCCGATCCCGACGCCTCCGGCGACGCCGTCCTCCATCTCGGCCTCGCGGAATCCACCCTCTACCGCTACACCGATCCCGGCCTCACCCTCAACCTCCTGTCGCCCACTTTCCCCAACTTCCTCTTCAGCTTCACCGGCGCCAATCATGCCTCCATCTCCAGCGCCGAAGCCGCCCTCGACAGCGACCTCGATGGCGTGCCCGACTTGCTCGAATTCGCCCTCGGCCTCGACCCGCTTGACGGCGGCTCCGGCGGCCACCCCCATTTGCCGGTCCTCGGCCAGACCTCCATCGACGGTGAGACCTTCCTCACCCTCGCGTTCACGCGTCTCGCCGGGCTCGAAAACACCGTTTTTAGTGTCGAGGCCAGCGACGATCCGTCCCTCCCGTTCTGGCCGGATGCAGCCGAACTTCTCTCCGTCGAACCGCTCCCCGAGGGCCTGGAGCGAGTGACCTACCGCGACCTCCTCCCCCTCGGCACCGGCGCCGCCCGTTTCCTCCGCCTGAGGGTGACGGTCCTCGAGCCGACCCACTGAGCCCGCCGTCCCCGGGGGCCGCGCTCCCCTTTTACGGCTTGCCACGCCGCGGGCCGGGCAACCAAAACGAAGCCCGCCCATGCCCAAGCGCACCGACATCAAGTCCATCCTCATCATCGGCTCCGGCCCCATCGTCATCGGCCAGGCCTGCGAGTTCGACTACAGCGGCACCCAGGCCTGCAAAGCCCTGCGCGAGGAAGGCTACAAGGTCATCCTCGTCAACAGCAACCCGGCCACCATCATGACGGATCCGGAGTTTGCCGACGTCACCTACATCGAGCCGCTCACGGTCGCCGTGGTCGAGAAGATCATCGAAGCCGAGCGGCCGGACGCCCTCCTCCCCACCCTCGGCGGCCAAACCGCCCTCAATCTTTCCCTCGAGCTGAAAGACGCCGGCATCCTCGAGCGCCACGGCGTCGAAATGATCGGCGCCAACAGCGACGCCATCCGCAAGGGCGAGGACCGCGAGCTGTTCAAGCAGGCCATGGTCAAGATCGGCCTCGATGTCGCCGCCTCCCGCACCGTCCACTCCCTGGAAGAAGCCCGCCAGGCCGCCGAGCAAATCGGCGCCTTCCCCCTCATCATCCGCCCCAGCTTCACCCTCGGCGGCAGCGGCGGCGGCATCGCTTTCAACCGCGAGGAGTTCGAGGAAATCGTCGCCAACGGCATCGAGGTCTCTCCCGTCAACGAGGTCCTCATCGAGGAGTGCCTCCTGGGCTGGAAGGAGTACGAGATGGAGGTCATGCGCGACCACAAGGACCAGTGCGTCGTCATCTGCTCGATCGAGAATTTCGACCCCATGGGCGTCCACACCGGCGACTCCATCACCATCGCCCCCGCCATGACCCTCTCCGACCGCGAGTACCAGGTCATGCGCGACGCCTCCTTCGCCGTCATTCGTGAGATCGGGGTCGAGACCGGCGGCAGCAACATCCAGTTCGCACTCGATCCGAAGACCGGCCGCATGGTCGTCATCGAGATGAACCCCCGCGTCTCCCGCTCCTCCGCCCTCGCGTCCAAGGCCACCGGCTTCCCCATCGCCAAGATCGCCGCCAAGCTCGCCGTCGGTTACGCCCTCGACGAGATCCAGAACGACATCACCCGCGAAACCCCGGCCAGTTTCGAACCCACCATCGACTACGTCGTCACCAAGATCCCGCGCTTCACTTTCGAGAAATTCCCCGGAGCCGACTCCACCCTCACTTCCTCGATGAAGTCCGTCGGGGAAGCCATGGCCATCGGCCGCACTTTCAAGGAGTCCTTCCAAAAAGCCCTCCGCTCCCTCGAGATCGGGGCGGCCGGCTTTGGCGCCGGGGGCAAGTTCGGCGACAGCACCCCGCCCGAGGAAAGCCTCATCGAGCGCCGCCTCGCCCGCCCCAACGCCGAGCGGGTCTTTTTCCTCCGCTACGCCCTCCTCGCCGGCTTCAGCCTCGAGCGCATCTTCGAGCTCACCGCCATCGACCCTTGGTTCCTCCGCCAGCTCGCCGACCTCGTCGAGATGGAGCGCACCCTCGCCGGTCATTCCCTCGACAACCTCCCCACCCCCCTGCTCCGTCGCGCCAAGGCCTGGGGCTACACCGATTCCCAGCTCGCCCACCTGCTCAAGTCCGGCGCCGCCGCCGTCCGCGAAGCCCGCACCGCCGCCGGCATCAACACGGTCTTCCGGCTCGTCGACACCTGCGCGGCCGAGTTCGAGGCCCATACGCCGTATTTCTACTCCAGCTACGGCGATGAAAACGAAATCACCCCTTCCAAGCGCCGCAAAATCATGATCCTCGGCGGCGGCCCCAACCGCATCGGCCAGGGCATTGAGTTCGACTACTGCTGCGTGCACGCCTCCTTCGCCCTCCGCGAGATGGACATCGAGACGGTCATGGTCAACTCCAACCCCGAAACCGTCTCCACCGACTACGACACCTCCGACCGCCTCTATTTCGAACCCCTCACCCTCGAGGATGTCCTCGAAATCTACCGACAGGAAAAGTGCGACGGCGCCATCGTCCAGTTCGGCGGCCAGACCCCCCTCAATCTCGCCACCGACCTCAAAAACCACGGCGTCAATATCATCGGCACTTCCCCGGAAAGCATCGACCGCGCCGAGGACCGCGAGCAGTTCGCCGCCATCCTTCGCCAGACCGGCCTCCAACAGCCCGCCAACGCCATCGCCCACACCGAGGAGGCCGCCATCAAGGCCGCCGAGTCGCTCGGCTTCCCCGTCCTTCTGCGCCCGTCATTCGTCCTCGGCGGCCGGGGCATGTTCATCGTGTATTCAATGGAGCACTTCAAGGAGGTCGTCCGCCAGGCCTTCGATGTCTCCCCCAACCGCCCCGTCCTCATCGACAAGTTTCTCGAAGACGCCATCGAGGTCGATGTCGACTGCATCTCCGACGGCCGCACCACCGTGGTCGGCGGCATGCTTGAGCACATCGAGTTCGCCGGCGTCCACAGCGGTGACGCGGCCATGGTCATGCCGCCGCACACCCTTTCCGCGGAGGCGCTCGAACGTATCCGTCAGGCCGCCCACGCCCTCGCCAAGGCCCTCCAGGTCGTCGGCCTCATGAACATCCAGTTCGCCGTCAAGGACGGCGAACTCTACGTTCTCGAGGTCAACCCGCGAGCCTCCCGCACCGTCCCGTTCGTCAGCAAGGCCATCGGGGTTCCCCTCGCCAAGCTCGGCGCCAAGATCATGGCCGGCATGACGCTCGAGGATCTCGGCTTCACCGCGGAGCGCCTCCCCAAGCAGTGGTGCGTCAAGGAAGCCGTCTTCCCTTTCGTCCGCTTCCCCGGAGCCCCCATCAACCTCGGTCCGGAAATGCGCAGCACCGGGGAGGTCATGGGCATGGACGAGGACCTCGGCCTCGCTTTCGCCAAATCCCAGATGGCCGCCAAACCCGGCCTCCCCCTCATGGGCAATGTCTTCCTCAGCGTCAAGGATGCCGACAAACCCAAGGCCGTCGAAATCGGCCGCCAGCTCGCCGCCCTCGGCTTCAAGCTCTTCTCCACCCCGGGCACCTCCAAGGTCCTCGAAGAGGCCGGCCTCCCCGTCGGCCGGCTCTTCAAGCTCGACCAAGGTCGCCCCAATGTCATCGACATGATCAAAAACGGCGATATCCAGATGATCGTCAACACCCCCTCCGGCATGACCCCGCGGCGCGATGAAAACCTCATCCGCAGCGCCGCCTACTCCCACAATATCTGTATCATGACCACGGTGACAGGCGCCCTCGCCGCCATCAACGGCATCCGCCGCCTCCAGGAAAGCGATATCCGCGTCCGCTCCCTCCAGGACTACCTCGCGACCCCCGCCTGAGTCGGCCATGGCCGCCTCCGCCGACACCCTCATCGCCCTCCTCCACGGCCCCGACCAGCCCGGTCTCGTGGCCAAAACCGCCGGCTGGATCTTCGAACGCGGCGGCAATATCCTCCACGCCGACCAACACCGCGACATGGAGCAGGGGGTCTTCTTCCAGCGCATCGAGTGGGCCTCCCCCCCCGATGAGGATCTGCCTTCCGAGCGCGACGCCTTCGCGGCCTTCACCGCCTCCCTTGGCATGAAGGCCCGCATCCTCCTCAGCGGCCACCGCCCGCGCGTCGCCCTCATGGTCTCCCGCGCCGACCACTGCTTCCACGACCTCATCCTGCGCTGGAAGGCCCGCGAACTACGCTGCGAGATCTGCGGCATCCTCTCCAACCACCCCGACCTCGGCGACGCCGCCCAAGGCTACGGCCTGCCGTTTGTCCACATCCCCGTCACCCGCGGTTCCAAGCCGGATGCCGAAGCCGAACAGATTCACCGGCTCCGCCAGTGGGGCGCCGAGCTGGTCGTGCTCGCCCGCTACATGCAGATCCTCAGCGGCCCGTTTCTCGAGACCCTCGGCGCCCCGGTCATCAATATCCACCACTCCTTCCTCCCCGCCTTCGCCGGCGCCCGCCCCTACCACCAGGCCCACGAGCGCGGCGTCAAGCTCATCGGCGCCACCGCCCACTACGTCACCGCCATCCTCGACGACGGCCCCATCATCCACCAGGACGTCATCCGCGTCTCCCACCGCCACGGGGTCGAAGACCTCATCCGCAAGGGCCGCCATCTCGAAAAGTCCGTCCTCGCCCAGGCCGTCAACTGGCACCTGGAAAACCGCGTCCTCGCCTACGGGGCCAAAACGGTCGTTTTCGACTGATCCGCGCCAACGCGCCGCCTCCTCCCGTGGCCCTCTCACTCGACGACATCACCGCCGCCCGCCGGCGCATCGCCGGGGCCGTCGCCGTCACACCCTGCCCGGAGTCGATCCCGCTCTCCGAAATCTCGGGGTGCCGGATTTTCACCAAGCTCGACAACTTCCAGCGCACCGGAAGCTTCAAGGAGCGCGGCGCCGCCAATGCCCTCGCCCTCCTCCGCGAAACCGGCCGCTGCCGCGGCGCCATCGCCGCCTCCGCCGGCAACCACGCCCTCGGTCTCGCCTACCACGGCCGCCGCCTCGGCATCCCCGTAACCGTGGTCATGCCCCGCACCGCCCCGCTCATCAAATCCGCCACTTGCGAGCGTCTCGGAGCCCGCGTCCTCCTCCAAGGCGAATCCTTTGCCGAAGCCCAGGAACAGGCCCTTTCGCTCGTCGACGCCGAAGGGCTCACCTACGTCCACGGCTTCGATGATCCCGCCATCATCGCCGGCCAAGGCACGTTCGGCCTCGAGTGCCTCGAACAGGTCCCGGACTGCGACGCCATCGTCCTGCCCGTCGGCGGGGGCGGTCTCGCGGCCGGGGTTTCCCTCGCCGTCAAATCTCTCCGCCCCGAGGTCCGCGTCTACGGCGTCGAGGCCGACCACGCCGCCGCCTTCTCCGCCGCCCTCCGGGCCGGCCGGCCCGTCGACGTCCCGCCCCGCCCCACCCTCGCCGACGGTCTCGCCGTCTCCCGCGTCGGCGCCCTCGCCTTCTCCATCGCCGCCCCTCGGCTCGACGGAGTCGTGACCGTGGATGAGGACACCCTCGCCCTCGCCATCCTCCGCCTCATCGAGTTGGAAAAAACGGTCGTCGAAGGCGCCGCCGCCGCCCCGCTGGCCGCCCTCCTCGCCGACCGCCTTCCCGAGCTGCGGGGCCGCACCGTCGTCCTCGCCCTCTGCGGCGGCAACATCGATCCCGCCATCCTCAGCCGCGTCATTGACAAGGGGCTCGTTGCCGACGGCCGCCTGGGCCGCTTCACCGCCGTCATCAGCGACCGCCCCGGCGGCCTCGCCGCCCTCGCCGCCGAGATCGCCGCCGCCGGCGCCGGCATCAAGGACATCTTCCACGACCGCGCCTTCAGCGGCCCCGATGTCTCCGCCGTCAACGCCGTCTGCACCGTCGAGACCCATCACGCCGCCCACTTTGCCGAACTGCTCGGGCGGCTGCGCCAGCGGGGCTTCCAGGTCCGCCCCGCCAATCCTCCGCCACCCTGAATCCCGCCCTCCGGAAGGGCTTTGCACCGGAGACGCGTACCCACATCCCCGGTGCCGCTTCCGCCTTCAGGGAAGCGAGGTCACCACGGGGGAGAGGTCCGGCTCCAAGTGGTCCGCGATCGCCCGAAGCATGGGTTCCCAGAACAAATCGTATTCCGGGCCGATCGCAGGGCGGCACATCGCGATCACGAGGTCATTGTCGTAGTCGATGCGCAGAACCGATCGGGTCGCGGATCCATGGCTGAGCGTGTTCCACCCCAGGAGCATGCGCGCCTCCTCCGGCAGGTCCTCCGGCGCATCGGGATGCACCGGACCACGTTCCCAGCTCGAGCCAAGTCCATAGACCACATCCGGAGTCAGGCAGTCCGGCTGCACCTCGCCGGCACGCACGGGCAGGAGCTGCTCAAAGGCCGCTTCGGAAAAGAACTCCCGGTCGCCGTAAAGCCCGCGGTTCAGCAGGAGTTGACCGATCCGGGCCAGATCGCCCGCGGTCGTTCGGATGCCATAGGCGGTGTCGAAGACACTGGTGTTCTCCATCCCCAACGGGGCAAAGAGCCCTTCATGCATCAGGCGCACGAAGATCCTCCCGTCCACCGCTTCCAGGCTGCGCCCGGCGAGGTTCATGCTCAAGCCGTTGTAGTGGTAACGTTTTCCGGGCTCGAGCCAAGGCAGTTGGTGCAACACTTGGTTCTCGAACCAAGGGTTGTCGAAACCCCCGAAGGTCCCATGCCCCTCCGTGCCCACCAGGTGCATCATGCACTGCCGGATGGTGATGACTTTGTCTCCCTCGACGGGAAAGTCCGGCAGGTAATGGCCGATCGGAACGTCGAGATCGATCAGGCCTTGGTCGACAAACCGCGTCAGGAGCGTGCCGGTGATGAGCTTGGAGATGGAGGCGATGTCGAAGGGCGTGTTCCGATCAATGGCCCGGCCCTGCCAGCTCCCGTAAGCGCCATCATGGGCAATGACGCCGCCGCGAGCCACCATCAGCGTGAAGGGGATGCCCGAGGCTTCCGCCCAAGATTCACCCAAAGCAGCCAACTTCTCTTCAAATCCGGGTGCAAACCCCGCGGTTTCCGCCTCCCCGGCTCGCAGTAAGGGACCGGAGCGTTCCACCGCTTTGCGCGGCGGCTGCAAGGGTTGTAAGGCGACAGTGCCAAAGTGCTTTCGCTTCAAATCGAGCAGGACTTCCTGATGGCGAAACCGGAGCGGATCAAAGCCCGGCGGCCCTTCGCCGAAGTCCGCGTCCCCCATCTGCCGGTCATGCAGGGCGGCGAGGAGGAGGGCGCCGTTCGGGCTGTCGAAGAGCAGTCCCATGAAGGCCTGCCCGCCGATCCGGGCAATGCTCCCCGCGGCGTCCGCCCAGACCGCCGGCTCAAGTCCCGAACCCTCGAGAAACGGCAGCGGAACTTCAAAATCGCTCCGCCACGGCTCGAATCCCGGTGGAGCCGCATAGTAGGTCAATGCGCGACGGATGACGGGGCCGTTTGTCGGCCGGGCTTCATACAGGGCCACGTACCGCCCCGGAGCCTCCGCCGCGGCGACTTCGTTCAGCTCCCGGTCAAACCACCGCACCGTGACCTCCAACTCGCCGAAAACATCGGCCATCAGCTCGGGATTGGCCCAGCGGGGCTCGGGAAAGGAGCCGAGCCCGATAAGAAAGGAATTCCACTGCCCCCCCGCCTGCAATTCCATACCGATGGCGCGATCGCGCCGCTGCCGCTCCCGCAGCGCCACCTGCCGATCCTCCCACTCCGCCTCACTCAGAATCCTCAGCGCGAATCCCCAGCCACCGCCGCCGTTCTCCACTTTCACCAGCAGCCGGTTTAACCCCTCCCGCAGCGCGAAGCGAAAGGTGTCGTCGTCGGGATTCACCCCCCGGTCCAGGGTCGCAAACCGGTGCACCCTCTCCCCGTTCACCCAGACCGTTGCCCGGTCATCAGAGCCGAAGAGGGCGTGGACGGTGCGCGCGACATCGGACTCGACGTGGCAGAATGCATAGGCAACCCGGTGGCTGGTCGGCCCGAAAGCCTCCAGCGCCGCGACCAGATCGACCGTTCCATGGTCGCCCGACCGCACCGCCACCACGCCAGCCTCCCGCGCACGGCCTTCCTCATCGCGGTAGTTGACCCGGGTCTCGGGCGTGATCACGGCCGCCGCTTCCCCGCCGAGGGCGGCAAGATAATCGCGGTCGAAGCCTGCGCGCGGCACCGATCCGACGCGCTCTTCCGGAGGCAGGGATTCGTTGGGGAACGATCCCAAGACCAGCCACTCAGCCGGAGCGACCCTCTCCCCGAAGCGGTGTACCGCCCCGGTCGAAGCCTGCCCCACCGGCAGCAGTCCGCTCATCCCAAAGACCGCCGCCAGCACCGCGGCGATCGCACCTGCCCGCCTTTCTCCCATCGAAAGCAAATGCGTCTTCATTCCTCTTGTCCTATGTCGGCGGATACAGCCGGGCAATCCCCGGTCGTGGCCGTCGCGACGTTAGAAGCCGCACCAACAGTGGCGGAGAAGAATTTGTTCCCGTCGACCCTGCCCCCGAGGGTCCCCGCACTCCCGGCAGGCCCCTCTCCCTAACGAACAGCCCGTCCCTAACTCGACCCGATCAAAATTTCGGCCTGACCCCATTTCCGGCCGGCCATTTCCGGCCGGCGACAAAACTATTCGGCCTTGCCGCCCATGCCGGGCCGCGACTCTTTTCCACGCAACTCGAAGTGCATCGGGCAGCCCTCGAGGTCGAATTCCCGCACCAAGCCCGACTCCAGGTAGCGCCGGTAGGCATCGCCCAGCCGAAAGGTCTGGTTGCAGAACAACCGGATCCGGAAGGGACGGTTGCCGGTCTGCACCGAATAATAAACCCGGAAGCGCTTGCCGCCGACGCGCGGCGGGGGCCGGCTCTCAGTCAGGCGTTGGATGACGGCGTTGAGCCGCCCGGTCGGCAGGGTCTGATCAAGGCGTTTGTCCAGCCGCACCGCTTCGCGCAGCAGCCGTCCGATGGAAAATCCCTCCAAAGCGGAAACAAAAAGGATCGGCGAGCCCGGAGCGAAAAAAAGGCTGTGCTCGAGCACGGCGGAAAACTCCTTCCGGAAGGCCGCCTCGCTGGCATATTGCGGCAGTTGTCCCTCCCGCAGCGCCTGACGCGCCAGGTCCCACTTGTTCACCACAATGATCAGAGGCTTGGCCCGTTTGACCGCCTCGCCGGCAATGGCTTTGTCCTGTTTGTTCGCGCCTTCCGTCGCATCAAGCACGAGGAAAACCACTTCCGCCTCCTCGATCGCCCGCAGCGAGCGCACCCGGCTGAAATACTCCACCGGCGAGCCGAGCTTGGCGGAGGCCCGGATGCCCGCCGTATCCACCAGCCGGAATCGCAAGGGCTCCCCGCCGCGCGAGGAGCGGTAGTCGAAGTCCAGCTCGACCGCGTCCCGGGTCGTTCCCGGCACATCGCTGACGATGAGGCGCTCGGAGCGGAGCAGCCGGTTGCCGAGGGAGGATTTGCCCACATTGGGCCGGCCGATGAAGGCGATCTTCAACCGCTTCGGTCCTGCGGACTCCGTTTCCTCCACGACATTTGTTTGTATCCGATTTAAAATGACGGCCATCCGCGCCCGCAGTTCGCTTTCACCGTGTCCGTGCTCGGCCGAGACCGCGATCGGGTCGCCCATACCCAGTTCGCAGGTCTCGGCATAGCCGGGAGGCAGGGCGTCCCGCTGGTCGGCTTTGTTGAGGATAATCAGGACTGGCTTGCCGCCGGCCCGCAGCCGCAACGCCACTTCCCGGTCCAGCGGGGCAAGACCCGCCCGCCCGTCGAGGACAAAGAGGATCAGGTCGGCTGCGCCGATCGCAAATTCCACCTGCGTTTCCACGGCGGCCGCAATCGCAGCCGGGGTATTGGCGTCGCTCAGGCCCAAGCCGCCGGTGTCGAGCAGTTGCCAGCCCTCGGGCAGATCAGCCGGAACAACATCCCGGGTGATGCCGGGTTCGTCGTGTACGATCGCCAGGCGCCGCCGGGCGAGGCGGTTGAAAAGACGGCTTTTCCCCACATTGGGGCGGCCCACGATCGCCGCCACCGGACGACCGCCGGTCATGCCATGCCCCCCGCCGCGACCCGGCCGGCAAAGCGCTCGATCCGGTCGCAAGCCTCGATCAGCCGGTCATAGCCGGTGGCGAAACTCGCCCGCACAAAGCCCGCCCCGTCCGCTCCAAAGGCCGTCCCCGGCACCACCGCGACTTTCTCCTCCTCCAGCAGGCGCAAGGCAAACTGCCGCTCGTCCAACCCGGTGGAGCGAATGTCGGGAAAAGCGTAAAAAGCCCCGCCCGGCGTGTGGCAGCCGAGGCCGGCTTCCCGGAAACGCCGCACCACCAGCTCGCGCCGCCGCAGGTACTGCTCCCGCATCCGCAGCATGGAATCCTCCCCGCGGGTCAGCGCCTCGCGGGCCGCGTCCTGACTCAGGATCGGTGCGCACATCATGCTGTATTGGTGGACTTTCATCATCGCTTCAATCAGCGCCGCCGGACCACAGGCGTAACCGATGCGGAAACCGGTCATCGCAAAGGCCTTGGAAACGCCGTGGAGCAGGAGGGTGCGGTCCCGCATCCCCGGCAAGCCCGCCAGGCTGACATGCGTCCCCTCAAAGGTCAGCTCCCCGTAGATTTCATCGCTGATTACAAGCAGATCCTTCTCCACCGCAAATCGTGCGATCCGCTCCAGCGGCTCACGGTCCGTCACGCCCCCGGTCGGATTGCAGGGCAGGTTGAGCAGGAGGACTTTGCAGCCCGGCGTCCAGGCCGCCTCCAGCACCTCCGGATCAATCGCGAAACAATCCTCCGCCCGTGTCGCCACCGGCACCGGTTCGGCGTGGGCCAGCCGGATGCCTGGCATGTAGGACACGTAGCAGGGTTGATGATACAAAACCTTGTCGCCCGGATTGAGCAGCGCCCGCAGGGCCAGATCCAGCGCCTCCGAGACGCCGACGGTGACGAGGATTTCGTCCTCCGGCCGGTACTCCGGGCCGAAGTGCCGCGCCAGGTAGGCCGAGATCGCCCTCCGCAACTCAATCGTGCCGAGGTTGCTGGTGTAGTGCGTGCGGCCGCGCTCCAAGGCGTAGATCGCCGCCTCCCGCACATGCCAGGGGGTGACGAAGTCCGGCTCGCCAATGCCCAGCGAGATGACGTCGCGCATCTTCGCCACGACCTCGAAAAAGTCACGGATGCCGGAGCGGGGCAGCCCGCTGACATGCCGTGCGATAAATCGCTCTGGTTCGGCCATCGGTCCTTATTCCTCCAAACGCGCCCTCAGGGCGAAACCTGCAGCCGCCGCCGCTCCTGCTCCGGGACGCCGAGAAAATACCCCTGCTCCTTGTAGCTGCGAAGGAGGAAATGCGTCGCCGTCGACACCACCCCTTCGATCGTGGCCAGTCGCTCGGAGACAAAGGTGGCCACGTCGTGCAGGCTGCGGCCTTTCACAAACACCAGCAGGTCGTAGCCACCCGACATCAGATGGCAGGACTCCACTTCATCGAAGCGTCCGATCCGCTCGGCCAGGCGGTTGAAGCCTCCGTCCCGCTCCGGGGTGATTTTCACCTCGATGACCGCCCGCACTTCCCGGTCGCCGCGGGCTTCCGGATTCAGCACCGGCCGCCACCCCAGCAGCACGCCGTTCTCGCTCAACTCCGCGAGCTGCCGGCGGACTTCACCCAGCTCAAGGCCGAGGATCGCCGCCAGCCGCTCCGGCTCGTGCGCCTCCCCTTCCAGCAACAGTTCCAAAACCGCATTCATCGTCCCATTAAGGAGGAGCTTCCCGCCCCATGCCAGAAGGAAAATCGGCCCCCGGCTCCCCTCCGCATCGGTCCCGCGGCCCGGCCCGGCCGTTCCCGGCCCTCAATTTCCCTTTGCCTCCCGCGGCCGCGGGCGTCATCATCAAGTCGCCAAAAATCCAATACCGGCCACGCCCGGGCCAACCGCCTTCCGCCCCATGTCCCAGCCCATCCTTCTCGGAGTCAACATCGACCATGCCGCCACCCTCCGCCAGGCCCGCTACCGCGAGGCCGGCCGGACCTGCGGCGGCCTCGTCGAGCCGGATCCCGTCGCCCTCGCCCTCGCCGCCGAGCATGCCGGCGCCGACGGCATCACCGTCCACCTCCGCGAAGACCGCCGCCACATCCAGGAGCAGGACGTCTGCCGCCTCCGCGACGCCATCGCCACCCGCCTTAACCTCGAAATGGCCTGCACCGAGGAGATGCTCCAGTTCGCCCTCGGCCTCAAGCCGGACTCCGTCTGCCTTGTGCCCGAAAACCGACGTGAGATCACCACCGAAGGTGGGCTTGATGTCCTCAACCAGGGGGACCGCATTGGCGAGATCGCCTCGCTCCTCGCCGAGGCCGGCATTCCGGTGAGCCTCTTCATCGACCCCGATCCGGACGCGATCGAGTTTGCCGCCGAGCTCGAATGCCCCTGGATCGAGCTCCACACCGGCAGTTTCGCCAACACCACCGGAGCCGCCGCCGAGCGGGAGTTCGACCGCCTCCGCGAGGGTTGCGAGCGCGGCCATGCCCTCGGGCTCGTTGTCAACGCCGGCCACGGCATCAATTTCGTCAACATCCGCCGCATCCGCACCCTGCCTTTCCTCCATGAGCTCAATATCGGCCACAGCATCCTCTCCCGCGCCCTCTCCTCAGGCATCGCCGAAGCCGTCCGCGAAATGAAGCGCCGCATGAACGACCCGCGCACTTGATGCAGCCCCCCGATTTTCCCGAAGGCACCGCCGTGCTCGGCCTCGGGCTCGATCTCATCGAGGTCGAGCGCATCCGCGGCGTTTGGGACCGCCAGGGCGATCGCTTCCTCAACCGCATTTTCACCCGCGAGGAGCTCGACTACTGCCTCGGGATGAAACACCCCCACAAGCACCTCGCCGCCCGCTTCGCCGCCAAGGAAGCCGTCTCCAAGGCTTTTGGCACCGGCATCGGCGGCGCTTTCGGCTGGACTTCCGCCTCCATCTACCACGCCCCCGGGGGACGCCCGCTCGTCCGGCTCGACGAACGCGGCGCCGACCTCCTGCGCCGCCTCGGCGGCCGCTCCGTCCTCCTCAGCCTCTCCCACACCGAGGGCCACGCCGCCGCCGTGGCCGTCATCACCGCCTGACCCACCCCGCCATGCCCGCCTTCAACAACCCCCCGCTCATGATCATCGGCGATTCCCTCGCCCAGGGTTGCCGCTCCCTCTCCGTGACCAAGGCCTTCTGCGATCAGGCCTACGGCGCCATCGCCGCCCGCCACGGCCTCGAATGCGACCTCAAAACCCCCAACTTCCCCCGCCCCGTCCTTTTCGATCTCGAAGTCCTCACCCGCGGCCTTCTCGTCAACGGCCCCCTCGCCGCCCTCCGCGGCATCCCCGCCAACTACCGGGACTGGACCCGCCAGTTTCGCACCAACTACCAGGGCAAACGCAGCCCCCGCGCCCCCGCCCGCTGGTTTGACAACCTCGCCGTCGCCGGCTTCCGCCTCGAGGATACCCTTGGAGAACCGTCCATCCCCTGGCTGGGCGGCAAAAGCAAAAAAGGCGGCCCCGGCATCGGCACCGCCAGCCTCGCCCAAAAGGTCATCGACGCCACCCCGCGGCTTAATCTCCTCAAAGCGGAGGACCGCGCCGCCCTCGGCGACCTCCACCTCGCCGTCAATGCCCGCTACGTTCTCAATCCGTCCAATCATTCCGAATACATGGAGTGGACCCAGCTCGACTGGGTCAAAGCCCGCCAGCCCCGCCACCTCATCGTTCACCTCGGCCACAATAATGGCCTCTACCCGATCGGCAGCGAGGCGGACGCCTCCCTCTGGGAGGAACTCTGGGGCCGGCCGCCGCGCCCCGCCCTCGAGCGCTACCGCGCCATCCTCCACCGGATCAAGGCGGATTGCCCGCAGACCCGCGTCATTGTCCTCGGGCTGCCCAAGGTCGGCGCGGTCGCCAACCTCATGCCCGACCCCGACCTTCCCCCGCCGCCCGGCGCCGATTACCACCTGCGCTATGAGACCGTCTTCCCCCAGCCGGGCGAGCTCTCCGGCGAGGGGCTCCGCGCCATCGATGCCTCCATCGCCACGGTCAACGCCCGTCTTGAGAAAGAGGTCGGCGGCCTCGGCAAGGACTGGGAATGGTTCGATACCTTCAAATTCCTCGAAACCCTCGACTACAAAAACCGCCGCGACGAGCGGCTCCGGATCGCCCTCGGCGGCCGCACGCTCGACAACACTTACCTGCGCGCCGAGCTGCGCCGCATCCGCGGCCGCGGCCCCCGCGGCCGCACCTTCAGCCGCTACGAATTCGCCTCCGGCGGCCTCTTCAGCATCGATGGCATGCACCCCTCCGCCGTTGGATACGCCTTGCTCGGCATCGAGCTGGCGGAGCGCTTCCTCGGCTCATCCCTCTCCAAAAAGCAGCGGGAGGCCATCCTCGCCGGAGCCTTGAAACACGAAACCCTCATCTCCAGTTACCCCAATGGCCTCGGGATGATTCTCCACTGGACTGCCCGGCTCGGCCGCGGGGAGAACCAAGCCGCGGAGGAAGCGCTCGCCGGGGCCGTTCGCGAGGTTTCCTCACACCTTTAGAGAACCCGTGGTGACGCTGCGGTGCGCGCCGCCCGCGGGCGCTGAAAAGCGATCAACACCCCCGTGCTGAAGAAGATGGTGCTCGCCGCCATCGCCATCGCGGCGGAGAGGTCTCCCTGGCTCGAATAGGGTGAAGGGGGCGGCCGTCTCCACCCCCGGCGGCACGAGCAACAGGGAGGCGACCTGCAACCGCATGCCCACGGCGAAGTTGGTCCGCCAGGCCACCACCAAGGCCGCAGGATCGTGATCTGCACCGGCTCCAGCCCCGCCGGCGCCACCAGCCACCAGATGCCGGGCTTTCCCCTGCCCCCGGGCAGGCCCTCCCCGGCCGGGACCGCCCACTGCATGCTCGACGCCCTGCCGGCGATCCTTTCCACTTCATTCTTCCATGGATTATGTCGTCAACGCCCCCGCCGGCGGGCTCAACCTCCCCCCCATCGACTTCCGCGCCGAACTCAACGACGAGCAATTCGCCGCCGTCACCGCCGAGCCCGGCCCGCTCCTCGTCCTCGCCGGAGCCGGCTCCGGCAAGACCCGCACCCTCACGTTCCGCGTCGCCTACCTGCTCTCCCGCGGCGTCCGCCCCTGGGAGATCCTCCTCCTCACCTTCACCAACAAGGCCGCCAAGGAAATGCTCCACCGCGTGGAGGACCTCACCGGCGTACCGGCCCGCCAGTTCTGGGGCGGCACTTTCCACCACATCGGCAACCGCCTCCTCCGCCGCCACGGCCGCGAAATCGATCTCGACCCCGCCTTCACCATCATGGACGAGGGCGAGGCCGAGTCCCTCCTCAAGGAAACCGTCGACGAGCGCTCGCCCAAATTCTTCAAAGACAAGGCCAACCCCCGCCCCAAGGTCCTCAACTCCATCATTAGCTTCGCCCGCAATACCTGCGCCCCCCTCCCCGAGGTCATCCTCCGCAACTACCCCCTGCACGAGGGCGTCATCCCTGAGATCGCCGCCTTCGCCGAAGCCTACGAAGCCCGCAAACGCAAACACCAGGTCGCCGACTACGACGACCTCCTCGAATTTTGGCTCAAACTCCTCGACGCCGCCCCCGAAATCGCCGCCGACCTCCGCCGCCGCTTCACCCACTGCCTCGTCGACGAATACCAGGACACCAACTCCCTCCAGGCCCGCATCGTCGACGCCATGTCCGGCAACCACCAGATCATGGCCGTCGGCGACGACGCCCAATGCATCTACACCTGGCGGGGCGCCAATTTCGAAAACATCCTTTCCTTCCCCGAACGCCACCCCGGCACCGTCATCCACCGCATCGAAACCAACTACCGCAGCAGCCCCGAAATCCTCACCCTCGCCAACCAGGTCCTCCTCCAGCAGCCCAGCGGCCGCGGCTTCGACAAAAAGCTCCGCCCGGCCCGCTCTTCCCAGGGACTCCCCTGTTTCATCCCCGCCATGGATCCCCAGGAGCAGGCCGCCTTCGTCTGCTCCCGCATCCGCGGCCTTCTCGACGAGGGCCGCAGCCCCGACGCCATCGCCGTCCTCTACCGCGCCCACTACCAGGCCATCGAAATCCAGATGGAGCTGACCCGCCAGGGAATCGACTTCCAGATCACCAGCGGCGTCCGCTTCTTTGAGCAAGCCCACGTCAAGGATCTCATCGCCCACCTGCGGCTCGTCTACAACCCCCAGGATCTCCCCGCCTTCCAGCGGCTGTTCATGCTCCTGCCCCGCGTGGGCGCCAAAAACGCCACCCGCCTCCACACCCTCGCCCTCGAGCACGCCCGCAAAAACGGTATCGAATTTCTGGATGCACTGCTGGAAGAACCGGTCCGCAAAAAAGTCCCCAAGGACGCCGCCGAAGACTGGGCCGGCCTGGCCGCCTCCCTCCAGGATGTCCGCCAATGCCTCCGCGAAGACTCCCCCGCCCGGGCCGTCAAAATCGCCGCCGAAGGCTGGTACGGCATTTACCTCAGAGGCGCCTACGCCAACTACCTCTCCCGCTCCGACGACCTCCGCGCCCTCGAAGCCTTCGCCGCCCGCTACGAAGAGGTCCAGGAACTCCTCGCCCAAGTCGTCCTCCTCAGCTCCGAAACCGCCGACCGAAATGACGACGCCGGCCCCCGCGTCCGCCTCACCACCGTCCACCAGGCCAAGGGGCTCGAGTTCGACATCGTCTTTGTCATCGGCCTGGCCGACGGGCTCTTCCCCCTGCGCCGCGCCCTTGAGGACGGCGATCCCGAGGAGGAACGCCGCCTATTCTACGTCGCCGTGACCCGCGCCCGGGACGAACTCTACCTCGTTTACCCCCGCGTCGCCGCCCGCGCCGGCCCCGTCACCCTGCTGAGCCCCAGCCGCTTCATTCAGGAAATGAACCCGGAGTGCTACGAATCCGTCCGCCTCCGCCGCCAGACCGGCTGGTAACCCCATCCTCCACCCCTCAGCCCTGTGCCTGCGCGACGGCCGGAGGGGCGCAGAAGCGGGTGCCTGATCCGGCTCACCGGATGATTGTCTTCTTTGCCTTGGCAGCAATCGACCTGCGCGAACAGATCCAGGCATCAAATCGATTCTTGGGCTGCTCCAATCAGTTGATGAAGAAACGGGACGCGCGATGGAAATCCCCGGTCCTCATGGGTACGCGGCAGCGTCAGCCGGCAGCGTCCACTGGGGCACTTCCCGCCGACCGCGTTCGCTGAGGCCGTAGCGGCCGGGGGCGGTGCGCTCAAACCAGTGGTAGGGATTATGATAGAGGATGTTCCAGGCATCGGGGATACCGAGCCGGTCCCGCAGGTCGCGCGGGCGGGCCGGGCCTTCGGCGGCGAGCGCATGCGCAATTCGCAGCGCGCGCTGGCGGTAAGGGGTCATGCGGCCGCGACGGCGGTCGATGCCGCCGGTGTTGGGATCGCCCACAAGGGCGTCGAACTCCGCCAGCAATTTTCCCCGCAGCTTCGGCGAAGGCCGCGGGGCATAAGCCTTGGGATCGAGCAGCACCGTGGCGGCCGGGGGACATTGGCCGGAATCGACGAGAATGAGACCGAGCCCGAGGAGACGGAGCAACCGCAGCAAACCCGCGCGATGGGTGCGGAAGGACGCCGCCTCCGCCGGAATGCCAAGGTAAACGAGCGGCGAAAGACGCTGGCGTTCCACCGCCTGCACCAGCAGCCGGAGGTTGACCGTGGTTTTCAGCTCCACCAGCACCGGCGGATCCTTGCCTCGCACCGCCACCACGTCGCAATCCCCCACTTCCCCTTTCACGGTGAAGCCCTGCCGGACCAAGAGGGCCTTGACCGGGCCGTAGAGGTTCGCTTCGGTCGGCGGATCTGGTCTGCGTTTCGGCATGGGAGGGACTCCCGGCGCGGCGGGCATTCCGATCCGCCCCGCCGACACGGGCTCAGCCCGTTATTGCCTCCGGGGCGGCTCCCGCGACCAGCTCCACCGCCTCCGTATCCACCAACCAATGACGGGCAAACCGGGCCAGATCCGCCGGGCGGCAAGCATCGATTTTTTTTCCGTAGTGGCGCCAGTCGTTGACGGGCAGCCCGTAGGCGGCGTTGAGCCCCGCCTGGACGGCACAGGCGCCGTTGGTCTGGAGGGACATGCGGCGGCCCGCCTTCAGGCGGGTGCGGCAGCGCTCCCACTCGGCGGCGGGGATGCGGCCGGCCCTCAGCCGCGCCAGCTCCGCCCGCATTTCCTTGAGGACGCGGGGGGCGGCGGCCGGATGGGTGCCGGCGACAAGGTAAAAGCACCCCGCCCGCATGCCGATGATCCGGCCGGAGCGGACAAAGTAGGCCAGGCCGAGCTTGTCGCGGACCCGCTCAAAGAGCCGGCTGGAAAGGCCGCTGAGCAACTCCTCGGCGATGTCGGCGAGGATGAAGTCCTCGTCCACCACCCCCGGTCCGCGGAAGCCGAGCATGACGACCGCCTGTTGGCGATCGCGGGGAAAACGGTGAGCGCCCGGTGACGCCGGTTGGACGAGGGGCGCCGCCTCCGGCAGAGGCCGGCCCGGGGGCAGTTTTTCCAGGAGCCGCCGGACCTTGCCAAGCAAGCCGGATCCGGAAAAGTCGCCGCTGACGGCGAGAACCGCGTTGGCTCCTGTGACGAGTCGGGCGTGGTGGGCGCGCAACGCCGCCGGAGAAAGACGGGCCACCGTTTCCAGAGTGCCGGATGCATCCACCGCCAGTGGATGCGAGCCGAAAAAATGCTCCCTGAGGCGTAGCTGAGCAGCGGAGACAATGTCATCCTCGGCCTCGCGGATGGAGGCAAGCTGCGCCTCCCGCTCGCGGGCCACCGTGGAGGGCTTGAAGGCCGGCGCGAGCAGCGCCTCCTCGAGCAGCGAAAGGGCCAGGGGGGCGTCGTCGGGGAGGACTTCGAGTGAAAGCCCGAAGCTGTTGTTGCCGGCAAACTGGCCGAACCCGCCACCGACCGACTCGATCGCCGTCGCCACCGCGGCGGCGGAGCGCTTCTTCGTATCGCGGGTCAGGAGGACGGCCAGCAACTGGGTGATGCCCCGCTGGTCCGCCGGCTCCAGACCCGCCCCGCCGCGGCCGACGAAGCGGAAGTGGAGATTGGGCAGGGCCGGGTTCTGACGCCAGAGCAGCCGGGCGCCGTTGCCCAGCCGCTGCTCGGAGAACTCCGGCTCGGCGGCCGCGCCCGCCGCCACGGCGGCGGCGGCCGGACGGGCAGAAGCGGGCCGCGAAGTCACGCAGGTAAACTGTTCACGGCAGAGCCAGGACCGCCAGACCCGCCCGCAGTCGGCCGGGGTGAGCTGCGCCACCCGCCGCAGGTAGTGCCGGCTGAAATCGAGATCACCCGCCACCACTTCCGCGGCGCCGATCCGGGAGGCTTGGCCGGACATGGTTTTGCGGGCGGAGATTTCACCTGAGAGCAGCTTGCGGACCGCTTTCTCGACGAGCGCAGGGCGGATCTTTTTCCCCGGCCCGGCCTGGAGGTAGGCGAGAGTGCGGCGGAGCGCCGCCTCGCCTTTCTCCGGCTCGGCCAGAAAACCCACATAAAAGAGCCCCACCGCGCCGGGATTCCAGTTGGAAACATCGATCTCGTGCACCAGCCCGGCCCGCTCCCGCACTTCATTCCAAAGAAGGGAACTGTTGCCGTGGCCGAGGATGATCGCGAGCACATCGAGTGCGGGTGAGTCCGGGTGGGTGAGCGGCGGGGTGTGAAAGCCGAGACTGGCGCGGAAAAGTTGCACATCCTCGTACCGGTGGGACTCCCGCCGGCCGAGCTGGCCCGGCTCCGAAGGGACCAGCACCGGGGATACCCTCCGCCGCGGAATCGGCCCGAGGATTTTCTCCAACACCGCCGAGGCCTCCCCCGCGGCCACATCCCCCGCCACCACCGCGACGACATTGTTCGGTGCATAGCGCTCGTGATAATAAGCCGCCAGCATGGCCCGGTCGGCCGATTCGAAAAGCTCCCTGTGTCCAATAATCGGATACCGGTAGGGATGCTCGCGAAAGGCGGTCTCGAAAAACGCCTGGGCGAGCCGCTGGTCGGGATCATCCTGCCCCATGTCGATTTCGCGGAGGATGACCTCCCGCTCCCGCCCGATCTCCGCGGCCGGCAGGGTGGAGTTGAAAACGGCGTCGGCGAGCAGCTCGGCCCCGGCGGCAAAGTTCTCCGAGGGCAGGTCGAGATAATAAACCGTGCGGTCGAAAGTGGTGTAGGCGTTGACATAGCCGCCGAGCGCCTGGACTGCGGCCGCGTAAGCCTTTCCGCTGCGTTTGGTGGTGCCCTTGAAGAGCATGTGCTCAAGGAAGTGACTCAGGCCGGTGCCGAGATGGGCGCCCTCGTGCATGCTCCCGCTGCGCACCCAAAACTGGATCGAAACCACCGGACTGGTGCGGTCCTCCTTGACCAAGGTGACGAGCCCGTTCGGCAGCACCGTGCGGGCGACCGGTTGCTCGATCCAGGACTGAAGCCGGCGCCAGCAACGATCCAGCGATGCGGAACGCGTCTCCCCGGCCATCACCCGCGGTCCACCGTTTCCAGGTGAGGCAGTGGAAACCGCCGCTGCCGCGGCTCGAAGGGCTTCACAAAGGCTTCCACAAAGTCATAGCCGCCGTCGAAGTCCTCCCGGCGGTCGTTCTCGGTTTTCGAAAACACCTGCAGCTCAATCAGATTGTAGACCATCTCCCCGAAATCGGATCCGGAGCGCACCCCCCACTCGGTCAGCACGGTGAAAGCCATGGGGCCGAACTGCTCGAGGGCGTAGTCGCGGATCCCCCCGAGCAGCTCCTGGCCGGTCACGTGGCGGCGGCGGCGGCCCGCTCCGGCTTTGCGTTTCTTCTCCAAGGCACCCACCGTATGATCGAGGGCGTCGCGCAGAAAGGCGTAGGCGGACCGGTCATAGCGGCGATCCTCCTTGAGGATCTGGTCGACTTTGGCGGAGAATTCGTCGTCGTGAATCACGGTAGTGACTCCACCATTCTCCAGCCGGTCCGCGCTGGCAAGAAAAGGTTGAAACCCGTTGCCGGCGGGGTAAGGTTTACCCTGCGGTTCGATTTTGCACTCCATTCCGCCTTATGCCCGTGGCGAATCCCCATCAGCATCCCCCTTCGGCCATCGAGGAAGCGCTCGACGTCCTCCGTCAGCACGGCCACCGCATCACCGCGCCCCGGCGGGCGATTCTCCACGCCCTCATCGGGAGAGGCGAGCCCGGCACGATCGAGCAGCTTCACCAGGCCGTCGGCACGGATGGCTGCGATCTGGTGACCGTTTACCGCTGCATGGATGCCTTCGAAAAACTCGGACTCGTGCGGCGCTCCTATTACGAAAGCGGCACCTGCCTTTACGAGTACCAACCCCCTGGGGCCAAGGAGCACCACCATCACATCATCTGCCGGTCCTGCCAACGGGTCGAAACGCTCGATCTTTGTGTCGTCGAAGGACTGGAGAAACTCGTGCGCGACCGCGGTTACCACAAGGTCTCGCACCTGCTGGAGTTTTTCGGCACCTGTCCGGACTGCTTCGCCGCCGAGCAGGAAAGGAGCTGAGCCGCCCAGGCGGAGCCTCAAGGCTCCATGTTCTGCACGTTGCGAAGCAGATCGTCGATCGCGCGCTCATTGCTTTCGCGCTTCAGGCCGCGGCGGCCGCCGTGAACAAATTCAAACCGGATCGACTCCCAAATCTGACCGCTGCGGTCGAGGGTGTCTTCGATGGAATAGGCCGCCTCTTCGAGGAGGACGCGGGCCAGGCGGCCCCGCGGGCATTGGTAGATGCGGCTGAGGCGTTCGAGGGTGGCATCGAGTTCGGCGCCGATGGGGAAACTGAGGATTTCATCGTCCATGATGGGAATGTTCCTTTGGTGTTACGGATAACGGCATGATCGGCGCAGGGCGGCGGCCCTTGACTCTCTGGGACGATGGAACGGGTTTTCTGTTTCAAAAGAATGTCAAACCCCCGGCGCCACTCGGATTCGGTTTGCGGATCACCCACCGGCGACATTGATTCCCTTTCCACCTGTCTCCCCGTGATCATGTCCATCGACAGTTCTCACCCGACCTCCCCACAGCATGTGCCGAAGCCCCCGGCCTCGGGAGGGAAGCCTCCTCCACCTCAGGCGACGCCGGCCGCGCCCTCCACGTCCGCAGCGCCCCACGTCACTCCGCAGCTCTTCGAGGATGAAGTCTTGGAAGCCCTCCAGAAAAAACTGAGCTCGATTTCCGAAATGGCGGACCGGGCGCTGGAGCGCCTCGGCTGAGCCACCGGCCCCGCTACTCCGCCAGCACCGCCGCCAGATAGCGATCGGGATCGAAGCCCCGGGCACGCAAGGCCGCGGCCAAATCATCGAGATTGAGGCGGGCCCCTGTTCGCACACCGTGGGCACGAAACCAACCGCGGTTCATCTCGAGCGCAAACTGGATCGCCTCCGAACGCGACTCGACCGGAGTCTCGTCATAGGGCCGCAGGGCATAGATTTCCCGCAGAACACCGTCCGCACTGAAGTAGCCGATGTCGAGGGGGATGGACGTATCGCGCATCCAGAAGCTCATTTTCTGGGGCCGGTTGAAAACGAAGAGCATGCCTTCCTGCTCGCCCAGCTCTTCCCGATACATGAGGCCGCGCTGCAATTCCATCGGCCGCACCGCCACCTGCACTTGCGCCTCGACTTCGCCGACCCGGAGGGGAAACCATGCTTCGAAGCGGGCGTTGCCCGCCGGCCCCGGCCCAGACGATCCGCAGGCCGTGAGCAAAAGCAGCAGGCTGCCGAAGAGACCGCCGCGGGCGGTGATTTTGAGAACTCCGGTCCGGGGAAGGCAGGGGCGAGGCATCACGCGACGCTGGGGGGCGGTTGACAATCCCGCAAGAGTGAAGCGAAATCCCCAACTGCCATCATGCCCGCCGCCACGTCTTCCGCTTCCCTCCCCAAACTGCTCTACGCCGATACCGTCCGCTCCAGCGACCAGGCTTGGTTTTCCGGTTTCCGCGTCCCGGATGCCTTCATCTCCCTCGAGCACCGGGGTACAAAACGGGCCTGGCTCAACGCCCTCGAATACGGCCGCGCACTGAAGGAGTCGGCTTTTGACGAGGTCCTGCCCCTGGAGAAACTCCAGGAAGCCGCCCGCCGCCGGACAAAGCAGGACTTTCCCGGGGCCGCCGAAGTCATTTTCACCCTTGCCCGCGAGCTCGGACTGAAAGGATGTCGCATCCCGACCGAGTTTCCCGCCGGCATCGCCCTCGTGCTCAAGCAGAAAGGGCTTCGCCTGGAAGTCGTGCCGGATCCGTTTTTCCCTCAGCGCCTGATCAAGACCGAGGCCGAGGCGGCCGCCATCGCCGCGGGCAATCGCATCAGCACCCGCGGCTTTCGCGCAGCCGAAGACCTGCTCCGCCGCGCCACCATCAAGGGCCGCCGACTCCGCGTCGACGGCAGGCCGCTCACCTCCGAGCGCGTGCGCAAAGTCATCCAGGCCGCCTGCCTCGAAGCCGGCGGCATCGCCCTCGACACCATCGTAGCCGGGGGCGACCAGGCCTGCGACCCCCACTGCACCGGCTCGGGCCCGCTCCGCCCGGGCGAGCTGATCATCATCGATATTTTCCCAAAAAGCCTCTCCACCGGCTTTCATGGAGACATGACCCGCACCTACGTCAAGGGACGCCCCAGTGAAGCCCAGAAGGCCCTGGTGGCCGCCGTGGCCGAGGCACAGAAACTCGCCCTCTCCCGCATCCGGGCGGGGGTCGATGGCGCCCGCGTCCACCAGGCCGTCTGCGCCTTTTTCGAGCAACACGGCTATGCCACCCGCCACGGCGACAAGGGTTCGGAGGGGTTTTTCCACGGCACCGGCCACGGGCTCGGGCTCGATGTCCACGAGCCACCGCGCGTTTCCCGGATGCGTTCGCTGCTGCCCGCAGGCACCGTCGTCACCGTCGAGCCCGGCCTCTACTACCCCGGCCTCGGAGGCTGCCGCATCGAAGATGTCGTCCAAGTGACGAAACAGGGGCCCAAGATGCTCTCCCGTCATCCCTACCGCTGGGTCTTCAGCTGAGTCCCCCACCCCCATGGCCTCGCCCAGCCTCGCCGCCAACGTCATCCTCGAGCGCATCCGCTCCCTCAAGGTGCTGGTCATCGGCGATGTCATGCTCGACCACACCATCTGGGGCGATGCCGTCCGCATCAGTCCGGAAGCGCCCGTGCCGGTGGTGGAGGTGGAGCGCGACACTTGGTCCGCCGGCGGCGCGGCCAATGTCGCCCTCAACGCCACCACCCTCGGTGCCTCCGCCACCGTGGTCGGCCGGATCGGGCGCGACGAAGCCGGCCGCCGACTCCGCCGCCTACTCTCCGACGCCGGAGTGCGCCTTTTCCCCCTCCCCGCCGGCGATGGCCCCACCATCCAGAAAACCAGGGTCATGGTCCGCCGCCAGCAACTTTGCCGGCTCGACCGCGAAGCCGATCCCACCGCGTATTCACTTTCTGAAGACGATGCCATCGACGCCCTCGCCCGGGCGGCCGCCGACCACGACGCCATCGTCTTTTCCGACTACGCCAAGGGCTTCCTGACCAGCCCGCTGCTCGCCCGCATCTCCGCCGCCGCCCGGGACGCGGACCGGATCGTCGCCCTCGACCCCAAACCCCGGCGCGATCTCGACTTTCGCGACTTCGATCTCCTCACCCCCAACCGCAAGGAAGCCCTCGAGATGGCCGGGATGGCCGGCGAGTACCGCGGCGCCTTTCCCGCCGAGGAGGTCTGCCGCGCCCTCTGGAAACGCCACCGCACCCGCAATCTCGTCGTCACGCTCGGTGAGGATGGCATGCTGCTTTCGCGCCGCGGCCGCCCCGGCCACACCATTCCGACCGCCGCCCGCGAGGTCTTCGACGTCTCCGGCGCGGGCGACACGGTCATCGGTTCGCTCACCCTCGCCCTCGCCGCCGGCGCCGACCTCGCAAGCGCCGCCCACTTCGCCAACGCCGCCGCCGGGGTCGTCGTCGCCAAGGTCGGCACCGCAACCGTCACCCCGGAGGAGCTGCTCGCCTCCCTCCCACCCACGACATGAGCGGAGCGGGCGCCCTTTTCATCGATCGCGACGGCACCCTCATCGAAGACCGCAACTATCTCGGCGACCCCGACGAGGTCGCCCTCCTGCCCGGCGTGGCCAAAGCCCTCGCCCGCGCCCGCGCCCTCGGCTACCGCCTCTACCTTTTCACCAACCAATCCGGTGTCGGCCGCGGCTACTTCACCCTCGGGGATGTCCATGCCGTAAACCGGCGCATGGAGGAGCTGCTCGGTCTGTCCCCGCCGGTTTTCGATGCCATCGGCATCGCCCCCGAGCATCCCGACGATCCCCCGGTCTACCGCAAACCCAGCCCCCGCTTCATCTTCGAACACATCGCGGCGGATAATCTCGACCCGGCCCACTGTTACATGATCGGCGATTCTCCCGCGGACTGGCAGGCCGCTCTCAACGCACAGATCCACCCCATCGCCCTCACCACCGGCCCCCGAGGCGATCCCTCCGACCACCCGCTCATCCGAGAAAACCGCATCCACGTCTACTCCGGCCTCCCGGCCTTCGTCGCCAGCCTGCAGCCCGCACCATGGATCGGTGAATAGCCCCCCATCCGACTCGGCTCGATCGCAGCATTCATCCATCTCCCGACAACCCTCCCCCCATGGCCACTTCTCCCCCCATCCTTCGCGTCAGTCCGAACGCCCGCCACCTCCAGTCCGCCGACGGCCGACCCTTTTTCTTTCTCGCCGACACCGCCTGGGAATTATTCCACCAACTCGACCGCGAGGAAACGACCCACTACCTTGAGGACCGTGCGGCCAAGGGGTTCACCGTCATCATGGCGGTGGTGCTGGCCGAGCGCGACGGCCTCCGCAAGCCCAACGCCTACGGTGAGATCCCACTGCTCGACCTCGACCCCGCCCGGCCCAATCCCCGCTATTTCGAGCACGTCGATTTCGTCGTCGAAAAGGCCGCCGAGCTCGGCCTGGTGATTGGGATGCTGCCCACTTGGGGTGACAAGGTAACCGATGCCCTCGGCGGAAGCGGCCCGGTCATCTTCAACCCCGCCAACGCCCGCAGCTTCGGCGCCTTTCTCGGGCAGCGCTACCGCCACCGGCCACTCATCTGGATTCTTGGCGGCGATCGCAACATCGACTCCGACCCCATCCTGGAAACCTGGAGGGCCATGGCGCACGGCCTGCGGTCGGGCGACGAAGGTCGCCATCTCATCACCTTCCACCCCCGCGGCATGCAGACGTCGAGCTGCTGGCTGCACAACGAAGACTGGCTCGACTTCAATCTCTACCAGTCCGCCCACCTCCGGAAGTATCAAAGGGTCTACGATTTCGCACTAAACGATTACCTGCTTCAGCCGCCCAAACCCACCGTCGAAGGAGAACCGGCTTACGAGGACATACCGGTCCACTTCTGGGTTTACATCGACTGGCAGACCGACCCGGAGGTGCGCCGCAATGTGCTGGACGACGACAACCTCATCCGCGACCCCGGCTATTTCGAGGAGGGCTTTTTCGACGCCGTTGACATGCGTGTCCACGCCTACTGGAACCTCCTGTCGGGCGCCTGTGGCTTTGCCTACGGCAACAACGCCGTCTGGCAAATGCTGCGCAAAGGCGAAGAGCCCGCCATACCCACGCTGTGCGACTGGCGGGATGCGCTCGACCGCCCGGGCGCACGGCAGGTTTCATTGATCAAGGCGCTCTTCCTCTCCCGGGATTTTTCCCGACTGCGCCCGGACCAAGCCGTCGTTTACGGACCCAACCCGCACGATGAAAACCATGTCCGCGCAGCCTCGGCCGAGGATGGATCCTTTGCCCTTGCCTACCTCCCTCAGGGCAAGTCCATCATCGCGGTTTTGGGCAAGATCGCCGGACCGCGCGTCCGTGCCTGGTGGTTTGACCCACGCTGCGGAGAAGCCCTTCCGGCCGGCGCCTTCGAAAACCGCGGACACGCCACCTTCGAGCCACCGTCCTCGGGACATGGCCATGACTGGGTGCTGGTGCTCGAAGATGCCTCCGCTTTCGACAAGCCGCCGGGGGCCTGACCCAAGCCTTCGCCCCGCGGCGCCGGTCGGCCAAAACGCGATCCCCGCACCCCCTCCGCTCGCCAGATGGGACACTTTGCATGCGCAATGAGCGCTCCGGGGGACCCGCTTTGCATTTGACCCTCATTCGCCGACGGCAGAACGTTTCCGCAATGTCTCCTTCTGCTCCGACTCTCACCGAGAGCTTCTGCCGCGATCTCGCCCCGGACAACCTCACCTCACGCAGGACCCAGCGCTACCGGGGCGGAGGCTTTCACCTTTCCCTCGCCACGGACTGCACCGTCGACGAGCGGGAACTGCTAACCCGGCTCTATTCAGCGACGGGCGAAGTCATGCGGCTGACCGATCCCGCCCTCGCCGACAATCCCCTCCGGGAAGGACAAATGGTCGACATGGCGCGCCGCTCCGAGCTTCATTTGCTCGAAGAACAACTCCTCGCCTCGATCCGTGAGATCGCATCTTCCCGATCCGACAGCGTGCGCAAGGCCTTTCTGCGCCTCGCCACCGGGCCTTTTGCCAGCATGTGCGAGTACTTCCTCCTCATCCAAGCCGGTGGAGTTGAGAAGGAGTACATTCAAACCCTCCACTACCTCGCACGGGATCATCGCAAAATCATGCGGGCGTTTTTTGAGGATCTCGACCCCCCCACCCGCAAACACGACACCGCCATCCGCCAGCATTCGCTCGACCTGCTGCTGGAAAAGTGGCGCACCGGCCTTTTCCGCAGCAAGGACCACCCCCTCATCATCCGTTTCCAGACCTTCTACCATGGCACGGTCGCGGAACGTTGCCTGGAGTTTGCCGAGCTGGACCAGATCTTCTACCAGCTCGCCCACAATTGCCTGCGGTTCTCCTCCACCCAAGTCCTCGACATCACGGTGCTGCTCACCGGAGACGGCCGCAATCTGCGCTGGATCTTCAGCAATGCCATCGCTCCGGACCACGCCGCCAAACTCCAGGCCATCCTCGACGACGGGCTCAATCCCTTCGAGCACGGCGTCGCCACGGGTGACGGCGAAGGCCACGGGCTCGGCTTCGTCGGCGAGGTCGTCGTCCATGCCTTCGGGCTCTCCGACCTGTACGAAGCGCTCAAGAAAGGGCATCTCGGCATAAGTGTCGCCAAGGATCGCTTCCTGCTCTGGTTTCACTGGCCGGCCGTGGCCTGAGTCCTCCCATGTCACCCAACGAACCCCGCCCGAAAAACGTCCTCGGAGGCCCGCTCAAAGCCTGCAGCCTCGATCCAGTAACCGGGTTTTTCCGCGACGGCACCTGCCGCACCTGTCCGGAGGATGTCGGCTCGCACACGGTTTGCGCCGAGGTGACGGAGACTTTCCTGGAGTTCTCTCGGAAGGCCGGCAACGATCTATCCACTCCGGTTCCCGCCTATGGGTTTCCCGGATTGCGGCCCGGCGACCGTTGGTGCGTCTGTGCGGAGCGCTGGCTCGAAGCACTTGAGGCCGATTGTGCTCCGCCGGTCATCCTCGCCGCCACCGCGGAGGCAGCCCTGGAAAGCGTTCCTTTGCCGCTCCTTCAGAAGCACGCCACCGCCTGAGAGCGTCGGCTTCGCTGGCGGCCGGCTGATCGCACCAAGCCACAAGGGGTCCAAGTGGGGCATCGGCGGCAGAGCCTGGTGCCATCCGGATGCGGTTGACACCCCCGGGGAGCGGGGCATCGTTTCCCTCAGCATCCCCTAAAAACCCCTAACCCCGGGAAAACCCATGAGACCATCAAGTCTCGAAGACATTAAGCCGCAGAAAACATTCTGCCCTCATTGCAAAAAAGATGTCGTGCCCCACATCCTTGATTCCCCGCTTGGTCAATCCGAACCACGGGCGCAAATCCTGGGAGTGACGCAGCCTCCGGTGGAGCCCATGCACCTTTATTATGCAGAGTGCCCCCAATGCCACCATCGCATCTACTCAAAAATTGTTGATGAGTTAAACAATCCCGCACGGTCGATTGACTGGATGAGCTGGTTGATCGTGGCCGCCGCACTCGGCGCCATGGTCATGCTCTACTTCGCTTTCAACCGCTGAAATAGCGGGGTTGGAACTCGATAAACGCAAGCCGACCGTGCCCGAGGTCAGGCGGGGCGCCGGCAGCGTACGACCAAGGCGGCCAGAAGCGCCAGAATCCCCGCCAACAAGCCGGCCGTGTGCGGCTCCGGCACCAGTGCAACCACCTCGAGGCTGTCGATGCGGCGCACTCCCGCCCAATCCCCGAAAAGCAGGGGCTCCGCATCAAGGAAAAACCCCACTGCGGTAATGTCCGCTGACGGAAGCGGACCCGGCAGCTGAGGCCCCAGGGCAAGCCCGGCCATGGCGGAGTTGCCGGGGGCTCCATCGAAATCGACGGCACGCCAACCTGTTTCACTCCAGGTGAAGG
>REEB01000216.1 GCA_007695295.1 Puniceicoccaceae bacterium
CTCGGCCAAGAAAAGTCCAATCGATGTCCCGGCAGGATCTGTTATCGGTGTTCTTGGAGCGCATCGTTACCGAAGTGCTGGTCCGCAAAATCCATAAACCGCTGCCAGTCGTGGAGAGTCATATTGTGGCGTCCGGGGCGAATATGGTAGCCCCGTGGTCCGGCATGCAACGGCTCGCTCAACGCCGGCATCGCTTCCGGATCCACCGGACTGTAGCCATACAACGTGTAGATGGGCGAAGCGTGCGCCAACCCCAGGAATTCCCCCCTTGGGTCCGCCCACAAATCTTCATCGGAGCTGGAGACATAGACCGCCCGGGGCGCGATCAGCGCAATCAGCATATGCTGATCGACGGGCAGGTCATTTTCCCGGTGATCGTACTGCTTGAAAATTCCGTTGAACCAGTGGGACTTTCGGTTGATGTTGTGGATTCGCTCTCCGAAAGCCCTTCTGCTCAGAGCGGCGCCCATCGAGCCGGAGCCATTGGATATGGCCAGAGCAATACGCCGATCCTCGGCTGCGGCCAAAATCGAGGCCTTGCCCCCGCGCGAATGGCCAACGACCCCGACTCTTCCGGCATCAATGGCATCATCGTGTTCGAAATAGTCCATCGCCCGGCTTGCCCCCCATGCCCATGCCGTTAGCATCATGGCCGCATCGAGGGGCCGATCTGTGACCTCGCCCTCGAACAGGCGAATGGCTCCATCGCGAAAACGCGTCTCGTCGTCAGGGGCCAGATCGCCGGTCTGGAACGAAGCAATTCCATAGCCGCGCGCGACAACTTGCTCCGCCGGCCAGAAATCGGATTTGGTATGGCGGGTGGGATCGGCATTGCTGGCGGAGCGATGGTTCATCAACAGCAGCAGCGGCGCTGGCCTGGTGGCCCGGTTGGGGAGAAAAACAAACAACTCAAAAGCATGGGTGCGGCTGGCGACTGTGCTTTCGATCAAAATCCTCCTTAACGTCGCCTCGCCCTCCATCGCGCTTTCGTCTTCCTGGAGAACCGAGAATTCCATCTGGTCAGGATCGCCCAGCGGCTGGCCGTAAACATACTTTCGGAAGAGGTCCAAAACCTCCGGCCTGCGCAGTTGCTCCCAGTCCTCCGCCGTCGTCACCTTCTTGCCCGCGCTCGTTCTCAACGCATCAGGCAACTCATACTCCGGCACCTTCTCTTCGCGCCAATTGGGCAGGGGCCGGTTTTCCTCATGCCGAAGAATGGCAGTTTCCGGGGCTTCCCACCCTCCGGAAAAAGCAGCGCAGGGTGCAGCCGCCAGAATCACCACGAGACGGAAAGCGTTGCGACCCATATTGATCGTTTGGTGCATCCCCGCAGTCTTGAACGCACCTTCGCGGTCCGCAACCTTGCGGTCACGGCTTTCCGTGGAAATTCCAACAGCGCACTACGAACGAAAGCAAATATTACCGAACCTCACAACGAAAGACGTTGAGGCCGGTCGAATGCGATTGCGGAACCGTCGGCCCTCTTCTTGCATCCTGCGCGACTTGCCTTAATGATGCCCTCCATCCCAAACACCGATCAGCAAAAGGTTGCCGAGGACGTCGACTTTCTCGTCGGCTGCTTTCGGGAAATCCTGGAGGAGAGCGGCAACCGCGAGCAGGCGGCGGTGCTATCCGGAGAGTTCGGCGAAGGAAGGGAACTGCCGGAACGGTCCGCCCAGGCGCAGTCGCTGTTTTTCCAGCTCCTGAATATGGCGGAGGAAAACGCCGCCGCCCAGTCGCGCCGCCGCCGCGAAGCGGAGCAGGGTCCGGGAGTGGAACCCGGCCTCTGGGGCGAAAGGCTGGAGCGCCTGAAAACGCTCGGGCTCAGCGACCGTGAGATCGCCGCCCAACTTCCCCGTATTCGGGTGGAGCCGGTCCTGACCGCTCACCCGACGGAAGCTAAGCGAGCCACCATTCTCGAATACCACCGAGAGCTCTACCTCCTCTTGGTAAAGCGTGAAAACCAGATGTGGACCCCCTTGGAACAGGAGCTCATCCGCGACCAAATCAAGGAAGTGATCGAGCGTATCTGGAGGGCGGGGGAGATTTTTCTAGAGAAACCGGACATCCCGTCGGAGCTGCGAAATGTCATGCACTACCTGCGACATGTCTTTCCCGACGCGGTCAGCGCGCAGGATCGGCGCCTGTGCCAGGCGTGGCAGGCGAGCGGCTTCGATCCCTCCCTTCTGAGAGATCCGGAAAACCTCCCACGCATCCGCTTCGGCGAATGGGTCGGCGGAGACCGTGACGGCCACCCCTTGGTGACGGCAGAAGTGACCGAGGGGACGCTGCGGGAACTGCGGGCCAACGCTCTCTCGCTTCTGCGGGAGCGGCTCACGGCCCTCGCCGCGCGTCTCGGACTGTCCGAGCTTTGGCAGCCGGTTCCGGCAATTCTCCGCGAGGGCATCGCGGCGAATCTCCAGGCACTGGGCGAACGCGGCGCCCCCGCCATCGCCCGCAATCCCCACGAGCCGTGGCGCCAGTTCGTCAATCTGGCTCTGGCAAAGCTCCCTCCCGAAATGTCGCAAGAAGCGCCGGACGGCTGCTACCGAAGCCCGTCGGAGCTGGCGGCGGACCTCGAACGGCTCCGTCAGTCGCTCCTCGAAATCAGGGCGGATCGCTTGGCGGATGCGGAGGTCGCCCCCCTGCTCCGCATGGTGGACACCTTCGGCTTTCATTCCGCCGCCCTCGACATCCGCCAAAACAGCGCCTTTCACGACCGGGCCATGGAGCAGCTTCTCCAGGTTGCCGGCTTCAAGGAAACCGATTACGCGCGGTGGAGCGAGGTGCGACGGCTCGAGTTCCTCGAGCGCGAATTGGAGTCGGCCCGCCCTTTCCTGCCGATCGGTTCCAGCCCGGGGCCCGAGGCCGACGCCGTCCTCAGCTGCTACCGCGTGGCGACAAAGCACATTCGAAAGTTCGGACGGGAGGGGCTCGGTTCGCTGATCGTGAGCATGACCCGCAGCCTGTCTGATTTGCTGACGGTTTACCTGCTGGCCCGGGAGACCGGCCTGGCTTTCGGCACGCCCGAAGGATTGGTCTGCGAGCTACCCGTCGTGCCGTTGTTCGAGACGATCGAGGACCTCGAGCGGAGCCCGGCCATCCTGAGCCAGTTCCTCGAGCATCCGCTGACCCGCCGGAGCAATCTCCACCAGCAGCATGGCTCCGGACGGGAAGAGCCCACGCAACAGGTGATGATAGGCTACAGCGACAGCAACAAGGACGGCGGAATCCTGGCGAGCCAATGGACCCTCTACCGGGCCCAGGAGGCCTTGTCTCGGGTCGGCCGCGACCGCGGCGCGCGGATCGTGTTTTTCCACGGGCGTGGCGGCACCATCAGCCGCGGGGCCGGGCCGGCCAATCCGTTCCTCTCCGCCCTGCCTCATTCCTCGCTCAACGGCGAAATGCGTCTCACCGAACAAGGGGAGACGATCGCCCAAAAATACGCCAACCACATCACCGCCGTGCACAATCTCGAGTTGCTGCTGGCCGGTGTGACCGGCACCTCCCTGGCCCACGGGCAGTCGCCGAAGCGGGAGCATCCGCTGGAAAAGACGATGGACCGTCTGGCGGAGATCAGCCGCAACGCCTACCAGGAGCTGATCCGCAGCGACGGCTTTTTCACCTTCTTCAGACAGGCGACGCCGATCGATGTCATCGAGCAAAGCCGGATCGGCTCGCGCCCGTCGCGGCGCACCGGCAAAGGGACCATCGCCGACCTGCGCGCCATTCCGTGGGTCTTCAGCTGGAGCCAGTCGCGCTTTTTCCTCTCCGGATGGTTTGGCGTCGGCTCCGCGCTCGAGCAGGTTCGGCAAGCCGAACCGGATGTCTGGGCGGAGCTCATTGAACACGCCCGGAAATGGGCGCCGCTTCGCTACATGCTCACCAACGTCAGCACCAGCCTGATGACCGCCGACCGCGACCTCATGAGCGAATACGGCCAACTGGTGGAGGATGCGGAAGTGCGGGATCGCCAGCTTGGGACCATTCACGAGGAGTTCGACCGCACCCGGCGAGCGCTGGAGCTGCTCATGGGAGGACCGCTCGCGGAATGCCGCCCGAACATCCACCAAGCCCTCAGCTTGCGGGACCCGGGCCTGAGGCAACTTCACCACCAGCAGATCGCCCTCCTGCGACAGTGGCGCGGCTTGGCGGAAACCGGTTCCGCGTTGGATGGGCTGTTGCTCAAACTGCTGCTTACCGTCAACGCCATCGCCAGCGGTCTGCGCACCACCGGTTAAACCGCTTCGCAATTCAAAGACGCCATCTCCGGACGCTTGGCGCATGCGGGTTGGAAGCCGGTTTGACGGCTGGATGCGGAGGCCTTGCCGCCATAGAAGTCAGTGACGCTTTCACTCCCTGCACCCGGGACGCGATTCACGCGCGCTGCCCGAGGACTTGCCCTCGCGGGCCATCCCATGAATGATACTCCCCCGATGCGAATCGGCACCTACAACGTTCTCGGGTTGCAGGGCTATCCGCCCGAGGCAGCGGAACCCGCGCTCGGCGAACCCGGAAGCGAAGCGCGCATCGCCCATTTCACCAAAGTCTTTTCCCAATTGGACTGCGACGTCCTCGCCCTGCAGGAAGGCGTGGCCAACCTCGCCGTCATCAAACAGGTGGCCCAACGCATGAACGTCTGGCTCGCGACGTTTCCCTCGCCCCAAAACTGGCCGGGCCACATTCTCAGCCGCTGCCCGATCCTCGAATCCCGGGTTTTCAGCCACCAGACCCCGGATGAAACGACACCCCCGCTCAGCCGGTGCGCGGGCGCCGTCCTTCTGGAGACCGCGCCGGAGCAACGCCTGTGGGTGGTGGGACTGCACCTCCATCCCAGGGAAACCTCCGCGGCCCTGCGGGAACGCGAAGCCGAAGTCCTCCTTCCGAAAATTGATGGCCTGATGGAAGAGGTTCCGAATGCCGTCGTCATGGGTGACTTCAACGGCAACGTGGAGGAGCGGATTCATCGGGAGTTGTCGGACCGCGGGTTTGTCAACGTCGTCGCCTCCCAAGGCGAACTGCAGCCGACCATGGACACGGCGGGGAAAACACTGTGCGTCATCGATCACATCTACCTGAGCCCTTCGCTCGCCGCCCACCTCGAATCGGCCCGAGTGGTCCGAGACCCCGGCTTCCGCGTCGACGGACCTCAACGCGAGGGCCTCTGGGCGCACGCCGACCACCTTCCCGTGTTAGCCGAACTCACTGGAACGATCCCCCTTTTTGGAGGGCCGCGCGAATAGCCTCAAGCCCAGGTATGCCATGCGTCATTGGGTATGCGGAATTTGCTTGGTGGAAACAGAGAGCGGGCTTGGACCGATTCGCTGTGCGCCCGGTCCCGTCGCTTCGCTCGGAACCAGAACCCTGTCCAACTGATGGGGGCCGGTTCAAAACTTCGGGCTGTACTATTCGCCAACTCCGCATTGGTGGTGCTGGCAATTCTAGGACTATCCATTTCTGGAGTCTGGCATCGGATCGCTCTTGAAGGCAGGGTGTTCCCGGAGTTTTATGGTATTGGGTTGTTGTTTTATGTATTATGGAAATCAGTTCCGTATTGGATGCCCTTTTTGGTTGTGGGAATAATATGGGCAATAATGAGGAAGAAGTTTTTTGAGTATTGTCTTCTGCCCCTTCTTCTTATTGCTATTTTGTATCCATGGTTATTGTATGGGCCGCGAAGCTTCTCGGAAGAAGCGGCAGTTTGGCAGATAATTATTCATTACACAGATTATTTATATCCACTAGTAGCCTTGCTCGGTGGAATTGTTTTAGGGCTGAAGTGGACCCGGAAAAATGGCCATGGGACCAAGCCATGAACACCTTGAAGGAAAGGAGACCTGGTATGTCAAAGAAACGTCGTACGTTCAGTCCCGAGTGGCCGGTGTCGTTTCACTCAGTACAAAGGCCGGGTGGCCATGGAGACATTGAAGAAACAGGAACCGATCAGCGCCATCGCCAGCCATCATGGTGCGCTGCCTGGGCAACCACGCCTGCACCGGGGATCCGGAGGGGTCCACAAAAGAGGGCAGGCACTAGCCCGTTTGAAGTGCCCCTTGGCGGGGGCAACCACGGCTAGGTTATGCCAGGATCGTGCTTGCCAGCTGTGTAGGATTGTGGCAATAGAAATGACAACATTTCACCCACGGGTTCATTGGAAGACACCATAATATTATGAACATAAAAATTGTTCCCACTGTCATTGTTATAGTAGTATTTACGAGTTGTAATTGCCTGCTAGCAGGTTCAAGTCCAGTTAATCAGGCATGGCTTTTCACTCAAAAGCATCCTGAGTATGCGAACTCTTACACCTCCCTCTCACCGGTCTCCATCCGATACATGGAAATGGCAGGCGAGGCAGTGAGTCAGATTGTCGGCGGGATTCTTATGGGAGTTCGCCGATACGCGGATGATCCTGCATCGCTGAAAAAGTTCCTCGCTGAAATTGATGAGGTCGATTATGCAGCGGAGTTTTCGCTCAGACATGCTCGGCTCTCAGACCGAATGGAAGCACACGATTCAATGTATTACTATGATTATCAGAAAGACGGGTATCGAGAAAACGGGATTATGGTTATCCGTTCAGGAGAAATTGTATACCGGTATATTTTTGAGTGGGTAAGTTTTCGAGGGGGAGAAAGGCGGGAAGATATTGACAAACTTTAGTTATTCGTGGATTATTTCATTTTTGACCATAGGGTGCAATAAGACAACAGGAAAATTTTCCGCCATACATATTGTCAAGGATCAACCATCAAAAATGTTTAATCAAGGCCCACCCAAATTGAATACAGAGGAATAGTATGGAAAAAGTGCCCTCGCTTCCACTGGCAGTTGTCATAGGTTTGATCAGCTGCCTCCTAATCGTAGGTTGCGCGAATGAGAGCTCTAGGAAAGAGCCTTTGGTTTGGGAGTTTCTTTCCGCCCTGAATGCGGGAGACTATGAAAAGGCTCGCGAACTCATGGATCCTGATTCACTGGCGCAATGGGAAGCACAGCACCCCGGGCTACTTAGAAACCTAATTCGTTCCCGGCATTTATTCAACAATCAACACCTTTCTCAACTGCAGAGTCAAGGTATGCGAATTGATGCAATCGACTCGACTGTGCTGGACTCCTACAATGAATTGCATGGTGCGAAGCTAAAACTTGTGCGTGTGCGAAAGGAAACGGAAAATGGAATCAGCGAAAATCCATCTCTATTAATTGCAATTTCGAAGTCATCGGCTCGGGTGAGCATATTCCTGTTTCCCATGGACAGTCAGATTGTCACCGATCTTATCTATGAAATGGAAACGAGAGAGACTCTTGAGAAGTTGGGGACGAGCTCGGGAAGAATTATGCAGGAAACCGTAAGGGATCCAGCTCAATAACTTCGAAGTTTGGGCTTATCGGATGGCGACCCCTTGGTCATGTGGAATGAATGGGCCGCAAAAAGAGTCAGGCCAAACTAGGTTAATGGTTAGGTCCGGCCAGCGACCCATTGGCAATCGTGCCTGCAGGTCGTAAGATTCTACGAGTTCTTTCACCGTCTGAAGGTTCGCAGGCTCGGATAGGCGAAGCAGTTGATGCGCGGCCATCGAAACCGTTACGGACTCTATCGAGGAAACTTTACGGTTTCTTGACCGGTTAAGATTGATGGCCTCGGCGGCATCCAGCGTGACGGCAAGAGGGTAACCGGAGTCCGGAAGACGGTTGCCGGTGGGCGACCCTCAGCATTATGGGCTGTTGTCCGCCGCCCCACCGGGGCGGATGATATGGGTGGGCCGGTTCCGGTGGCTTTCGCCACCGGCTAATATCCCGCCGCCCCTGCCGGGGCTGAGGGGGGGGCCGGAGATCGG